>UQQQ01000008.1 GCA_900543165.1 uncultured Dialister sp. | reverse complement strand
CGCTATCTGTCTATCTGTCTATCTGTCTATCTGTCTATCTGTCTATCTGTCTATCAAAAGCATAATTATCTTGCCCTATACTGTCAACTTATAGATTCTTTGTGCTATCTTTTCCCTGTTATCTTCCTCTTTAAAAAATCAGCAATCTTTTTCGGCCAGTCTATGTTTTCCAGGAACACCACCGGCACCTCGCACTTCTTCAGATTCTGCCTTTCCAGCCATACATTAAAAAGGCGCTCTGACATGAAGCCGAAAAGCCGTGCTTCGTAAGTATCATACCCTGTCATATCCGTCCGCTTCTCCAATTCAAATAGGATATCAAAAAGCCAGGTACAGTACTCATCAAAGAGAGACTTCTTCATGACAAACATATTCAGTATATGCAGCTTTCTCCGGTTCATAACCCTGGTGAAAGCATCGGAATAGCCTGGATATTTCTCGGAAATAATCTTTTCGACCTCGTCCAGATCCTTTTTATAATGAGCATGCTCATACTGGCTCCGCACCGTCTCGATATAGTAATTCCTCTTCACTGAAAGAATGACATCATACTTCTGAAGCAGACTTTCATAATCCTCTCTATGAAAAATTGCCGCCTTTTTCTTCTCTATATCCTTCGTATGCACCCTGCGTCCAAAGTACCGGCGATAATGGCAAAGCCCAATATACTGGCATTCCAGATTCTTCCAGGCCCAGTATAATCCTGTCAGCTCACAGTAATTCGGATTTTTAGAGGAAATATTGTCTCCCGTATTATCCGGAGTATACCCCAGAGATGCTTTCCCCTCCGCCCCCACATGAAGAGGCATATACACATCATCATTCGGCATCCAGTACTTCTTGTGAGCCGCTACTAGTATTTTTATATCCATGAGTTCATTCCTTTCGTGGTGAGAGATTTGAGAGTTGAGGTTTGAGAATTGGGAGCAGAGCGTTGAGTATTTCCTATTTTCCTCTCATTCCTCAATTCTCTCATTTCCCTATTCTATTCCCTATCTTCACAATCATAGTTCCTAGCATTCTGAGGATTTCGTCACAAAGTGATAAAGCCGTCTGAGCATCGTCAGGACTCACATAATGCAAATCTTCAGAAATAAGAATCTGTGTTTCTACTTCAGCAGCAGACCCTTTAGCAATCCGTAAAAAATGGATAAACTCCCGATCAGAGCCTCTGCCAAATCCTTCGGCTATATTTGATGGAATGGAGACAACTGCCCTCCTTATTTGATTTGTCAGGCCAAATACTTCATCACGAGGAAATCGACTTGTCATACGATAGATAATACGTGCCAATTCCATTGATTTCTGCCAAACAATCAAATCCTTGTAATCAGTCATTTCTTCCACCTTCCTCAAATCTCTGACCTAACCCCTCAAATCTCAATTCTCAAATCTCTTTCCTGCCAGCTTCAGCGCCCTATCAATTACCGCATCCATATCGTAATACTTATATTCTCCCAGTCGTCCGCCAAAGATGACCTTTTCTTCCTTATCAGCCAGGGCTTTGTATTTTTTATAGAGACTGCCATTTTTCTCGTCATTCACCGGATAATAAGGTTCATCGCCCACCTTCCACTCGGAGGAGTATTCACGGCTGATAACGGTTTTCGACAGATCATTGCCATTCTCATCCTTGCCGAATTCAAACCATTTGTGCTCGATGATACGGGTCCAGGGCGTCTCCCTGTCCGTATAGTTCACAGCTGCATTGCCCTGGAAATTGGGTTTATCCAGCACTTCCGTCTCAAAACGGACACTTCTATATTCCAAAGGTCCCAGGTCGTAATGAAAATAGGCATCAATTGGTCCGGTATAGATGACTTTATCTGCCAGGCTGTCCAGTTCCATCTTATTTCCCAAATAGTCGCAGTTCAGTTTTACCTCTATCCCATCCAGCATATGAGCCACCATCTTTGTATACCCGCCTACAGGAATCCCCTGGTAGAGCGCATTAAAATAGTTATTGTCAAAAGTCAGGCGCACCGGCAGCCGTTTGATGATAAAAGCCGGAAGCTCCGTGCACGGTCTTCCCCACTGTTTTTCCGTATATCCTTTGATCAGCTTTTCGTAGATATCTGTTCCTACAAGGGAAATAGCCTGTTCCTCCAGATTTCTGGGATTTGTGATCCCCGCCGCTTTTTTCTGCTCTTCGATTTTTCCAGCTGCTTCCTCCGGTGTCACGACACCCCACATTTTATTAAAGGTGTACATGTTGAAAGGAAGGGAATAGAGCTCCCCATGATAATTGGCGACCGGAGAGTTTGTAAAACGGTTAAACACAGCAAACCGATTCACATAGCCCCACACATGCTTCAGATTCGTATGGAAAATATGGGCCCCGTACTTATGTACATGAATCCCCTCTATATCCTCCGTATATACGTTGCCCCCGATGTGAGGGCGTTTGTCGACAATAAGCACCCGCTTCCCCGCCTGCTTTGCTTCATGAGCAAAAACTGAGCCGAAGAGACCGGCACCGACAATTAAGTAATCATAATGTTTCATCCCACAGCACCTCAATCTCACGAAAGAAACCAGTTAATTCAATACTAAAGTCGTATAGCCCATAATGGAAAACTTGATGTAGCTATTCTGACCCGATTGAATGTCAACTAACGTTATGTTTTATTATATCATATCTTAATAAGCTTGAACTTGAACCGCATTCCATTGTAGTCTGACCAATCACAATAAAAGCCCTGCCGGGATTCCATAGACAAATCCTCAGCAGGGCTTTTATTGTGATTCAAAACAGTAAGCCTAATAGTTATCAGTAATCACAAAGCCTTATCTTCATTTTCCTGGTTCTTAACGACCTTAATACTGACATCTCTGGCTCTTTACATCTCAAATTTTAAACCGCTTTTCTTAATTCTTGTCCCCCCCTATCATCTTAAGAAAAAGCAAGAAAACTTTCCAACGTCACGTTTCATACTTTAACTGAAGTATACGATACAAGGCTCACTGCCAACCTGAATTCTTGAATCTCAATTCTCAATTATTCTCAGAACTCAAATCTCTGCATTCCTATCTGCGTTCTGACCATCTCTCCGGATTGTCTTGTCAATCTGACAACTCCATCCCCTCAATCATGCATTTATATAAATTGATAAAAAATATTTTGACTTCTTTTTTCAAAAATCACAACCTGCCGTTATTTATATAGTAGAGGGACATGAAAAGGCCCGCAGTTGTGAGAGAAAGCATTCCCTATATTTCCAAGATGGCCATAGGAAATGCAAGAATGGAATGCCGGAATTCAAAAAAGATACCGCCTTTCTCCCCTCCACCTTGTCCAGAAAGGTAAAAAAGCGAAAGCTAAAACACACAGCGAAACTCAGGACTCCAGAAAATACCCTACAGGGCAGAAATGACGGGAGACTCATGCCTGGCGCGCGCCGTCGCCCCCCGTGCAGAAGCGTCCGTAGACCATGCAGCCCCCGAACTCATTGGGCATGACGGGCAATTGGAGACACTGGGTTTCTTTGTAGTGGAATAATCCGCTTGTCTCTACTCTTCAAATCTCAATTCTCAAACCTCAATTCTATCTTCTGATCGTCTGCAGTCTGACTGTCTCCCCGCGTATCCCATGGCTCTCATACGCATACTGAGTGGCTCTGAAGCGGCGTAATATTCACTCTAGCCGGCTAGTTTTTTGAATTAAGTCGTTTTCTTAATTGCCTCATATGCCTTTGAGCTACGAGACCAGTTTGATTTTCACTCTTGAAATTCTTTTGGAAGATAAAATGTGCCCTTTGGGAATACACCGGAAAATTTGATCCTCGCTTAGACTTACTGCTATTTCTATACAATCCAGCTATACTATACAACGTATATAAATTTGTAGTTCTCCTTTTATTCTTCTTAAGCTGACTAAGCTGGACATTTTGCTTCACAACGTGATCAGCCTTACTATAAGCATGACTATAATAACGCCTTACAGAGCTGTCTTTAATATAAACTCTCTTTCCATCGTATGAAAACCCTAAAAAAGAAATGATTCCATGCTCCTTTTGCTCATTGTAAATAATCAAGTTCGCACTAACACGATATTTCTTAGTTTTTTCCGGTGATAATTTAACCAGATACTTTCCTGTATTTGTATTTCTCTGGTTAAAAATTCCCTGCAGCTGATGAATCATTTGTTGATATTGTTCTTCCGTTATATACTTTTCCGGAATAGCAATAATAAAATCATCTGAATAACGGCGGTATATTCCATGATACGACCGCACTAATTCAAAAATTTTTTCATCGAATTGAATCATATAGATATTCGCCAGTACCCCACTCATTGGGGACCCCTGCGGAATCCCGAAATGTTCTCCATTTATTTTTATGATAAACTGGTCATCTTTAGATTCTCTCTGTTTCTTTCTTGAGAGAATCCTGAATTCCTGATCTGTCAAAACCGTTTGACACTGACAAAGCTGTTGATGCGTCATTCTTTTATAGGAAGTAATTGCTTCGTAATCAACATAACTGTAATGCAAGAGGGAATTCAATACATAATAAATATCATCAGGAATATACTGGCTGTCCAAAACGCTACGAATCTGGTTCAACAGGTAAGTATGATCAAGAAAATCAAAAAAATGTGTAAAATCACCTATGATAACATAACAAGGCTTATGGAACTTAATAAAGGCCAACGCTTCCTCTGCAAATGAAATATTCGATTTTCCCTTCTTATTTGTCCTATATGCAATAGAACAATCATCAGTCTCCTTATTTTCCAAATACTGATTATACTGTCTGTTAAACAAAGCTCCATAGTATCTGTAAATCCATGCGTCTTTATGTGCTGCATAGAGTATATCCCGATATTTTGGCCCTTCGTCTTTCCAAATTCGTTTTCCTGAAGAATCCGTCGACCAAGACTTATGGTACTTAGGCCGTTTAAAATGAATAAAAGGATAAAAGCCATGCCTTAGCACCCACTTCTTATTTGTAATGCAACGCCACAAATGATTTGTCAATTTTATTCTACGATCAAAATGGATATAAGAAATATTTTTCCCTTCGATTTCTTTTCTAATTTCGATATCTGCATCCATATGCAACATCCTCACATAAGTCCCACTTAAAAATCCCATTAGCCAAGGTGGATAGATCCTTATAGCTAATGGGACGAAAAGCAAACTGGATTACTCCCCTATCCAATATTTCTAACTATACATGATACACTGGGATTAGAATCACCAGCCATCACATTACAAGCAGTTACAGCGTTTGCTGAGTGCCTGCTCGACATACTCGAATTCATGCCGTGTAGCAAGCGTTCGATGAAACTGGGAAGAAAGGCCTTTCTTTCCTGTTTCAGGGTTCTTACAACAGTTCTGAAAGGAGCATTGACTTTGATAAAGCCATCCGATGCCTCATAAGACACCGTCACAGGACCGAGATGAAATATAAAGAAATCAAGTGATCCTTATTTGTATTATACTCTAAATATCAATAAATTCAATCACGTTTTAAGAATGATAAAAGAATATAGCAAATATGATGTGCATTCACCAAAAGCTGCCTAATACGCGAATGAGAGTCATACCATATTCCTAAGCAAGGGGCATGAATGAATCCATAAATACAGGTAAATCAAGAAAGGATCCTTCACATGAAATGAATGCCCCTCTCCCACGTATTCACTGGTTCTCACCTCGCACAGTGCATTCGCTGGGATCTGAAGCGGCGTAATATTTATAAGACAAAATAGTCCTCTCTATTCTGCTCAACTATTTCGCTCTATCTCTAAGGCCTACTAAAAATATTCAATGTAGCACAAGAAACCCGATATCTCAAATCAGCATGATGCCCAATGAGTTCGGTGTCTGCATGGTCTACGGCCGCTGCTGTACCGAAGTACGACGGCACGCGCCATACACGAGTCTCTCGTCATTTCTGCATATGTGGAGCTGATTTAGAGTCCTGGGTTCATTGTGTAGTTCATATCTGTTATACTTTGGCCAAATTGGATGGA
Source organism: uncultured Dialister sp. (assembly GCA_900543165.1). GTDB lineage: Bacteria > Bacillota > Negativicutes > Veillonellales > Dialisteraceae > Dialister. The sequence continues at coordinate 39,701 of UQQQ01000008.1, read as the reverse complement.
AGGAAACAAGGGAATCCCCGTGTATCCGAAATACCCTCCCCTGCCGGACCTAGGATTAGCAGGAAAGTGTGTGCCTTCAGAATTGCTTTATAAACTTGCTCCTTCTACTAATAGAAACATCGAGTTTATGTAAACGTAGAAAATAAAAAATTTTATTTTTTCTCATTTTACGAAATATGCCCAAAAATGCAAGAACCCTCCAGCCCATTGGGCTGGAGGGTTCTTAAGATTGACCGCCTGACGTCTCTTGTCTGAGGTCTCAAACCTCATTCCTCATTCCTCAACTCCATTCCGTCCAAGAATATACTTCCTCAGATCCTCATGCAGTATCTTCTTATAGTCTTCCACGCCGGGCTGGTCGAAAGCGTTTACGTTGGCCAGGGCTCCTTCGTAGGCGATGGTAAGGAAGAAGAAATACATGAGAGCTCCTACATGATAAGGCGTGAGCTCCTTCATGGCGATGTGGCAGCTCATGCGCTCTTCGGAGGCCAGTGCTTCTTCATTCGCCTTTCTAGCAGCGGAGAGCATACGGCTCATGGGGACCATGCCGCTGACATCCTTTTCATCACAGAGGACAGAGAGGTCTGCAGGAAGATGCTCCACGGAGATGAACTGTACCAACTTGTTTTTCTTTCCCTGCTGGTGCTCCTGAGTAAGAGAGTGCATATCCGTGGTACCTACAGCAACTACCGGTGTCCTGCCGTTATAGACAATATTCCCCTGGAGATCATATTTCTTGCCTAGGGATTCTCCTAAAAGCTGGGCATACCACCAGCCGAAGGAGCGGAGCTTGTCACCATAGGGCATCACCACCTCAGCAGTCATGCCGTACTCTTTCATGGCGATGAACTTCAAGGCCGCAAACATGAGAGCCGGATTTTCAGAAATATCTTCCGACTGGCAGGCTTCCTCCACCATCTGGGCTCCCTGTAGGAATTCCTCTATGGGGATACCTGCCAGGCTGGCAAAGACAAGACCCACCTGGGAAAATACGCTGAACCGGCCACCGATGCCGTCAGGCACCGTAAAACATGGGAAGTGTTCTTTTTCCGACAAAGGCCGGATTCGTCCTTTTTCCTTATCCGTAATTGCCATGAGATGGATATCGCAGACTGGAGCAAGCAGCTTTTTCAACCCCCGTACAGCCGTCACCGGCTCGATGGTGGTGCCTGACTTGGAAATCACGAGGAAAAGCACCTTCATACGGCGATCCACAATTCGCCCGGCTTCCCTTTTGATACAGGAAGCCAGATCCGTCAAACTTACCGGATCTACATTCTGGCCGGAAAAATAAATCTGGGGATATCCTTTCCGCTCTTCTTTGGTGAGCTGGTTCCAGTATGGGCCACAGAAGAGATCAAAAAGCACCTGATTTCCCAGATAGGAACCGCCGATGCCGATGGAAATAACCGCATCATAGCCTTTGGCTTTCTCCCGAAGTCGAAGGAGGGCCTCTCTTTCTTCCCTGGAAATCAGCACCTCTTCCTTGAGCAGATATGGCAAATGAGGAAAAAGGATCTGGCTTCCATCCAGTCCCTTCCCGCTCTGCCTCAGCTTTGATACATCCCTTGCCGCCCTTCTGATCTGCCTGCTATAGCTGTCTAAGTCCTCACGCTTCACACTCCACCGGTTTCCCAAAAGATGCTTTATATCTATCATCAGTTCATCATTAATAGTCATGCCTAAGCTCCTATCCCCATCTACAACAGATTTAAACTCATAAGTTTAAAACCAATTTTATCTTATAGCTAGTTCTATTTCAGTATGTTAATATTGTATCATAATTCAAATTAATATGTTAAAAAGATCATCCCCAGTAATAGATACACTTCAAGGTACTCTTTACATTCACTTATTGTCTCAAGTTTTTACGTAATATTGGAATAATATCAGATGACAATTCTATAGTTAATTTATCAAAATAATCCTGGCATTGCAGCTCAAAATGTGTATCCGGCTCTTCAGGTATTTGAAGACCTCTATCCTTAAGATCCGGATTCAGATACTTAAGAAACATTGTTCGTGCCTTTTCGAAAAACTCTCCTATTCTCTTTTCATCCTCTGGTGAAATATACAGCTTCAGCTTTACCCACTTAGAATTACTTTCATTATATGCAGATATATATTTATTATAATTAGCCCTGTACAATGCTTTTTCCAGATTTGGCGTATCCATGCTTTCATAACGGCAATGTCTGAATTCTTTAATCAATACCACTTCATCCTGCGGTAGTATTTTAAGATTTTTGACATATTTTTGAAAATCGTCAACTGACAGTGTACTGAAATCAGGGTATCTAGCAATAATTAACTTCAGTGAAAGATCTTCACATGCCCCCAGCAATACACACAGGGAATCATAAAAGGCGATGATTCTTTCATGCCTTTGCTTTGTAAATATCTTATAGGACTCCAGGCTCTTCCCCTGCTCTCCTTTCATTTTTTGAAGTTCCCTGTTCATTTTTTCTCCGCGAAAGTAAGTATATGCCGCCCATCCGAATGTAATTATAGAAAAAATGGTATTACCATCCAGATTTAGAATACCCATATAGATTTCCCCTTTGCCGTTGACCCAATGTACTCATAAGAATACCTTCATTCAACAGTATTCAATACTGCAAAAATAAAAACAGCAGACCAAATGAGATTTGAGTCCACTGTTTTTACATGCTGCACCATCCTATAGCTTTTTACAAATTTCCAAAGCCCTGTCCAAGGCCTGGTCCATATTGTAATATTTGAAATCCGCCAGCCGTCCGCAGCAGATGAGATGAGGGACCTGATCCGCCAGTGCTTTGTACTTTGCATACTGTTCCTGGCTTTCCTTTGTCAGTACCGGATAGTAAGGCTCCATGTCCTTTCCCTCCTCATAGGGCAGTGGATATTCCAAGGCATAGCTGCTTCCCGGTTTATCCTGGACAGGAAGTTTCTTATATTCTGTAATCCGGGTAAAGCCTTTCTCCTGCGGATAAGCCACCACCGGGGCATCCTGGATACTGTCTTTATCAGAATACTTCCACTCAAAACGGAGCGACCGATAAGGCAGCTTGCCATACTGTAAATGGAATAACTCATCAATGGGACCGGTATAGACCACCAGACCATCAAAGGGCGTTCCATCTACGAACAGCTGATTTTCTCTGATTTCCAGCCGTTTCAGTGCATCCTGCCCGAGCTCTACATGAATATTCGGATGATGAAGCAGATTCTCAAAAAACCTGGTGAAAGAATGCATTGGCATCACCTGATAGGGATCATCGAAATAGCCGGTATCATAGGAGAAACGAAGCGGCACCCTAGCCAAAACGCTGGGATCAATCTCCTCCGGAGATACCCCCCACTGCTTTGCCGTATAGGGAGCATAGTCATTCCGGAAAAGAAACTCCGCATACTCACGCACCAAGGGATCCTCATTTCCAAGGACCTCCACCACCGTAGCAGTACTTCTTCCTTTGAATGCCTGCAGAAGATGCTGTTTCAACTCCTCCGCCTTTTCTTCGGGATAAAAAGTATCGATGGTAGTGAAATTGAAAGGAGTCGGTGTATACTTACCGCCCCACACTGCACCACAGGTCAGCTTATAATCCTGCCAGTCCTCATAGCGGCACATATACTCATACAATTCTTTTTTTACAGTATGGAATGTATGGGGACCATATTTTTGGACAAGGAAACCATGATCATCTTCATAATCATACATATTTCCTGCAATGTGCGCTCTTTTTTCCAAAACTTTAACCTGATAATTTTTTTCAGCCAGATACCTTGCTATAACTGCACCAGAAAGTCCAGCGCCAACAACTATAACATTTCCCGCCATAAAATGCTCCTTTAACATTCTAGCTAATACCAGATACCCCCAACAAACAATTTCAAAGATGAAATTGTACTTAGAATGCTTAAGTAAGTGGGACTAGTCCGGTCGTCTAATTATTAATATATTTCAGGATTAAGAACTATAAACAGTCTTTCTGCATTTTCCACCAATTCATGGTTCTTTTACACCCTTCCCCGAAAGAAATAGCTGCCTTAAACCCAGTATCTTTCTCCGTATCAGAGCAGTCAAAATATCTAAGAGGAACATCTACTCCTGTAAACGGTACCTCTCCGAAAAGAAAGTCCAGATTGGGTGCAATGGCGTCTTTCATTTCCAACAAAAACTCTTTCAGCGGCTTTGCATGCCCACTCCCTATCAGATAATGATGAAAAGGCTTCCCATGCTCTGCTATCAAACGAAACGCCCGCGCAACATCATCAATATAAACAAAGTCATAACGTTGCTTACCAGCTGTAAACTGAGGGCTTATTCCTGCCAGGCATTTTCGAATAGTTGAGTTTACCAACCGTGGACTTTTTTCACCAGGGCCATATGTATTAGTAATCATAGGCCAGATTAGATCTATTCCTGCATGAGCAGCAAGAGACATACACATAATATGAGCCGCTACCTTACCTGCACCATAGATATATCCTAGCCCTGGCTGACATCCTTGGGTATATGTTTCCTCAATTGATTCATATTCCATAATTGATCCTGTCGGAATAAATCTTTTACAGCCTAAATCTTTTGCCACTTTCAAGCAATCCAGAGTTGACTGCAGGTTCATAATTTGGACATCGGGATTTGCCCTATCACTGCCAGAGACCCCTTTCCATGCGAGATGATAAAAAGCCTCATAACTATCCACGGGAATAAAATCAAGTAATTTACCAGCCTCAGCTAAATCAAACTCTACAAGATGAACACACTGGCTGTACGGAATATTATCATGATGATTCTTCCGTACTAACGCATACACTTCATAATCATGTGCAACTAATTCTTTAATAAGTGCAGTTCCTACAAAGCCATTAGCTCCAGAGACTATAACCTTTTTCAATGTTTTTCTCCCAAATAATTCCTGATTTCTCGATCCATTTCAGCAGGTACATTCCCTTTTGCCAGCCAAACTTTAGTCCAATCTACAGTCACCTGAATAGCCTCTTCTATGTGCCAGCGGGGCTTCCAACCGAAAACTGACTTAATCTTGGAACAGTCCAGCTTCAGGAAATTGGCTTCATGGGGCGCATGAGATTCCGCCTGGTTCACCCAGGTAAGTCCATCTCCCCAGGAAGAGCAGAATAAGTTGACCAGCTCTCCGGTAGTCACGCAGTCACATTCGTCCGGCCCTACATTATACCAGCCTGCATATTTGCCGTCATCATACTGTTTTCTAGCTATCATGAGATAAGCAAATAGCGGCTCTAATGCATGCTGATAAGGGCGGGTAGAGTATGGATTACGAACACCGATGGGTGTCCCTGCTTCCACAGCACGAACACAGTCAGGAATGATACGGTCATTGGCAAAATCACCACCGCCAATCACATTTCCAGCACGGGCAGTGGATATTGCTGTATGTCCATCAGCGAAGAAACTATTCTTATAGGAATGAGTGACCAGCTCAGAACAGGATTTTGAATTAGAATATGGGTCAAACCCATCCAAAGGTTCATTTTCACGGTACCCCCAAATCCATTCATTATTGTGATACACCTTGTCAGTGGTCACATTGAGAAAACTCCTGACACTGGAATGGAGCCGCACACATTCCAGCACATTCACCGTGCCCATCACATTGGTCTCATAGGTATACCGGGGATCCTTGTAAGAATCCCTTACGATAGGCTGGGCCGCTAGATGAAGAACGATTTCCGGCTGTGCTTCATCAAAGGTCTTTGACAGAAGTGCCAGATTCCGGATATCCCCAATAACAGAATGCATATGTTCTTCCAGTCCAGCCAGAGAGAAAAGATCCGGGCTTGTAGGAGGATTCAGAGAATACCCCGTAACAATGGCTCCGGCATTGATAAGGATCCGGCAGAGCCAGCTTCCTTTGAATCCTGTATGTCCTGTCACCAGGACACGCTTTCCTTTATAGAAATCTGCGTCAAAATAATTCATTATTTATCCCACACTTTCCAAGGTGCTTTTCCGGAAGACCACAGCTCTTCCAGCATATCCTTTTCCCGCTTTGTATCCATACACTGCCAGAACCCCTTATGCTTGTAACTCATCAACTGACCTTCCTTAGCCAGCGTTTCCAAAGGTTTCCGTTCGAAAATGCACCCGTCACCATCCAGCAGATCAAAGACCTGCGGTTCCAAAACCATAAAACCTGCATTAATAGGAGCACTGTCAAGTGCTGATTTTTCACGGAATGCATGCACTGCATTATCCGGTGCAATATCCAGAATTCCCTTGCTCTGTTCCAGCTCTACTGCTGTTAAAGTAGCCAGCTTATGATGGCCCTTATGGAATTCCACCAATTTCTTGATATCAACATCACAGACGCCATCGCCATAAGTCATCATAAATGCTTCATTTCCAACATATGGCTGAATTCTCTTAATACGTCCACCGGTCATTGTGTGTAATCCAGTATCTACTACTGTTACTTTCCACGGTTCTGAATGAGTATTGTGAACAATTTCAACTTTTTTCCCATTAGTAAAATCAAAAGTTATATCTGATGTATGGAGGAAATAGTCAGCAAACCATTCTTTAATCATGTGCTGCTTATATCCAGCGCAGATAATAAAATCATTGAATCCATAATTACTGTAAATTTTCATGATATGCCACAAAATAGGCATCCCACCGATTTCAATCATAGGCTTTGGCTTATACTGACTTTCTTCAGAAATACGGGTTCCTAAACCACCTGCTAATAATACAACCTTCATGTGAAAACCTCCTGGATTAATAATTTACAGACCAATATACCACGAATGTATTTTCTGTTGGTTATAAGCCTAGATTGACCAGCCTAGAAAAAATGATTTACAGATAACTTTTTTATCGTTTAACAGCGGAAAAATATAGCTTCTTTATAAAATTCCTTCTCTTGGAATTTTTAGGCAATAATCGATAGCCCACATTCTCAAATCGGAACTTAACCCAGAATAGAAAAAGATCAACATTTCTTTGCCACACGCTATCAGGTGGAACAGTCTGCTCAAAATAAACAAGCTGTGCCGTTTTAATCTTATATCTATGCTGCTTTTCAAGATAATAGATAAATATACCGTACATCATCTCCCCCAGATAACCAAGGGTCCGGCCAAACTGCTTACTCATTCCATTTTCGGAAAGTTTCTTTTCCATCGCAAACATGATAGGAAACTGGAATGAACACATCTCATCAAACAAATCCTTTTTCATGACATAGCAGTTATACCCCCGGTGCCATTTATCATGCATATATGCCACAGCAGCTTCATAGTACTGTGGCTTTAACTCATGAATTGTCTCCAGAAGAAAAGGCAGCACCCTTTTATCAAAAAACATACCGTCATGGGCTGCCCAGTGATCATACACCGAATGCTGAAAGCCATGAGGTGTAGGAATATAGTTCACATCAGCCGCTTCATTAACCACCGCATCAGAGTCTTCTATAATTTCCCTCATGCACTTCCCATTCAGTAAATCATATTTAGCAATAGAATGGCTATCAAGCATTCCTTCCATGACCTGATTCTGAGCATTGGCCCGAAACTGTTTTCTACTAAAGGTTAGATACCTCCGATAGTGGCAGAGGCCATAATAATCAGCCTTCTCATTCTTCCATGCCCAATATTGTACGGTAAACTCACAGAACGAATTCCGCCTGCCGGATATATTATCACCGCTGTTATCCCCTGCATATGCAGGATGCTCACTTGTATCAAAAACAGCACCGCATCGTACAGGAACATATAACGGATTGTGTATAAAGGTACTTTCAGTGCCTATGCGACGAGACACGAAAATTTTAATATCCAAGATTCTTCCCTTACCCTCTTAACCCAATTAATGGTTAGCAAATAAATAATATATCTTTTTGGAAATACGCCATGGCAATGAACCTTTAGGAATGATCTTCTTAACAAATTCTCTCCGTGCAGTTCCTTTGGGCAAAAAGACATCCGCAATACGCCTAGGAAGGCTTTCTCTAAATCCTCCATGTCGTTTAAATTCATATAAACCATTAGCTACATTCCATGATAATTGAGCCACAAGTTCTTCATAAAACGGTGATAATCTTGCAAATTTCCAAAAAACAACACCAAAATCTGCATTATTTGTCCACCAAGGCTTTGGATGCGCAGCATAATGGATTATAAATGGATTTTCCCTAGCCTCCTGATATGCAAGATAATCATTTAAAGGTGCCATCTCAACACATTTTTTAATAATATCACTAGTATAAGTAAATAAATTCCATCTTGGATCTAAAAATAATACCTGATTGTGAAAGAGAGAATTAAGCATATCTTGTTCATAAACTCTATACCTCTGAACATCAATTTCATGTAACACATCTTCGCAAGAGTAATTATTTCTAATTCGTACTAGGTTCAAAAGAATCACACCTGTATTACAATAATCATAAGGATTATCTAGCCGTAAAACACTCTTCGTGTACTCTAACGTTCCCGGAACTACTCCATTAATATAGCCACCATAAACTACATCCCTAACAGCGGCCATCATATAATTATCCACATTTGTATTATAAAGTACCGCCAAGTCTTTTTTGATAATAGTATCGGCATCAACCATTAAAACTTTGTCATAGTTTGAAAGTATATACGGAATAATGACTCGAACGTATAAATCCTTGCTGTATACAGAATTATTTACAAATAATTTAACGCCTGACAATAAAAAAAAAGGATTATAAAAACTCAAATGGACATTACTATACGCATCTACAATAGCGTTTAATATCTTTTTGTTTACTTCAGAAATATCCTCGGATAAAATTATAAACTCATATTTAGATTCAGAATTAATCGATTTTAAAAATGATATCAATGATACTGAAAACGTATGTACATAATTATTATTAAAATTAGAGGCAATTGTGACTTGATCTCGCCCCCAGAACGGTTTCAATGAAATATTTTTTTCTGGATGTTCAATAAATAAAAGTTGCTGATTCTTAAACCTTACATCTTTTCTCTTAGTAAGATAGAGGCAAAAAATTCCAAATAATCTTTCACCAATAGTTCCTGGAGTACGATATTTCTGTAACCCATATGTACTCATATCAATTCTTTTTTCAAGCTCAAAAAGAATTGAAAATAACCATTGGCTATATTCCTCAAATATATTTTTTCTCATTATCCAACAATTATATAATCTTACTTCCTTGCTATTCATATATTCATGAACAATAGAATCCATATATGGATATTTTTCATGTATAATCTTAATCGCTTCATACATATCTTCTATATTATGGTAATCAGGACTATCTTTCATCGCCTGTAAATTTGATTTTGGCGAATCAATCGGCATGCATGCTATAACATCATAATGATCAGTCATTTCCTGAATCGACTGATCATCAAGCTTAAATTTCTTCTTTACCGCATCTGTTAAATAATCAACAGATATACATCCATTATCATGTTCGTTTTTAGAAGCTTTATATTCTTTATTGTCAAATGATAAATACCTTCTGTAATGGCATAATCCATAATAATCCGCATCTACATTTTTCCATGCCCAATACTGAACTGTTAATTCACAAAATGACATGCGTTTATTGGAAATATTATCACCTGTATTATCTCCAAGCATCGTAATTTCTTTACGATGATCAAAAACTGCTCCACATCGTACATTCACATATGGAGAATCATTAATTGTTTCACTATCTAAATCAATTCGATTAGACACAAAAATTTTTACATTTTTTTTCATAAATTGATACCTCTTTACATAAATCATCAGTAACCATCGATTCAATTAATGTTAACTTTCATATTCTTTAGAAATAATTTCAGCGTTTCCTATGTCTTTAACACTCCCATGCTCCAACCAAATAACTTTGGTGCAAAGCTTTTGAATAAGTTTAATCTCATGAGATACCAAAATAATTGTGACACCATTTTGAATCATTTCTCTAATTCTTTTCTCGCATTTTTGCTGAAACTTATAATCTCCCACAGACAGTACTTCATCCACAATCAGTATATCCGGCTGCACCATGGTGGCTATGGCAAATCCCAGTCTGGCATACATACCACTGGAGAAATTCTTAACCGGAACATCCACAAAATTTTGAAGTTCTGCAAAATCGATAATCTCATCAAACTTGGAATCCATGAATTTCCTGTCATGCCCCAGGATGGCTCCATTCAGGTATACATTCTCCCGGGCCGTCAGCTCCGGATCAAATCCCGCCCCTACTTCAATCAGCGGAGCGATGGTCCCTCTGGTAATGACTTTCCCTTCCGTCGGTTTCAGCACGCCCGCTATGATTTTCAGCAGTGTAGATTTTCCTGCCCCATTAAGACCCACAAGACCGACGATTTCTCCTTTATGTACATCAAAACTTACATGGGAAAGAGCCACGAAATCATTATACAGAAGTTTGCCTTTCACCAGTTTCATAACATATTCTTTGATGGAGTCTACGCGCTCTACCATCAGGTTGAAATGCATAGACACATCTTTCACTTCTATTACAGTTTCTTTCATATACCTTCCTCAGACATAGAGAATGAAATGATTCTCATATTTCTTAAAAGCGCAGTATCCGATAATCATGGCTGCTGCAGCAAACCCAATGCATGGAGTGAGAAGAGTCATATCAGGCATGGTTCCACTGTATAGAGAAGCCCGGAATGCCTTGCAGAAGTAATACAGAGGATTATAGAGGAGCAGCCAGCTGTATTCCGGGGGCACGATATTTTCCGGATAAAAGATAGGCGTTGCATAGCTGAGAAGGCTGACCAGGACCCCATAGAGATGGAAAACATCCCGGAAATAAACCACCATGGTAGCCAGCAGCAGTCCAAATCCTAGACAGAAGAAAAAGAGAAGTATCAATGGTATCACAAAAGTAAGCATTCCCAATGATAATGGTGCTCCTGTAATCAGGATGATAATAATCAGCGCCGGCAGGGTAAACAACAGATTCACGCAGCTGGACATGACCCTTGATAGTGGAAAAAGATATTTCGGAATATAAACCTTCTTCAATAATGATCCATTTTCTATGATAGAGGTCATCGCAAAGGTCGTGCTTTCAGAAAAGAACGTAAACATAATCTGACCCACCAGGAGATACAGTGGATAGTTCTCTATGGAAAAACGGAAAATAGTGGAAAATACCATGGCCGTTACAGCCATCATCAGTAATGGGTTCAGCACACTCCAAAGCACCCCCAAAACAGAACGACGGTATTTTTTCTTAATGTCCCTGACAACTAACTGCTGAAGCAGGTATTTATAATGATAAGTTTCTTTTATGATGGAAGTCATAAACCAGAATACTCCTAGCAAAACAAACTTTAAAAAATCACACTTAACAGCAAATAGCACTATTAGCAGGAAGAAACCTATTTCATAAATAAACTAATAGGCTCCTTCACAGCCTGCCACTACACCAGCTGTCCGCCAGAGCAAAACAAGGTCCAGCCATACGGACCAGTTGTGGACATACCAGTTATCCATCTGCACTCTTTCCGGATAATCCACATCATTTCTCCCGCTGGTCTGCCAGATACCGGTAATGCCGGGACGCACCATGGCATATTCTTTGAAATACACGCCGTATCGTGGAATCTCCTTCTGTACAATAGGCCGGGGCCCTACGAGGCTCATCTCCCCTTTCAGCACGTTCCAGAGCTGGGGAAGTTCGTCGAGGCTGGTCTTTCGGAGGAAGGCGCCGCTCTTTGTGATGCGGGGATCTTCTTTCAGCTTGAATTCTTTATCCCATTCCGCTTTAGCCGCCGGGTCGGTAGCCAAGAGGTGCTCCAGTACTTCTTGCGAGTTCACGCACATGGAGCGGAATTTATAGCAGTTGAATTCTTTCCCGTCTTTGCCGACACGGCGATGCTTGAAGATGACCGGTCCCGGAGAGTCGTGATAGACCCATGCTGCGACGAGGAGAAGGATCGGTGAGATCAGAAGGCCGCCGCAGATGGTGGCGGCGAGGTCGAAGAGGCGCTTAGCGATCTGGTTCGATGTCCGGGCGAGGTTGTTCCGGATCTGCAGCACCATGATCTTCGCATCGAAGAAGGACTCTACGGTCACATTCGACATGGGGACGGCGACAAGGTTCGGCACGACGCCTACATTTCTCACGAGGGTCTGTGCCTGGTAAATGAGGGAAGAGAGCTGTGTCTGCGGGATGCCGGGGGCGGCGATGATGACATGCTGGACGCCGGTATCACGAATGACGCGCTCCATGTCACCAAATCCGCCAAGGATGGTGCAGGACTTGTCGTAGGGCTCATGGTCTTCGAGGAAGCCGACGATGCGGTAGCGCATGCCGGTATCATTCTGTATCTGGCGTGCCATGACTTCGCCGGTCTTTCCTGCCCCGACGATGAGGATGGGGATCTGGAAGGCTTTCGATTTCTTCATCCCTTTTGCCAGAATGACACGGAAGAGGCAGAGCAGGGCAAAGGAGATCGCGGTGTAGAGGATAACGTAGAAACGGGATACGTCCCCTGCCACCTGCGCAAGGAACATGAGGATGATGGAGAAAACGGTGCCACCCAGGGAAGCCCGGAACAATTTTTTCATCATCTGGTAGATGAGCATGCGCTTCCCATAGAGTCCCTCATAGAGGATAAAGGCCATGTAGACCAGCGGTACCCAGAAGTACTGGTAGATGGGGTCGATGTGATAGGTGGTGTATGTGATCAGGAGATTTCGAATGGCAAGGGAAAGTATCCCTGCCAGGACGAGGGCGATGTAGTCGCCGATGAGGTAGAAAAATGCGGCGCCGGATGCGCAGGAAATGGAATGGTGGTGTTTAGGGGTTTTCATGTGGTGGTATTCTTTCTTGTATTATGAGACTATGAGACTTGGAGACGTTAGACTTGGAGACAATAGACCTGGAGACGTTAGACGTAGAGACGATAGACTTAGAGACGATAGACTCGGAGACTTTAGACTCGGAGACTTTAGACTTCGAGTCTTTAGATCCGAAGACTGCGAGACAGGAAAAATAACAATCACCATCAGATGTCTTGATGTCTTCAAGTCTTTTAGTCTTTTAATCTCCCAGTCTCATAGTCTCCCAGTCTCTTAGTATCTCAATCTGCTTTTCCTCGTATACTAAGTACAGTCAGCATTCGTATAATTTCATCCAGTAGCATCATGCAGGGGCGGATTTCTTCTTCTGTCATATAATGCAGTCTCTGGCAGATCAAAAACTGGGTTTCCAGTTCTGTGGCTGAGCCACGTGCTATAGTCATGAAATGCCGCAAATCTTTGTCTGTATTTCTTCCTGCACCTTCCGCGATGTTCGAGGCAATGGAGACGACGGCTCTTCTCATTTGTGAGGAAAGGGCATAAAGTTCTTCCGATGGCAATCGCCAGACTACGTCATATGTCATGTCTATGAGCTGCATAGCCTTTTGCCAGACGATCATACGGCGATAGTTCATGGAGAAGGTCCTTTCTGGATTTGAGACAAGGAGATGGTAGACTTGAAGACATTAGACTTCAGACTTGTAGACTTTAGACTTCGAGTCTTTAGATCCGAAGACTGCGAGACTGAAAAAAACAATCACCATCAGATGTCTGCTATCTGATGTCTTCAAGTCTTTTCGTCTTTTAGTCTCCTAGTCTAAAAAAAGGAGGTAGGTTCATTGTCCCCCCCCCCGAAAAAATTTTCGTTTACGAAAATTCCGTAAAGAAGCGCTCGGTTTGTCATTTTCCCTGTGGCATTTTTACGCTCATATTATATCATATTTTCTTATAAAACGCAGAAAGAAATCCGCCGGTCTGCAAATATTTGTCGATGAAAGATGCCGAGACATCAGACTGCAAATATCAGATATTAGATGTCAGATGTCAGACTTCGGACTTCAGATTTCTAATATCTGCCATCTGACTTCTAACCATTGATGTCTAACGTCTCCGAGTCTCTTAGTCTCTCAGTCTCTCAGTCTGACGTCTGATTTCTGATGTCTAATGTCTAACGTCTCTCAGTCTCCTAGTCTCTTAGTCTCCTAGTCTCTTAGTCTCTTAGTCCCTCTGCTTGCTAAAAATCTGATTTCTTTCTATAATAAGTACAGAAAATGGTACAAGAAAGGATAGGATTGACATGATTGCCATGAATTACTCCACGCTCCGCAGCCATATGAAATATGCTTTCGATGCTTGCTGCGATGATATGGAAACGCTTATCGTCACACGCAAGGACAACCGGAATGTGGTCGTACTGTCAGAGGAGTCGTATAACAATCTGATGGAAAACTTGTATGTGCGGGCTTCGAAGAAAAACTACGACAGGCTTCTCACCAGTATCGCACAAGCCAAGGCGGGGCAGTGTAAAAAGAGAGACTTGATCGAAGATGAATAAAGCATTCACGGATATTGGCTGGGAAGACTACCTGTACTGGCAGACGGAGGATCGGAAGACGCTGCGTAAAATCAATACGCTTTTGAAAGATATCGAGAGAAATGGTAATGAGGGCATCGGAAAGCCCGAACCGCTGACAGTGGATTTATCTGGTTTCTGGAGCCGCCGGATCAATCAAAAGAACCGGTTAATCTATGCTTTGGAAATGGATCAGATCATCATCATTGCCTGCCGGTATCATTATGATGATACATAAAAAGAGCATGCTGCATTTAGTCGGCATGCTCTTTTATGTATGTGGGACTTGGAGACGTTAGACTTTAGACTTCTGAACCTTCTGACGTCTGATCTCCGATGTCTAACGTCTTTCAGTCTCTTGGTCTCTCAGTCTCTCACCGGAATATCTTGGAAAGCTCATCATCCGTCATATTTCCTATCCAGCTTTCGCCGACGGAAACGGTCATGTCGGCGAGGGATTTTTTCTTTTGGATGATCTCATTGATTTTTTCTTCGAAGGTATTCTTGGTGATGAAGCGGTGGACGAGGACGTTGTTCTTTTGGCCGATGCGGTAGGCGCGGTCTGTCGCCTGAGACTCTACGGCGGGATTCCACCAGAGGTCGTAGTGGATGACGTGGGAGGCGGCGGTGAGATTGAGACCGGTGCCGGCGGCTTTCAGGGAGAGGATGAAGAATCTTGCCTTCGGGTCGGTCTGGAAGCGGTCCACCATGTCCTTTCTCTCTTGGAGGGAGCAACCGCCGTGGAGGAACATCGGACGTTCCCCCAGTTTGCTCTCGAGGAAATCGGCCAGTTTGTCTCCCATGCTCTTGAACTGGGTGAAGATCAGGGCTTTTTCGCGGCTGGCATGGATGCTTGCGGCAAGGTCTAAGAGGCGCTCGGCTTTACCGGAGAGGGCGGGATCCCAGTTGTCTTCTTTGGTGAAGAGGGTGGGATGGTTGCAGATCTCCTTCAGCGCGAGGATCATCTGCAGGACGAGGCCCTGGCGCTTGAAGAGGGAGGCTTTATCTCCCTCCTTCTGCTCGCTGATGACACGGAGGCTCTCTTCGACGGTCTGGTGATACAAGGCGGCCTGCGCGGGGGTAAGGAGTGTGTACTCGTCCTGCTCGAGCTTATCCGGAAGGTCGCTAATAATGGTCTTGTCTGTCTTGAGGCGGCGCAGGAGCATGGGCGCGGTGATGCTTTTGAAGCGTTCGGCTGCTTTTCTGTCCTGCTCGTACTGGATGGGATTCGCATAGCGTGTCTGGAAGGTCTTCGCACTGCCGAGGTAGCCTTTGTTGGTAAATTCCATGATGGACCAGAATTCTTTGAGGCTGTTCTCGACGGGGGTGCCGGAGATGGCGATGCGGATGGGCGCTTTCATGCTGCGGACGGCCCGGCTCTGGGCGGTGTCGGGGTTCTTGATGTTCTGCGCTTCATCGATGATGAAGACTTCCCATTTCTTCTTTTTGAGAAGCTCCTGGTCGCTTCGAAGGAGTCCATAAGTGGTAAGAAGGATGTCCCCATGGAAATCAGCGAGGTCGCGCTTGGCGCCATAGTAGAGGAAAACGGTGAGGAGAGGTGCAAAGCGAGCGATCTCTTCCTGCCAGTTGGAGAGAAGGCTCGTCGGCACGACGATGAGCGCTTTCTTCTTGGCAAGGCGTCCCTCTTCGCGGAGCTTTTCGAGGAAGGTGATGACCTGAAGGGTCTTCCCAAGGCCCATATCATCAGCGAGGATGCTGCCGAAGCCGAGACGGCTGTTGTTGTAAAGCCACGCATAGCCGCGCTTCTGGTAGGGGCGAAGTGTCGCACATACATTTTCCGGCAGCGCGACGGGCTCGCTCTCTTTCATGGAGGAGAGCAGTCGCTTCACCTCGCTCGTCATGGTGATCTCCGCGCCTTCATAGCTGCCCTCGAGGGCGATGCGGAGGAGTTCTTCCCCTTTGAGAGAGGCGGGACGCTGCCACATTTTTTCGAGCTTTTTCAGATCTGCTTCGGTCACGTAGAGGTATTGCCCCTTGAATGCGATAAGGGAGCCTGCTTTGACGGATAGTTTTTCGAAATCTTCCGGGGAGATCCGCTCGTTCCCTAGGGCAATCTGCCAGTCGAAGTCGAGCATGTCTTCCAAAGAGAGGAGAGACGGTGCATGCGATGCTCCCTCTTCTTTCTTTTTGAGGCGGAGTGTCTTCTTCGGACGGATGAGGTGCTGCAAGGACTTCGGCAGGATGACGCGCGCGCCCAAAAGACGCATGGCCGGGATGGCTTCCAAAAGGAAGGGGGCAAAGGTTTCCGCCGTGAAGGAGATCGATGTCCTTCCTTCGCTGTCCATGTAGTCTTCCATGCCAGTCACGAGGGAAGAAAGCAGGTCCATATCCTTTAAGATCTGGTAGCGGCAGGCATCATAATCAGCCTTCGTGAAGACATCTGCGAGCGGCACTGCGTCCCCTTCGCTGCCCTCACTGTCTACGACGGAAAGGTCCAGATGGAAGGCTTTTGTTTTCGGATCATCTGACACGAGAAGCACGGGCTGCCAGCGGGCGGCGCTCAGGTGGAAATAGGACAGCCATGATGCGATGCCGTCAGCCTCGGGGTGCGGCTTTCCTTCTCGCGCCATCAGGGGCTCCCCCATGAAGAAAAGATCATAGATGGGATCATCCGCGAAATTTTTCTTCGCCATGTTTTGCATCAAGTGCGTGAGAAAAAGTGAAAGTGCCGCCTCGGCAGGCTCTCTGGCAAAGCATCTTTTCTCTCTGTATCGCGCGATTTCTACCATGGAAGGGGTCACCCATTTCGAGAGGATCCCCATGGCTTCCGCAGTGCCCGTGTCCTGCTCGGTCGGCATCCAGCGGATGGCGAGGGCATTCTCATCCACACGCACCAGCTCGGGGATGGCATTCCCTGTACGGAGAAGGTGTATAGCGAGCAACACCACCTCGCGGAAGGCACGCACGGTGTAAGAGCTGTCCGCCGCTTCCTCTTCCGTCATATCGAGAAGAGCCGCGAGGAAACGGCTCATCGGCCACCAGTCGCCGCGATCTGTGTAGAGCTTCCCCTCGGAGAGCCCTTCGATCACGAGATGCACGGAAGAAACGGAGGCAAGCTCCAGGCTGTCTTTCCCTCCGCCCACGACGTAAACGGCTGACGAATCAAAGAGCGCTTTCTCTGCGATCTTTCTGACGCCCGTCATGGTCTTTTCATAGACGCGGCCAAAGCTGCCGCGCCCGTAGAAAGCGGGCGAAGCGGGAAGCACACGCATCCACAAGGAAAAGAGGCTTTTGATCTTCGTGAAATCTGGAATTTCCGCCGTTTCCTCTGCCATGGGAAGTGCCATATCCTTGACCAGTTCCCCTTTCACAAGGTCATCCCAACGCGGGATCTTGGCAGACATCTCATCGGTGATCGTCACATGCCGCTTCTTTAGCTCGCTCACAAGCGACACGCCATGCAGGGAAAAGACTTGGAAAGGATCATTGTCGATGGCACGGCTCACCTCATAGATGACGGCCGCAATGTGCTTGCAGAGGTGCGCCCAGTCGGGACAGCTGCAATGCATCTCGATGTCATTCATCGAGGAAGGAAATAGGGAAAGCCCTGCCTTTTCCGCAAGCTCCATGACAGCCGGAGACAGTTCTCGATGCAGGAGCTTCGTCACGATCGAAGGATGGCGCGATACATCATCCAGAAAGGCCTGGACTTTGTTTTCCGGAAAAGGAGGGAGCGTCAGTGTGACATGGTAGGGCGTGCGCCGCGTCCCCTGCACCTTTGCAGTCAGCGTCTCCCCCTCACGGTGCATGGAAATGACCGCGCCGCCTCGCGCATACACCCGCCCGCGTGGCAGGCGGTTCTCATAGTCCGCCTCTTCGAGTGCTTTCAGCCACTCACTCCCCCACCAGGTATTGCCATATTGTAATTTCATCGTCTTTGCCTCGCTTCTCTGCTTTTTCTTTATTATATGAAATCGCCGCGTTGCAGGCAATGGGCGTAACGGATGCCGTGGGGAAGGAGAGATGGTACGGCACAATAAATAAGAAACGCTGCGAGAATGAAAACAGGAATGAGTGGCTAGGGACTGGTGACTAGTAACTAGGAGACATCAGACTCCTGTATCGTCATTTCGAGCAAAGTGAGAAATCTCTGTCATTCGCGGTCAGAAGCTCACGCTTTCCATACATGTGCCGCGCACGTCTCCGTTTTCCTCATCTGTCTTTCATACCGCCAGTGCCTATCCGCCCCTTCGGGGCGGAGGTTGGCTCTCGCAGCGGGATGAAAGGAAATGTACGATAGCCCGTCCTCTCGTTTCGTCATCCCGAGCGCAGCCGAGGGATCTTTCTTGCAGGCAGGAAAACCGTACATATGAGGAAGTCCGTCATTCCAAGTCGTATGAAGTACGGTGTTTACCGCTCCCCTCACATTTTTTATCTGACCGGTGTGCAAGGAAGATTTCTCGCTTCGCTCGAAATGACAATACCGGGAAAGGCGGTACTCTCATTTTCCGCCCTTGAGACGCTTTCCTCATCTCTCTTTCATACCGCAAGTACCCTATCCGCCCCTTCGGGGCACCTTCCCCTCGAGGGGGAAGGCTTTGTCCGTCGCTATCGGTTTCTCCGCATATACTTGTATTCGCTCTGACGACATAGGGTTACGGCTTGCCGCGCTTCCATTCTGTGCAAATAAAAACCGCTCTGCGAGGACTGGCTTCGCAGAGCGGTTCTGATTCTATTATTCTACGGTCACGGATTTTGCGAGATTTCTCGGCTTATCCACATCATTTCCTCTCTTGATAGAGGTGTAGTAAGCGAGGAGCTGCATCGGGATGACGGCGAGGATCGGTGCGATAAAGGGATCGACTCTCGGGATACGGACGGTCTCGGTCGTGTACTTCGCGATTTCTGTATCATCGACGAAGCCGATGCCGAGGACTTCGGCGCCGCGGGCGCGGACTTCCTGAATATTGCTGTACATCTTCGCGCTGACATCATCCTGGGTCGCCACGGCGATGACCGGGGTTTCCGGCGAAATGAGGGCGAGGGTGCCATGCTTCAGTTCACCGGCAGCGTAGGACTCCGCATGGATGTAGGAGACTTCTTTCAGCTTCAGTGCGCCTTCCATGGCGATCGCATAGTCGATGGAGCGGCCAAGGTAGAAAATATCATTCGCCTTGATGAGCTTTTCAGCGACATCTGCCATGTGTTCTTTTTCATCAAGCACGGTATCGATCTGATCCGGCAGATCTCTCAGTGCGTTGGTGATCTTCTGGATGAGTGCGGGCTTCAGTGTGCCTTTCAGCTGTCCCATGTAGAGAGCGAGGAGCAGGAGCGCCACGAGCTGGGTGGTATAGGCTTTCGTAGAAGCGACAGCGATTTCCGGACCCGCCAGAGTATAGACGACATTGTCGGCTTCACGCGCGATGGAGGAACCGATGGAATTCGTCACGGCAAGGCTCTTGGCACCGAGGCGTTTCGCTTCTTTGAGAGCCGCCAGGGTATCGATGGTTTCGCCGGACTGGCTGACTACGATGCAGAGCGTCTTATCGGTCGTGAGCGGACGGCTGTATCTATATTCGGAAGCGATTTCTACAGATACGGGGATCTTCACGAAGCGTTCGATGTAGTGCTTTGCGACGAGGCCGGCATGGTATGCGGTGCCGCAGGCGGTAATCAGGATGTGATCGATGCCGGAGAGGCATTCTTTCGTCCAGCCGAGATCGTCGAAATTGACGGAGCCGTCTTTATTGAGATGGATCTGCACGGTATCATGGA
Organism: uncultured Dialister sp.; assembly: GCA_900543165.1. Lineage (GTDB taxonomy): Bacteria > Bacillota > Negativicutes > Veillonellales > Dialisteraceae > Dialister. Next base: position 19,590 of record UQQQ01000008.1, on the reverse strand, counting down.
CCGCTTTGGGCTGTTCATAGATTTCCTTCAGCATGAAATGCGGGTAACCGCCTTTTTCTGCGGCTTCCGCGCTCCACTTGACTTCCTGGATTTCTTTTTGGATCGGCTTGCCTTCGGCATCGAAGAGGGAAACGCCATCTTTCTTCACGATGGCCAGCTCACAGTCGTCAAGGATATAAATTTTTCTGGTATGGTTGATGACAGCCGGGATGTCGGAAGCGATGAAATTCTCGCCATCGCCAAGGCCGATGATGAGCGGATTGTCCTTCTTCGTGCAGATGATGGTGTCCGGCACCGCCTTGTCCATGATGACGAGGCTGTAGGAGCCTTCGATCACGGAGAGGACTTTGCGGACGGTGGAGAAGAAATCTCCGTCATCCATCTTTTCGAGAAGGTGTGCTACGACTTCGGTGTCGGTATCCGACTTGAAGACATGGCCTTCGTCGATCAGCTGCTTCTTGAGCGTCATGTAGTTTTCGATGATGCCATTGTGTACGATGACAAAATTGTTGTGGCAGTCGCCATGCGGATGGGCATTCCGATCCGAAGGCTGTCCGTGCGTCGCCCAGCGGGTATGCCCGATGCCGATGTGACCGGTAAGCGGATGCTCCTTCAGGGCTGCTTCCAGATTTGCCAGACGGCCTTTTTTCTTTTCGATAGAGATCGTACCTTTGTCATAGACGGCGATACCAGCCGAGTCATAGCCGCGATATTCGAGGCGTCTCAGCCCATCAATCAAAAAGCGGGACGCTTCGCCGCTGCCCACATAACCTACAATACCACACATACGGTATTCCTCCTTGCGTATTTCTTTGGAATGCTCTGCCGCTCTGGGCCGCCCCTTTCCATCAGGGCTGTCTTGGCTCATAAGCCAGAGGAGTTTTTGTTCTTATATGATATAAAGGAATTAAATTCTATAGAAATGCGGACTCCGCCCGCAACTATTCATACGGAGTTTATTATATCACATGTCATAAAAATAAGATATTCTTTTATGAACACGTAAAAAGGAGCATAACTGAGTTAAGCTCCTTCGCTACGTTTTTCTCATTATAGCATGGTTTGGAAAAGAAGGAAAGGGGATGACTGGTGACTAGGGACTGGTGACTGGGGAGACTAGGAGCCTTTAGACATTAGACTTCAGACTTCTGACTTCTGACTTCTTATCTCATTCAAATCGATCCCAATACCGATCCGATTTCCTGCATCTCTTCCATTTCCGAAAGACCTGCCACGGCGGCGAAGACGCCGATCATCGCAAGAAGCAGCAGGAAAAGGAGGAGCATCACATAGGGCGCGATGGCGATCAGAACGGATTTCCCTGTGGAGAAGAAATAGTTCTCGCGGATCGCAAGGACATCAAGGACGAAGGTCCACACGCAGATCGCAAAGGAACCGATGCTAGAGAGGAAGGAAAGACCGATGCTTTCCGCCAGTGTGAAGAAGACGGAGAAGGCCAGCGGCAGCGATGCCGCCATGAATCCGGCAGTGATGCCCTTCGCGCTCCCTTGTCCGCCGAGAAGTCCGGAGAGGTAGTCGGTCACGGCGCTATGGACAAGGAGGGAAAGCCCCAGAAAGAGAAGCACAGCCAGAAACTCGACAAGAAGCCCCGGCCCTTCCGAGAAGGCGGACAGCGCCGTCAAGAAAAGCGTAAAGAGCCAGAGGATCCCCGCTTCACGAAGTCGTTCGCCGCGGGTGATGTCATAGAGCGCCGCCCGCGGTGTCACGATCAGCGAGTAGACAAGATCAAGAAAGGTATTCATGGAATTGCTCCTTTGGAATGAATGTATGATATGGGGAAGTCTTTGAGATATCAGACTTGGAGATGTCTCTAAGTCTAACGTCTCTTAGTCTAATATCCCTCACTTTATCGTGGGCTTCTCCCCTTCTACCAATGCCTTTTTCATGCTCTCTGCCATGGATTCTCCCATGACATTCGAGAGGCGGGCGGCTTCGCTTCGAAGGAGGGAGCGGAGTGTCACTGTGCCATTCGTATACGAGCGAGTCTCTATATGATCCACATCGAGCCCGCCGCTCGAGGCGGCGTAGTTCAGTGCATCGTAGTAATTGCCCATGGCATCGACAAGGCCCAGATCCTGTGCCTGACGGCCCGTCAGGATGCGCCCATCGGCGATGCTTTTCACTTTCGCCTCATCCATATGGCGTCCGTCCGCCACCGTCTGGACGAACTGGTGGTAAATGTCATCGACCATGGCCTGCAGCATCTCTCGCTCTTCGCCTGTCATCGGGCGGTACATGGAGAGGATATCCTTGTGTGCGCCGCTCTTGATCTTATCATTCTTGACACCGACCTTATTCATCAGGTCTTCGATATTGGTATAGTCCATGTAAACGCCGATGCTGCCCGTCATCGTGGCTGGAGAGGCGAAAATGTAATTTCCCTTGCTCGCCAGCCAGTAGCCTGCCGAGGCGCACATATCGCCCATGGAGATCACGATGGGCTTCTTGCTGCTGCGGATCTTATCCATTTCTTCCGCGATCTCCTGGGTCGCTCCGGTCGAGCCGCCCGGGCTGTTGATGCGGATCAGAATGGCTTTGGCCTGCGGATCCTTTCTGGCTTCCTGAAGCTCTCGCATAATTTCCTCAGAAGAAGAACCGGAAGAACCACTCAACATCGAGTCCGTTTGCGGCCCGCCATAGATCGCGCCGTCGATGCGAACGACGGCTACATAGCCCTCTCCCCGCTTTTCTTTTTCTGCTTTCCAAAGGGATGTGCTGCCCACCGAGAGCGCCGCTGCAAGGAGCAGGACTGCGAGAAGCAGGATCCATTTTCTTTTCGTCTGTATCGTCATAGAAATCGTCCTTTCATTTATTGGCTGATAGTTTCATTATAGCACAGGAGAGAAGAGGTTCATGGATGGGGAGCCTTTATTGACTTGTGTCTTCCATGCTGCTTTCGGGGCTGCTTCCTGGCATCACTGTTTAAAAAATCGGTGCTCGGCTGCTGCCGGAAATCGCCTGCTTGAAACGCATATCCCCACTCTTTTTCATACCGCCAATGCCTTATCCGCCCCTTCGAGGCACCTTCCCCCTCGAGGGGAAGGCTACGTTCGTCCGTATTGTTTTTCTCCACGTATCCTGTATTCGCTTTGACGATGCGAGAAAAGCCGCATCCTTGTATCGCAGCCTTCTCCATTGGGAAGGGGAACCGCGCAGCGGTGGATAGGGTGCTCTCGTTAATTGTCGGCTTGAGACGCATTTTTCCGCTCTCTTTCATACCGCTAGTACCCTATCCGCCCCTTCGGGACACCTTCCCTTCGAGGGGAAGGCTATTCATATCAAGCGGTGAAGCCGCCACCACAAGTTTGAAAGCAAGGGTTAGGGGTTAGGGATTAGGGGAGCAAAGTGACTAGTGACTTGTGACTTGTGACTGAAATGCCACCTTCTGGCATCGCCACCATCTATGTTCCGCGGCGCTTCCATATTTTTATACGCCGCACCACCATTTCGCATTTCTCATTTCTAATTTCTCATTCAAGAGAGACTTTCATTCCCAATCAAGGGACAGTACGCCCCGTAGTCTACCCCTGAACCAGAAAAGAAAAACGCACCGCGAAATCATTCGCAGTGCGTTCTTTATAGTATGCATTGACCTGTTACGGCAAACCGTCGCTCATGAGATGCGCATAGTGCTGCTGGATCTTACGGGTGACAGGGCCGACTTCTCCATTGCCGATCGGCTGTCCGTCGATGGAGAGGACCGGGATGATGCCGTCCTGAGAATTCGTGAGGAAGACTTCTTCCGCATTCATCATATCTTCGAGGCGGACCGGATCTGTCGCATCATCGATGGAGGTGACGCCGGCGGTCGGAGCGACGCGGGAAAGGACGAGGGAGCGTGTGATGCCGCGGGTCATGAATTCATTCGTGCCCGGGGTCCAGATGACGCCCGCCTTGACAATGAGGACATTCGAGTGAGTGGCTTCGGTCAGAAGGCCGTCTCTGATGAAGATGCCGTCGTAGCAGCCCTGCTTCAGTGCATCCTGACGCGCGAGAAGGTTATCCACCTGAGAGAGGGAAAGGATGTCGCAGTGATGGCCGCGATCATCTTTCATCGTGATGCACTTCACGCCGTCCTGCACTTTGGCAATGGCATCCAAGCTGATCGGTTTGGCGTAGACAAGGACATTCGGGCGCAGCTGATTTCTAGCCGGGATCAGGAAATCATGATCGCCCTGCCCGCGGGTGACGATGATCTTCACATAGCCTTCTTCGATGCCGCTTTCTTCGACGACGGTTTCCACGATTTCAGTGAATTCGTCCGGTGCTGTCACGGGACGAATGCCCAGAAGACGCATGGAGCGGTACAGACGGTCGGTGTGATAGGAAAGAGCAAACGGATGGCCTTTGTAGACGCGAATCCATTCATAGCATCCGTCACCAAACTGGAGTCCTCTGTCATCTGCCGCGATGATCTGGGAGAAATCATAATAGAAATTGTGATTGTAGTATATGGTAGTTTTTCTTTCTGCCATATGTCTCACCTCCGTAACAAATTGTTATTATTATGGCTTATGAGGCAAGGGATCGAGAGCAGCTCTCTCCCCCGCCGCTTATCCCTTTTTCTTAACGCTCATTTGCTTTTCAGTGCTTTGATCTTTTCGATGAGGAGCGGGAGGAAATCCTTCAGATCCGCTTCGACAGCGTAGTCTGCCATTTCCATGATCGGCGCCTTCGGATCCTTATTGACCGCGATGACAATGTCCGCATTGACCGCGCACATGTGCTGCATCGCGCCCGAGATGCCGAGTGCGAAATATATCTTCGGCGCTACGCCCTTGCCGGTCTGACCAATCTGGTGGCGATGCGGTTCCCAGCCGAGTTCTGCGATCGGACGGCTGCAGCCGACAGCTGCCCCCAAGAGGTCTGCGAGTTCATGGACCTTCGCCCATTCCTCTTCCGTGCGGATACCGCGGCCGCCTGCGACGACGACCTTCGCGTTTTCGACCGGATGGCTGTCCTTCTCACCGGCGATGATTTCCTTCAGCACCGTGCCGAGATCCTTCTCTTCGAGGGAAACGGGGAGAGCGATGACCTCCCCCGTGCGGGAAGCATCGGCTTGCGGATACTTGAAGATGCCCGGGCGGACCGTACCGACCTGAGGACGGTAGTCCGGAGATACGATGTCAGCCATGATATTCCCATCCATCGCCGGACGCGACCAGATGACGAGCCCCTTCTCGGTATCTGCCGAAAGCTCCGTCACATCCGCCGTGACGCCGCAGACGAGCTCTGCTGCCAGACGCGGAGCGAGATCGCGGCCGAACGGCGTCGCGCCAAAGATGATGGTATCGGGTTTCTTCTCCAAGAGGAACGGCGCCAGTGCTTTCTGGTACGCTTTCCCATCATAGTGGGAAAGAAGCGGATGATCGATCACGTAGACCTTATCCGCGCCGAGGGAGATCAGCGAGGATGCCGGATCCTTGAGATCAGCACCGATGAGGACGACTGCGACTTCTTCTCCCAGCTGGTCAGCCAGTACGCGGGCTTCGCCGGTCAGTTCACCGGTGACCTTCTGGATCTTGCCATTCGCAAGCGCTCCGATGACATAAATACCTTTGTATTCAGAAAAATCCATTTCGCCCTCCTTAGATGACCTTCAGTTTCTGCATAGCCGATAGGAAGAGATCTGCCGCTTCTTCCGTCGTCTTTCCTTCGATGCGGAGATTTTCTTTTTTCGGCGGCACGACCGGACGGACCTGACGGACCTGCGTCGGAGAGCCCTTCATGCCGATGCGCGCCGGATCGACCGGCAGATCGGCTGCCGTCAGATTTCCGATCTCCACTTCATCCTTCTTGAGGAGACCCTTGATGCTCGGGTATCTCGCATGGTTCAGCGCTTCTGTCGCAGTGACAACCGCCGGAAGAGCAAGCTCGAGCACCTCGATATTCCCACCGATCTGGCGCTTCACAGTCAGGAAGCCTTCCTTCTCATAGGAAATGCCTACGGCTGCACTCACATCCGCGATGCCGAGCGTCGCAGCGATCTCCGGGCCGATCTGCGCCGTATTGCTGTCGATGGACTCCTGCCCGCAGAAAATGAGATCGAATGTTCCCAGCTTCTCGATCGCCTTAGCCAGCGTGTAACTCGTCGCAAGAGTATCCGCACCGCCAAATGCGCGGTCCGTCACGAGGTATACTTCATCAGCGCCCATAGCGACCGCATCCTTCAGGACAGCAGCTGCCTGCGGGGGACCCATGGTGATGACCGTCACCGTGCCGCCCACTTCATCGCGCAGCGAGAATGCCGCTTCCAGCGCATGGAGATCCAGCGGATTCATGATGCTGTTCGCATTATTTCTTTTCAGTCTTCCTGTAGTCGGATCGACTTCCATCTTCGATGTGTCGACGACCTGTTTGATACAAACCAGAAACTTCATAGTGTCTCCCTTCTGTGAGGTCGAAATCATATGCCACGCAGCACGAACGCCGCGCCACAGGATAAACGGGGCTATAGAAAAATAAGGCTTCGCCTACTGTCCCCATTATCCATATTTGTTTAAAGTATAGCATAAGTGGGAGCTTTTTGCGTGAGAAAGTTGCGAAAACTTATTGCCTTGCTCCGAAATGTAGCATAACAAAAAGAGGCTGCCCGCCAGGCTTGCCTCCTTTGTTCTGCCGTTGTTGTCTTCAGATTTTTTTCATCTTTTTTCATTCATGCATAGCGTTTGGCCGCAATATCATACACTTCATCATTCGCTCTCGCACCGATAATAATAATCAGCCTCTCACCTTCCACCTCAATCAGCGCGTAGACGATCCGAATGCCGGATTTTTTTAGTTTGATCTTATACAAACCATGCAGATGGCTCCCGCTCAGATTCGCCAGTGGCTTTCCATAGCCATCCGCCGTCGGGTTCTGCATCACTTTCTGTATGGCCTTATCAATGACTTTCTGATGGTAGCGATCAAAGCTTTTCCAATCCTTTTCTGCAAAAGTGGAAAAACGAACATGCCATATCATTCAAATTCCACCTCAGCATCATCAACATCCGCAATATCTTCGGATGAGATTCCAAGTTCTTTCCGTACTTCATCCCAGTCTTTGGTCTGCGAAAAAGCCCCATTCTCGATCCGATGCAGCGCGAGTGCAAGCAGTTCAGCGTTTTCCAGTTTTTCAGTCATTGCAAGATAGCTCTCGGGCGACATGAGAACGCATTCCGGTACATTGTTCTTCATCACAACCTTGGAGCCATTTTCTTTGACACTTTTGAAAATCTTCCCCGCCATCCCTTTATTAAACAGGCTGATGGGAATCGTATTCTTCAAAGCTGGTGCTAAGTTTTCCATAGTCGTATCCTCCTGTTCTCATTGTACTATTTATCGATAAATTTATCAATCAATGTATTGTTATTAGATAAGAGAACATTTCTCCGCATCTTCCTGTTTTCCATTTCTCATAAACAACAAAAACGCCCTGCAACGGAATCCCGAGATTCGCTGCAGGGCGCTGTTTATGCCATATCAATTATCATCGGCTGAGAAGTCAGCTTAGAAGTGAAACCCCAATCCCTAGTCACCAGTCACTAGCTACTATTTCTTAATTTTTTCTCCCCTCGACCGCCGCATTGCCGAGGAGCCCTTTCAGCGCTTCTTCGGCTTCTTCGGAAAAGTCGACGTAGAATTTCGGCACCATGCGGATCTCCTGCCTTGAGGATATGAGGTGGAGGATGACGGGTGTGCCGCCATGGTATTTCGCAAGGACTCTGGCGAGGGCGGCACTGACCTTGTCTGTCTCATGACGGGGATCAACGTAGAGGTGGACTTCATCGACCGGCACGCGGACAATCTTTTTGAACTGGGCCATCGGTATGATGCTGTCGGCCAAGATCTTGACTTCACGCTCGTTCGACTGGACGCGGCCGCGGATACAGATGGGCGCGTCTTCGGTGAGGAAGGGGCGCGCGGCTTCCCAGACGGAGGGGAAGAGGACGGCTTCGATCTCACTTTCATAGTCTTCGATGGTGACGTAACCCATGGGCGCGCCCTTCTTGGTGACCATGCCCTTCACACGGGTGACGGTGCCGCCCAATGTGACTGCCTTTCCATCGTAGCGGCTGCCTTCTGTCTCGAGCTGATAGATGGGCGTGCAGGCGGCCATCTGTTTCTTGTACTTGTCGAGCGGATGACCGCTGACGTAGAAGCCCAAGAGCTTTCTTTCCCAGTCGATCTTTTCATCCGCGTCCATATCAGCGAGGTCGGGGTAGATGACGGATTTCTTCATCTCGTCCCCGCCGAAGAGAGACATCTGTCCGCTCTCCCGGTCGCTCTTCGTAGCGGCGACATCACTCATGACCTGCGGGAGTGCGGCGAGGAGCTGGGAACGGTTGTAGCCGAAGCCGTCCATCGCACCGCAGCGGATGAGGCTTTCACACGCGCGGCTATTGAGGCCTTTGCCTTCGACGCGCTCCAAGAAATCCGACATGGAGGTGAAGGGGCCGCCCTTCTGCCGGGCTTTGATGATGGCTTCGACGGCGTTCTCTCCGACGTTCTGGATGGCATCAAGTCCGAAGAGGATTTTATTCCCGCTGACGGAAAAATAGGCTTCGGAGAGATTGACATCCGGTGCGGCGATTTCCACGCCCGCCCGACGGGTATCGGAAATATAGCGGCTGACCTTGTTCTTGTCGCCATTGTAGCAGGTCATCATGGCAGCCATGAATTCGGCGCGGTAGTGTGCCTTGAGGTAGGCGGTCTGCCAGGCGATCCAGCCGTAGCAGACGCTGTGGGATTTATTGAAGCCGTAACCGGCGAAGTGGACCATAAGGTCGAAGACGTAATTCGCCGTCTTCTCATCGACGCCGTTCTTCACGGCACCTGTGACAAAGGTGTCTCGGTTCTTCTGCAGGATTTCCGGCTCCTTGTGCCCCATGGCGCGGCGGAGCATGTCGGACTGACCGAGGGAGAAGCCGCCCATGACAGAGGCGATCTGCATGACCTGTTCCTGATAGAGGATGACGCCGTAGGTTTCCTTCAGGATGGGAGCCAGTGATGGATGCGGATACTCGATGGGGATCTCGCCGTGTTTTCTCTTGATGAAATCTTCCGCCATGCCGCTTCCCAAAGGCCCCGGACGGTAGAGCGCGACCATCGGGATGAGGTCTTCGAAGCGGTCCGGGTGGAGCTTCATCAGAAGATTCGTAAAGCCGGTGGACTCGGACTGGAAGACGCCTGTGGTGTCGCCCACGCAGAGCATCTCGCACGTCTTCTCATCGACGGAAGGAATGTGATTGATATCGATGGTGACACCGCGGTTCGCCCGGATCATCTCGATCGCATCATGGATGACGGTGAGATTCCTAAGCCCTAAGAGATCCATCTTGAGAAGGCCGAGCTGCTCGACCTGATCTTTTTCGTACTGCGTCTGGATGAAATCATCCGCGGTGAGCTGGATCGGCACGTACTCATCGACGGGCTTCGAGCAGATGACGACGCCAGCGGCATGCGTACCGGAATTTCTGGAAAGCCCTTCGAGGTCGAGGCAGTGGTCGATCAGAGTGTGCACGGTCGCATTCGACTCGTAGAGGTCTTTGAATTCCTTCGAGCCTTCCAGTGTCTTCTTCAGCGTGACGCCCGGGCCGCCCGGCACCATCTTCGCGATCTTGTCCACTTCGCGAAGAGGCAGATTCATGACACGGCCGACATCACGGATGACGGCACGCGCCGCGAGCGTACCGAAGGTGATGATCTGCGCCACCTGCTCGGCGCCATATTTCTCCGCGAGGTACGCAATGACCTGCCCGCGTCCGCGGTAGCAGAGATCAGTATCGATATCCGGCATGGAGACACGCTCCGGATTCAGGAAGCGTTCAAAGAGAAGGTCGAAACGCAGCGGGTCGATTTCCGTGATATGCAAGAGGTAGGCGACGATGCTCCCCGCCGCGCTCCCACGCCCCGGCCCGATCGGAATGCCGTGCGTCTTCGCATAGCGGATGAAGTCCATGACGATCAGGAAGTAGTCGGAGAATCCCATCTGATTGATGACACCGAGCTCATAGTCCAGCCGCTCCTGCTCTTTTCCCGAAGGCTCTGGATAGCGCTCAGGAATCGCCGCCTCGCAGAGCCTCCTCAGATACGACTTTGACGTCTCGCCTTCCGGCACATCAAAGGACGGGAGCTTGTGGTCGCCAAAAGTGAAAGTCACATGGCAGCGCTCCGCGATCTTGGCCGTATTCTCGATGGCCCCCGGATATTCGCCTAAGATCGCCCGCATCTCCTCCCCGCTCTTGCAGTAGAATTCATCATTCGGGAAATGAAAATGATAGGGATCATCCAGTGTCTTTCCCGTGGAGATGCAGAGCTTGATCTCCTGGCTCTTCGCATCCTCTTTTTTCGTATAGTGGAAATCATTCGTCGCGACCAGCCCCAGCCCATACTCTTTTGCCAAAGACGCCAGCACCGGACGCACATCCGCTTCTTCCGGGATGCCATGATTCTGCAGCTCGAGGAAATAGTTCTCCTTCCCGAACGTATCGATGTAGTAGCGGATCACCTTTCTGGCTTCATCCATGTCGCGGTTTAAAATCGCCTGCGGGAGCTCCCCCGCCACACACGCCGACATAGCAATGAGGCCCTTGTGATACTGGGAAAGAAGCTCATGGTCCACACGCGGCTTATGGAAATAGCCCTCCGTCCACCCCTTTGAGCAGATCTTGATGAGATTCTGGTAGCCCTCATTCGTTTCCGCCAGAAGGATCAGATGCCCCAGCTTCTCCTTCTCGCCCTTCGCCCGCTCGAAGCGGCTCTTCCTCGTCACATAGACCTCGCAGCCGATGATCGGCTTGATGCCCTGAGCCATACACTCCTTATATAAGTAGACCGCGCCATACATGACACCATGGTCTGTGATGGCAACCGCCGTCTGACCGAGCGACTTGACATAGGAGACCAGCTCCTTGATGCGGCACGTGCCATCGAAAAGGCTGTACTCGGTGTGGACGTGGAGATGAACAAATGGATCCAAGGGAAACACCTTCTTCGCTTCTTTTTCTTTCGAATGCTAAGGGAATGCTGATGCAATCGCTGAATCAGTGTTTCCCTAAAAATAACTTTTTCTTATTGTATCATATTTAGTAGCTGGTCATTCATCCGTTCCTGCCGAAAAAATGCGAAGCGAAGAGCGTAGCCAGAGATTGGCGGGTTCTATGGGTTCACGGGGGCGGTGCGGCGCATTTCGTCATCCTGTGCGGAGAAAAACGTCGTATGTTAGAAAATGGCTAATCTGGAATATGAGAACTGCGTCGAAGGATCTAAGCGCCGCGAAGTTTTAACCGCGAAAGATGAAAAACCTGTGAACCTTTTAAACCTTCAGAACCTGCTCCACCCTCTTTCACGCGCAATCAAGGGGCAGCACGCCCCAAAGGCTACCCTTGCGTAACCTGAGCCATAAAAAAACTGGTGACCCGTCATCGGGAGAACCTCCCATTCACAAGTCACCAGTTTTTTATCGATGTTTCTCTACCTCTCCCAAAAACAAAATTCCCTCTCTAGAAATATCAATCATTTCTTCAGAGGGAATTTCCTTTGGCTATTTTACAAATTAGGGAAACACTGATTAAATCGTTATCGGATTTCATTCTTGGATTTTTATACAGAGCGAGGAGACAGAGGGCGCGAATAGCGAGCTATTTAAGGAGGATGTCGACGATGCTATGTATAAAAATCCATATGAAATCTGATTCTGCGATTTAATCAGCGTTTCCCTAAATCCCCCTAAAAGTCTTGAACCTTTGAGACCATTAGCGAAAATCTAATCAATCAAAATGATGGTTACGGCCAGCGACATATTTGAAGGCCCCGAGAACCTTGCATAACCTGAGCAACCAAAAACTGATGACTCACCATCGGGAGAACCTCCCGGTGATGAGTCACCAGTCACGAATCACTATTCTTAAAATTCACATTTCCAAAGGCCATGCAGATTGCAATATTCATACACCACGCCATGCGGCACATCAGCAAAGACGGCTTTCGGCTCTTCTCCCGGTTTCAGATAGCGCACTTGGAATCCCTCTTCGGTCACCAAGGCGATCCACTGGATGTAATGGTTTTCCAACATAGGATGCAGCACTTCCCCCACTTGTACGTGAAGGAGGTCTCCCTCATGAGTCACCACCGGTACATGTTTTTCCCTAGCTCCATCGCTGGTGCCTGCTGTCAAGGGCTGCAATGTTTCACCACAGCAAGAAACAGCCATGGCTTCGCCGGTTTTGAATACGAAAGAATCGCAAGATGGGCAATAATAGATATGAAGTGTCATGATATTCTCCTTTCTCTGCCGGTAGCAGAAAAAATCAGGTGAACAGTGACCATGGATCAGGGGTTAGGTTACTACACTCTCCTCATAGTAAGGCTTGTCCGCTTGATATGTTCATAGTACAGCAAACCGCCAGTCGAGTCCCCTCTTGTATGATCCCCCAACGGGGGATACACACTAAAAATGATTTTCTTACCAGTCACAGGTCACTTTATCGATATTTCTCTATATCTATATATTACCATATGGTTCGACATTTATCAATGCGCAAAACATAATCGATAAGGAAACACTGACTCAATCGCAGGATCAGATTTCAAATGGATGAAATACATACTGCTGGAACTGACGCCAGAGTCAGGCGTGGTACCCACTTGAGACCCGGAGCCTTTAAACTCCAGATGTCTAACGTCTTTCAGTCTCCCAGTCACCAGTCACTAGTCACTACTTCTCCCATTCCAATTCCAGCAGGCGGAAGCGGTGATCCGCGCTGTGCTTCTGCAGAAGATAGATATCCTTTCCCTGCTCTTCATTCTGACGAAGCGCTTCCTCCGCTTCATAGCGGATGTCATTCAGCTGCTCGTCATAGCAGGACGCCTCGATATTCATCATCCGTTCCAGCAGGTCAGTGATCAAAAACTGCTGATAAATGACCATGCCGAGCAGCATGGCCATGATAAGGTAGAGATATTTGCGCTCTCTCCACTGTATTTTCCTTTTCCACTGTTCCATGGAAATCCTATTTCCTCATCATATCATCGATCTTACGCGGGTCATTCAAAAGCGTCAGATGGTCTTTGGTGAATTCGATCCAGAGACGGGCAGCGCGGGAGAGGTAGCGGCCCTTCTTCCAGATGGCGTAGAGGTGGTGCGTCATGCGCGGCTCTGTCATCACGCGGGTGACGACCTTGCTCTCCTCGCTGTTTGCCGGACACAGGCGCGACGGCAGGATCGCGACGCCAAGGCCGCTCGCGACCGTCTGCAGCATCAGCTCGCGCTGGCTCGTCTCGAAGACGATCTTCGGCGTGAAGCCGATCTTTTTGCAGTTCGACATGATGTCATCGTGCATATTGAAATCGTCACGGTACAGCACGAGCGGATAGTCCGCGAGCAGCTTCATCGGGACGACGCGGTGCTCTTCGAGCGGATAGCCTTTCGGCATGACCACGCACATCTCATCTTCCGAGAGGAAGAAGGACTCGAATTCATTATTCGGGATGGTGCAGATGATGCCGACATCGATGATGCCTTCCTGGACGGATGTCTCGATGACCTTCGAACCATGTTCATAGAGCTTGATGGCGATCTGCGGATAGTTCTTCTTGAATTCGCCCAAAAGCTTTGCAAAGACATGGGCATCGGTGATCGGCGGCAGACCGATCTCGATGGTATCCTGCTTCAGGTTGAATTCATTTTCAAAATCCGACTTCAGATGTTCGAAAATAAAAAGACACCGCTTCGCATAGTTCAGGAAAATGGTCCCCGGCGCTGTGATTTCCACAGTCTTTGCGTTGCGGATGAAAAGCACGACCCCCAGCTCATCCTCCAGCGACTTGATCATGCGGCTGATGGCGGACTGGGAAATATGAAGATTGCGCGCTGCTTTCGAGAAGCTCTTCTGTTCAGCGACTTCCATGAAATATTTCAGATGACGATAATCCATTGTGATCCTCCATGAAAGAGTAAAAAGAAAGATAAGGGGGTGCATCTTCAGGATGAGTCCGTGGGGCGGGCTGCCTTCGATCCCATGCCGGAGAAGCTCCGCCGGTTTCAAGGGGCATGATGCTCCGCATAAAAAAAACAGCAGTACGCTCATCAGCTGCTCTTGATCTCTTTCTCCTTCTCATTTTCTTGTGAAATCCATATCTTTATTCTATAATAGAAATGTATCTATTCGGATGCCCTGGAAATGTCCATGGTCTATGACTTAGTATAGAATAAAGTGAATCCATCTATGCAAAATTATCATAAAACCATTGTACCTAATTTTCAGGTATCTTGCAAGGGAAGAGTAAAGGCAAAGGTATAAAAGCCAGGTGACTGATGAGCAGGAGTCCGTGGCCGGAAAGGCATCGCCTTCCTCATCCTTCATCTCCTCTGCTCCCCTTGAACAGATTTCCCATACAAAGGAGTGTTGATCTGTGAGAAATGTAAAAACAATGGATGGCAACACAGCTGCTGCGTATATTTCCTACGCATTCACAGAAGTAGCTGCTATTTATCCGATCACCCCTTCCTCGCCGATGGCGGAAGAAGTGGATGAATGGGCCGCTCACGGCAAGAAGAACATTTTCGGTGACACCGTACACGTCGTCGAGATGCAGGCAGAAGGCGGCGCAGCCGGCGCATTCCACGGCTCTTTGCAGAGCGGTGCGCTGACTACCACCTATACGGCATCTCAGGGCATGTTGCTCATGATACCGAACATGTACAAAGTCGCAGGCGAATTGCTCCCGGGCGTTTTCCACATCGCAGCGAGAGCTCTTGCAAACCACGCACTCTCCATCTTCGGTGACCATCAGGACGTCATGAGCGCACGTGCGACGGGCTGCGCGATGCTGGCAGAAGCGAATGCCCAAGAGATCATGGACCTCGCAGGCGTTGCCCATCTTGCTGCCATCAAAGGCCGCGTACCTTTCATCAATTTCTTCGACGGCTTCCGTACGAGCCATGAGATCCAGAAGGTCGAGGTCATGGGCTATGAAGAGCTCGCTCCGCTCATCGACCAGAAAGCCCTTGCGGACTTCAGAGCCCGCGCTCTCAATCCGGATCATCCGGTCATCCGCGGCACCGCAGAAAACCCGGACGTTTACTTCCAGCACTGCGAAGCAGCGAACCCCTTCTACAATGCCCTCCCAGACATCGTTCAGGGCTACATGGATGAGATCTCCAAGATCACCGGCAGAAGCTATCATCTCTTCGACTACTACGGCGCAGCCGATGCTGACCGCATCATCATCGCGATCGGCTCTGTCACCGACATCTGCAAGGACGTCACCGATGCGCTCAATGCCCACGGCGAAAAAGTCGGCGTGCTGAATGTACACCTCTACCGCCCATTCTCTGTCAAGCACTTCCTTGACCAGATCCCATCGACCGTCAAGAAGATCGCCGTCCTCGACCGCACCCGTGAACCGGGCGCCATCGGCGAACCGCTCTACCTCGATGTCGTTTCCGCCATCGCTTCCTCCGACCGCGCCATCAAAGTCTGCGGCGGCCGCTACGGCTTAGGCTCGAAGGACGTCATTCCGGAAGACATCATGGCTGTCTATGAACACCTGAAGGAAGAGACCCCGCGCCACAATTTCACGCTCTCCATCAAAGACGACGTGACGAACCTCTCCCTCGCTCCGGTCCCGGTCCCGGAAGTCCCGTCCAAGCTCGTCTCCTGCAAATTCTGGGGATTCGGCTCTGACGGCACCGTCGGCGCGAACAAGAGCGCCATCAAGATCATCGGCGACCATACCGACCTCTATGCACAGGGCTACTTCGCCTATGACTCCAAGAAATCCGGCGGCGTCACCATCTCCCATCTGCGCTTTGGCCCCGATCCGATCAGAAAGCCTTACCTCATCCGCAAGGCTGACTACATTGCCTGCCACCGTCCGTCCTACATCTATAAATACGACCTTCTCCGCGGCTTCAAGCCGGGCGGCATCTTCCTTCTGAACTCCCCATGGAGAAAAGAAGATCTGGACCGCGTCCTGCCGGCAGCCATGAAACGGAAGCTCGCTGCCCTCAAGGCAAAATTCTACATCATCGATGCCTTTGAGATCGCAAAGAACATCGGTCTCGGCGGCCGCATCAATATGATCATGCAGTCTGCCTTCTTCCACCTCACCCACATCATTCCTGATGCAGATGCCGTGAAGTACCTGAAAGACTCCAACGAAAAATCCTACGGCAGAAAAGGCCAGAATGTCGTCGACATGAACAACAAAGCCGTCGACGCCGGTATGGAAGGCATCGTCGAAGTCGAAGTGCCATCTGAATGGGAACATGCGACCACCGGCGGCTCCATCGCCAAGGTCAGCCGTCCGGACTTCGTCAAGAACGTCTGCGACGTCATGAACCGTCAGGAAGGCGACGACCTCCCGGTTTCCACATGGAAAGGCATCGAAGACGGCACCTTCCCGTCCGGCACCTCCCAGTACGAACGTCCATCGGCAGCCATCATGATCCCGGAATGGATCCCGGAAAACTGTATCGGCTGTAACCAGTGCGGCGTCGTCTGCCCGCATGCTGCTATCCGTCCATTCCTCGTCACCGGAGACGAAGCAGCGAATGCGCCGGAAGGCTTCATCGTCAAAGACTTCAGAGGCCCGGTCAAAGGACTCAAGTACCGCATCGTCGTCGATCCGGAAGACTGCTACGGCTGCGGCATCTGCGCGAATACCTGCCCGGCTCCGAAGAAAGCCCTCGTCATGCAGCCGGCAGAGACAGAGCTTCCCAAGCAGAACCTTTGGGACTATGCAAAGAGCCTCCCGGCCAGAGACAATCCGCTCGGCAAAAAGAACCTCAGAAGCGCCATGTTCGAACCAACCTACTTCGAATTCTCCGGTGCCTGCGCAGGCTGCGGCGAGACCCCGTACATCAATATGGTCACCCGTCTCTTCGGCGACCGCATGATGATCTCCAATGCGACCGGCTGCTCCTCCATCTACGGCGCAAGCTCCCCGTCCATGCCATATACCAAGAACAGCAAAGGACAGGGACCGGCCTGGGCGAACTCCCTCTTCGAAGACAACGCGGAATATGGCCTCGGCATGCACCTCGGTGAAGCGAAGCTCAGAAGCCGCCTGACCGAAAAGCTCGAAGCTCTCCTCCCGGCAGCAGAAGGTGATGTCAAGACCGCCATGGAAGAATGGCTCGCCAAGAAAGACCTCGGCGAAGGCACAAGGGGCCGCGCTGACAAGCTCGATGCAGCCCTCACCGCTGCGGTTTCCGCGCATCCGGAATACAAAGAACTGCTGGATCTCAAGGATCATTTCGTCAAGAAATCCCAGTGGATCTTCGGCGGCGACGGCTGGGCATACGACATCGGCTTCGGCGGCCTCGATCAGGTCCTCGCTTCCGGCGAAGATGTGAATGTCCTCGTCCTCGATACTGAAGTCTACTCCAATACCGGCGGACAGTCCTCCAAGTCCACTCCGGCTGCTGCCATCGCCAAATTCGCAGCCTCCGGCAAGAAGACCAAGAAGAAAGACCTCGGCATGATCGCCGTCTCCTACGGCTACATCTACGTCGCACAGATCGCCCTCGGCGCTGATATGAATCAGGCCTTCAAAGCCATCAGCGAAGCAGAAGCTTATCCGGGACCGTCCCTCATCATCGCCTATGCGCCATGCATCAACCACGGCCTCAAAGCCGGCATGGGCAAATCCTCCGAAGAAGAGAAACGCGCCGTCGAATGTGGCTACTGGTGCAACTGGCGCTACAACCCAGAGCTTCTGGAACAGGGCAAGAATCCATTCCACCTCGACAGCCGCGAACCGAAAGGCAACTTCCGCGACTACCTCATGGGCGAAGTCCGCTTCGCATCTCTGGCGAAGCTCTTCCCAGACAAAGCGGAAGAACTCTTCGAAAAGACCGAACGCGATGCCAAACAGCGCCGTGAAAACTACGTCCGCATCCAGAAATCCTATGACCAGGAGATCGCAGATCGCAAAGCCAAAGAAGAAAAATAATCCTCACGCTGCGTAACGCATAGTACGAATGCGTAAACAAACGGGCCGCTGACTCAAAGAGTCAGCGGCCCGTTTTCGCGTGGGTCTTCCGGGATAAAGAGTGACTAGTGACTGGTGACTTGAATACTACTTTCGGGCATCGCCACCATCTATACTCCGCGGCGCTCCCCTGTTTTTATGCGCTGCACCACCACTCCTCATCCCCGAACTCATTTTCTTCTTGCATCTTACGCGAGACTATGGCATAATAATCTCCGTCAATGATTTATGGGCGATTAGCTCAGCTGGGAGAGCGTCTGCCTTACAAGCAGAATGTCAGCAGTTCGATCCTGTTATCGCCCACCATAATGAAAAGACTTCACGTGCTTCGCGCCGTGAGGTCTTTTTCCTTCTTTACCTTTCTTCTCATTATCATTCAACCTCCTGCATCCGCGACTCACTACATTTTGCGCCTCGCTTCACTCCGTAGAATTTTTTGTTGCTTTTCCCCCACAAAGTACGCCCCGAGCTCATTCTCATCTCTTTCTAATCAAATTCCCCCTTGCAAAGCACTGCGAGATTTGATATTATAATGCACGTACTCACGTACAGATTCCTGAATAGCTCAGCCGGTAGAGCGCGTGACTGTTAATCACGATGTCGCAGGTTCGAACCCTGCTTCAGGAGCCAGTGGCCTGTTCGTCAAGCGGTTAAGACACCGCCCTTTCACGGCGGGTTCGGGGGTTCGAATCCCCCACAGGTCACCATGGGCGATTAGCTCAGCTGGGAGAGCGTCTGCCTTACAAGCAGAATGTCAGCAGTTCGATCCTGTTATCGCCCACCAAAAAGAAGACCTCATGTGATCTGCTCCATGGGGTCTTTTTTCTTGCCTTTTTCCTTTTTCTCTACGGTCATATAACCTCCTGCATCCGCGGCTCACTACATTTTGTGCCTCGCTTCGCTCCTTCAAAATGTGTTCGCTGCGGAACCAGTTCGATCCTGTTATCGCCCACCAGAATGAAAAGTTCCACGTGCCTTGCGCCGTGGGATTTTTTATTGCCTTTTTCCTTTTCTCTCTACAGTCATTTAACCTCCTGCATCCGCGCTCACGATCATTTGCGCCTCGCTTTGCTCCTTCAAAATGTGTTCGCTGCGGAACCAGTTCGATCCTGTTATCGCCCACCAGAATGAAAAGTTCCACGTGCTCCGCGCCGTGGGATTTTTTGTTGCCTTTTCCTTTTCCCTCATTTGTCATTCCCCCTGCCCTTAAAAAACTATTGCATCTCACCCCCCAAAGGGGTATAATACGTAAACACATGGGGCATTAGCTCAGCTGGGAGAGCGCAAGGTTCGCAATCTTGAGGTCAGGGGTTCGATCCCCCTATGCTCCACCAAAGCAATATAATCCGAACCTTTTGCCGATTGGTTATGGGTTCGGATTTATTGTTTCTATCGAAGAAATTGAAGACTGGTAATAGAAAAACCGGGAGGACTGCCGATCAGGGCAATCCTCCCGGTTTCTTTATGTAGATGCACTGTCTGAAATCTCCTTCTTTGCTTTCCATTCGGCAAATACCTTTTTACCGTCTTCACTTTCGTAGTACTTCTGAATTACCGGAAGCAGACTCCGTGCCAGCGATTCAAAGA
>UQQQ01000007.1 GCA_900543165.1 uncultured Dialister sp. | reverse complement strand
CCCGCGGCAGATGGAACGCGAAAATGAGATGATCGTTATTTCACATCGCCTTTTCTTTTTTCCTATAAAAATAAAAGAACGGATCTCTGACGAGATCCGTTCCTGTGGCGGAGTGAGGGAGATTCGAACTCCCGCACCGGTATAACCGGTCTAACGATTTAGCAAACCGTCCTCTTCAGCCACTTGAGTATCACTCCACATAGCTGACTTTAGAGATAATACCATATGAGGCAGGAGATTGTCAAGAATTTTTTAAGAAGTCATTTTGACAAAGAGGGAGGAATCAAGGATAATGGGTTTAGGGTTAGCACTTTGGGCGTGCCGTTCCTTGATTGTGGATGAAATCTTTGCCCGAATTAGGAATTAGGAATGAGGAATGAAGGTGGCGGCTTCGCCGCTTTATATAAATAGCCTTCCCCTCGAGGGGAAGGTGCCCCGAAGGGGCGGATAGGGCACAGGCGGCATGAAAGACAGATGAGGAAAGCAGAAAGGTGCGCGGCACATGTGGGGGAAACGTGAGCCTCTCGTCGCGAATGACAAAGATTTCTCGCTTCTCTCGAAATGACGATACGGGAATCTATTAGTCTCCTAGTCACCAGTCCCTAGTCACCCGAGGTTCCTTATCCTCAGCCACTCATCCCCTCAAATCATTCTTACAAGGAGTTACGCTATGTATTTCGAGATCATGATCCTTCTCCTCTTTTCTGTCCTTGGCCTTATCGACGGAGCGCTTTTTGCGTTGCTTTTCCGCCGGAGGCGTTTCTATTTCTATGCACTGGCGATAGCACTCCTGGGCGGGGTTGCAGGCGCGTATTTCCTCTGGTATGCAAAGGGGTATGATGGGCTCGGACTCTGGTCGCTCTATCTGGCGTATGGGATGACAGGATTCATGGTGGCGGAGATCATAGCGCTCTTCCTCCTCGTCCCGCTTTCGCTTTTGAGTCTGGTGAAAGCCCTTCGGCGTGCTGCGAAGCTCTTGGGCGCACTGGGACTTCTCGCATCACTTTGGATCGGCGTCTATGGAGCCTATGATGGAAATCATCGGGAGGTGACTGAGCATCACGATATCTATGTGAAGGATCTGCCGGAGGCCTTGGAGGGGTATCGCTTCGCACAGATGACAGATACGCACATCGGTCCCTACTTTCGCTATACGGATCTTCCGCGCGAGATGGCGCGTGCGAAGGCAGAAGGGGCAGAGGCGGTCTTTTTCACGGGGGATCTCATCGATGATGTGCGCCATATGAAGGAAACGGTGGACATCTTAGACGAATGGCAGGAGGCTTTTCCCGATGGCATTCTCTATGCCTGGGGAAATCATGAGTACTATCGCGGCAAGGATCTCATCCGCAGTGAGCTTCTCCGGACGCGGGTCGAGCTTTTGGAGAATGAAAGTACCGTGATCCGGCGCGGAGGCGCGGCGCTCTACGTGGCGGGGGTGGATTACCCATGGAGCCGCGGGGCGGCGCGGGCGCTTGAGATGCAGGATATGATGGACTTCGCCTATCGGGACATTCCAGAGGGCGCACCGTCGATCCTGCTCGCACACCATTCCGATTTCATCGATCTGGGTTTTGAAAGAGGAGCCTTCCTGACGCTCACAGGACATACGCATGGGACACAGTTCGGTCTTTTCGGTCGGCCGATCATTACCCCCTTCTGCTATACACGCGGTATGTACAGCGATGGCATGCATCAAGGCTATGTCTCGCGCGGGGATGCGAGCTGGTTCCCCTTCCGCTTTTCCTGCGACAGGGAGCTTGCTGTATTTACGCTGCACAGGAAAACTGAAAAATGAGACATGAAGGTGCGGCGCATCAGGATCGGAATGGGCCGCACCTTTTTATCATGCGGCTAGGGAAACACTGATTCAATCGTTGTCTGATTTCATTCTTGGATTTTTATACAGAGCAAGGAACCATCTGACGCGAATAGCGAGCTATTTAAGGAAGATGATGACGAAGCTATGTATAAAAATCCATATGAAATCCGGCTCTGCGATTTAATCAGCGTTTCCCTAGCCACTTCTTTCTCTCTATAGTAAAATAAAGCATAGGAAATGTATCATACCAAAGGAGATGAAACTATGAAAAAATGGGAAAAGATCGTGACGGCTCTGGGTGCAGCCCTCTTCCTTTACACGGCAGAGCCGGCCTTCGCTTTCGAACCCTTTTATCTGAATGGCGATCAGACGCAGCCCATGATACAGAATACGGGCGGCATTTACAATGATGGCAAGACGGGGCTCTTCATGGACCTCACCTCCATGACCATCGAAGGCGTATTCAATGACGGACTGGCTGTGCGTGTGAAGATTTTTGAACTCGCAAAGGGCAAGTCTGTCGGGACGGGCTTCCTGCATGTCCGCTACGCAGAAGACGGCAAGGCATGGGTGCTTCGCACGGATGATCGCTGGCAGGAGGTTGCCTCCGGCACAGAGGATCCGTCGGCGCTCGCTGTCTACTTCGTGCGAGAGGAAATGGGAAACGACGCCCGCCGCGATACCTACATGAGCCAGATCGAGAAGCTCGCAGCAGCGCAGGACGGGGACCCGGGCTCCATCGTGCCTGCCAATGCACTTCCGGCTTCTTTCGGACAGACGCCCAAAGCCGCTGCCCAAAAGGCGGCTCGCCCTGTGAAAGGGAAGTCCGTCGTCCGCACCAAACCTCTGCCCGCGCCGCATGGAGACGTGACAGTCACCATCACCGAAGCCCCGCAGGTGGAGATCGTGAAGAGCGAAGGGGAAAAGTGACTGGTGACTAGTGACTAGGGGCGCAGGGTGATTAGTCACTTTCTCGTATCGTCATTTCGAGCGTAAGCGAGAAATCTTCTTTGCAGACCGATAAACGATGGATGTGCGAAAGCAGAAATAAGTAGCACCAAGGCGTCGTTTCCCTACCCGTGCCTATGTGATACTGACCGCAGTGCCATAGAGATTGAGGGCTACGCTTTCGTTGACGACGGTGCGAAATACTATCAAAATTCTGCGGCGCTTCTATTTTATTATGCGCCGCGCCACCATTTCGCATTTCTCATTTCTAATTTCTCATTCAAGCAAGGCTTTCAAACGTAATCATGGGGTAGCACGCTCCGTGACCTAACCCTGAACCTTGAATCCATAAACTTTGATCTTATTTCCAAACAATCAATCACACAAACAACAAAAGAAGGAATCATTATGGCCAAAAGACACTATGAACTGCATGTCGCTGGATGCACACGCCAGCTGCCGATCATGAATATTTCCGACACCCTTGCCATCGCGGGCTTTGTCATACTGGGCGATACAGAAATCGTCACCCGCACCGCAGAGGAATTGGCGAAGAAGATCCCGGAGGGGACGGATATCATCCTCACTGCGGAAACGAAGGGCATCCCGCTCGCCCATGAGATGGCGCGTGTGCTTGGCATGAAGAAATACATCGTCGCGCGGAAAAGCGTGAAGGCCTATATGGAGAATCCCATCTGCGTTGAGGATGAATCCATCACGACCATGGGCAAGCAGCGCCTCTACCTTTCGCAGGACGATGTCGGTCTCATCCGCGGCAGGAAGGTCCTCCTTGTCGATGATGTCATCAGCACCGGCGGCTCCATGAAAGCGATGAAAGAAATCACGGAAAAAGCAGGCGGACATGTGATCGGAGAAGCCGCGATCTTGGCCGAAGGCGATGCAGCGAAAAGAGAGGATATCATTTTCCTTGCCCCGCTCCCGCTCTTTGAGGCGGAATAGGCGGCTAGAAGACGAGTGACTGGTGACTAGGGACTGGGGACTAGTGACTTGTGACCGGTAGCTAGGGATTACGTTTGCGATACGAGAAAACCGCTAGTTTCAAACCTCCGCGGCGCTTAGATCCTTCGACTCAGTTCTCATATTCCAGATTAGCCATTTTCTAACATACGACGCTTTTCTCCGCTCAGGATGACGAAAAGCGCCGCTCCCCCTTGAACCTTCTGAACCTATAGAACCTTCTTAACCTCTTTCGTAAACAATCAAAGGGCGGTACGCTCCACGAGCTGACCTTACACCCTTTCTTCTCCTCCTTCATCTATGCTATAATAAACAATACGAAATATTCCATTCACAAGATTCATTTCCTACAGGAGGAAAACGATGAAGCATCAGGAAATTGTGATGATTGTTGACTTTGGCGGACAGTATGCCCAGCTCATTGCACGCCGTGTGCGTGAGTGCGGTGTGTACTGCGAGATCCTGCCATACAACAAAAGCGCAAAAGAAATTTTAGCCCAGCAGCCTAAGGGAATCATTTTCTCCGGCGGCCCGTCCAGCGTCAATGCAGAAAATGCACCGGAGATCGACCCGGACGTATTCAAGGCAGGCGTGCCGATCCTCGGCATCTGCTACGGCATGCAGCTCATGGCCAAGACCTTGGGCGGCGAAGTTTCTAAACCTGAAAAACATGAATACGGCCACACCGATTTCTACAGAAATGGCAGCTCCGCGCTCTTCGAAGGCGTCTCCGAAAAGACGGCGGTATGGATGAGCCATGGCGATGCCGTCACAGAGATGCCGGCAGGCTTCGGACTCACCGGTCATACCGACCTCACCCCGACTGCTGCGATGGCAGATGAAGCCCGCCGCTTCTACGCTGTCCAGTTCCATCCGGAAGTCGTCCACACCCCGGAAGGCACCACCATGCTGAAGAATTTCCTCTTCCACATTTGCGAATGTGAAGGCGGCTGGTCCATGGGCAACTACATCGACATCGCTGTCGAAAATATCCGTGAAAAAGTCGGAAATCACAATGTCATCTGCGCCCTCTCCGGCGGCGTCGACTCCTCTGTCGCAGCTGTCCTCGTACACAAAGCCATCGGCGATCAGCTGACCTGCGTTTTCGTCGACCACGGCTTCCTGCGCCTCGGCGAAGCAGAACAGGTCGTCGACACCTTTACGAACAAATTCAACATGAAGCTGGTACACATCGATGCATCCAAGCATTTCATGTCGCTTCTGGAAGGCGTCACCGAACCGGAAAAGAAACGTAAGACCATCGGTGCAGAATTTATCCATACCTTCCAGGAAGAAGCGAACAAGCTCGAAGATGTGAAATTCCTCGTACAGGGCACCCTCTATCCGGACGTCGTAGAGTCCGGTACCGCGACCGCTTCTACCATCAAGTCCCATCATAATGTAGGCGGTCTCCCGAAGGATATGAAATTCTCCCTGATCGAACCGCTTCGTGAACTCTTCAAAGACGAAGTCCGCGAGCTCGGCCGTCAGCTGGGCCTTCCGGAAGAAGTCGTCAACCGTCAGCCATTCCCGGGACCGGGCCTTGCCATCCGCATCATCGGCGACATCACCCCGGAACGCCTCGATATCCTGCGTCGTGCGGACTTCATCGTGAGAGATGTCATCCATAAGCATGGCCTCGACAATACCATCTGGCAGTCCTTCGCCGTCCTTCCGGCAGCGATCCGCTCCGTCGGCGTGCAGGGCGATGAAAGAACCTACGACTACACCGTAGGCATCCGTGCCGTCACATCCTCTGATGGCATGACCGCCGACTACTTCCGCTTCCCGTGGGAAGTACTCGACGAAATGAGCCGCCGCATCTGCAACGAAGTCGCTGGCGTAAACCGCGTCGTCTACGACATCACCTCCAAGCCACCGAGCACCATCGAGTGGGAATAATAAATCATAATTATCAAAAGTCCCGCCTCCCCCTTGTGGAGGGCGGGATTTTTGGATGAGCGAAATGAGAAATTAGAAATGAGAAAGGGTGGTGGCGGCTTCGCCGAGCTCCTTCGGCGCATCCTTCACTTTCTGAGCACGATTTTCTAACAAAAAGGCATTTAACTCCGCACAGTACGATGAAAAGGGCGATGCCCGTTAAGGAAACGCTGATTCGTTTTCTTAACATATTCAGAATGTGCATAGGGGGATAGCGGCTTTCTCGTATCGTCATCCCGACCGAAGTGGAGGGATCTTTGTTGTTCGCGGTATAACGGAGGAATGGGAAAAGTTAAAAATGGGAAACCTGTTATCTTGACTGGCGTATAATACAGTGTTTCATACAAAAAGTAACGTACCCGACGTGGATTTCCGCTGCAACAAAGTTCCTTCGGCTAAGCTCGGGGTGACGGAGCAAGATCAATTTTTGCCTGGCATTGATTTCCCTAGAGAGAGCCAGTCTTGGAATATGAATCTGCACTTTCAAATGTGGTAGAATACAAAGAGGAGTGCAGAGAGTTTTTCCATCCAGTCCTATGAGGAGGGAACTTATGATCGATGAAGCTAAATTTCAAGACGCGCTGGCATGCTATAAGCGGGATTTCGTTAGTAAACAATGGCCGCGGGAGAAGTGGAAATGGGAAGCGGTGAAGTGGTTTCAGGATCATTGGGATATGGAAGCGGAAGATTTTGCGGAAATGTTGGAAGCTTCTCTGTCTAAGACGTCTATCTTGCTTGCTGCTAGTAACAACTATCCTAGGCAGATGATAGTTGATTTTGCACAAGCAGCTCCTGAAGAAGTACGAGACATGTTTCGCCAGCTCTTTGACGAGAAGCAGGATGTTATCGATAGAATCGTTTCATTTAAAGAAAAATCGGTCACGCTGTTGGACAGATATGGGGGCGGAGCGAAGAACCATTACCAGACAGAAAATGCAATCAGCGTGTATTTATGGCTTCGCCATCCGGATAAGTATTACATCTATAAGTACGGTGAAATCAAGGCCGCTATTCAAAAACTTGGTGGAGATGCCCATTTTGTAAAAGGACGTTATGAGGAGAATCTCCGCAATTTCTATCGCATCTATGATGAGGTTTGCGCTAAACTGAGTCCGGACGAAGAGATGAAGCGCCTGCTGCAGTCGCAGTTGACAGACACCTGCTATTCGGATCCGGCGTTGAAGACGTTGACGTTTGACTTTGGCTTCTATATCAGTCGTTATCTTGTGAATCCCACGCCAGTACCGACTGTCCCAGAGCCTGAGCTCATCGTTTCTTCGGGAAAATCAAACTACTGGTTTCTGTCCGCGAATCCAAGAATTTGGAGTATGTCGTCGCAGGCGGTGGGTGAAGTACAGGCTTTTACGCTTTTGAATGACAATGGGCACAAAAGGCGTATTTATCAGAATTTCCTCGATGCCAAGGTGGGGGATCGTGTGATCGGTTATGAGTCTAGTCCGTCGAAGAAAATCGTGGCCTTACTAGAGGTTAGCCAGGCGCAGGATGGGGAAAAGATTTATTTCAAGAAGCTGGAGGGACTATCAGCTCCGATTGACTTTGCCGCATTCAGAGACACGAAAGAACTGCAGTCGATGGAATATTTCAATATGACGCAGGGAACGCTCTTCAAGCTCAGTAAGAATGAGTACGACTGTCTGATGGATATGATTCGTGAAGAGAATCCTGCGTCGCGCGTGAATGAGCCATACGCTGCCTATACGAAAACGGATTTTCTCAAAGATGTCTACATGAGCGAAGACAAATATGACCGTCTGATTTCCGTGCTGAAGCGGAAGAAAAATATGATCCTGCAGGGGGCGCCGGGCGTGGGGAAGACGTTTACCGCCGAGCGGTTGGCGTACTCGATGCTTGGGAAGAAAGATACTTCCCATGTGTCACTGATCCAGTTTCACCAGAACTATTCCTATGAAGATTTCATTATGGGGTATCGTCCGACGGAGAATGGTTTTGTGCTAACGCCTGGGGTTTTCTACGAATTCTGTCAGAAGGCGCAGCAGCATCCGAAGGAAGATTATTTCTTTCTGATCGATGAAATCAATCGCGGGAACTTGAGCAAAATTTTTGGCGAACTCCTGATGCTGATCGAAAACGGCTATCGAGGAAAGCCTGTGACGCTTTCCGCTAATGGGGAATCGTTCACTGTGCCGGAAAAACTGTATGTGATCGGTATGATGAATACCGCTGACCGCAGTTTGGCGATGATTGACTATGCGCTTCGGCGGCGGTTCAGCTTCATTGAGATGGAGCCTGGTTTTGAGACGGAGGGTTTCAAAGCCTACCAGAAAGGGCTGGAGAATGAGATGTTTGATAAGCTGGTCGCGGTGGTCGAGCGGCTGAACGAAGAGATAAAAAACGACAGCTCGCTGGGGAAGGGCTTCTGTATCGGGCATAGCTATTTCTGCGGACTGAAAAATCCAAAGAACTGCACGGTCGGCTGGATGCGCGAGATTGTAGAGTACGACATTCTTCCGATGCTCGAAGAGTACTGGTTTGACAGTCCGGTGCAGGTGGCAAAGTGGGAGAGCGAGTTGCGCGGGGTCCTGGCATGAGAAAGGATCACGGACACCTCATCCGAAATATCTATTACATGCTCTCCTATGCGTTCCAGACGCTGGAGGTGAAGGCGTATGCGGAGGTGGCGACAGAGGATTTCCCTGACATGCAGAATCTTTTCGCTGCGATCCTTGCGAAGGGCATCAGCTGGCAGATCAAGCAGGGGCTTTCACGCTCTTACGAAGAGAAGCGCGAGGTGTTGGCAGGTGTCCGCGGTTGCATCGATATGCCGGAAAGCATGCGACTCTTGCTACGGAAAAAACGCAGGCTCTTCTGTGAATTCGATGAACTTTCAGAAAACCATCTGTTGAATCAAGTCATCAAGACCACGGTCATGCTGCTTCTCCGGCATGGAAGCGTAGAGCCCAAGTACAGGAAAGCGCTCAAGAAGCAGATGCTCTTCTTCTCGCAGGTGGATGTTTTGCGCCATACGTCGATTTCCTGGAATACAATCCGCTATCAGAGAAATCAGCAGAATTACCGCATGCTGCTTGCAATCTGCCAGATGATCATAGAAGGACTGCTACAGACGGACCAGAAGGGGACATACCATGTGCGGAAATGGATGGACACGCAGCGCATGAGCCATTTGTATGAGAAATTCATTCTTGCCTACTACCAGCGGCATTTTCCTACGCTCTCTGTCAGTGCACCGCAAATTCCATGGGTGCTCGATGAGGGGGATGGTGAGCTTCTCCCGGTGATGCAGACTGATATGCAGCTGGAGCAGGGTGGGAATGTGCTGATCATAGATGCCAAGTACTACAGGCATATTTTGCAGTCAAGGTATGAGACGGTCAAACTTCGCTCAGCGCACTTGTACCAGATTTTCACCTACGTCAAAAATCGGGCATATGAGCGGCAGGATGGGCATCGTGTATCAGGGATGCTTCTCTATGCAGGTACCGACGAGGCCTTGCAACCTGACCATATTTATCAGATGCACGGCAATCAGATCGAGGTCAAGATACTTGACCTCAGCCGCCCCTTCGAAGAAATCGCGGGCGCGCTAGATGCGATAGTGAATACTTATTTTCCTTCCTGCTTTGTAAGAAAATAGAAAGGAAGCCGCGCGCGGCTTCCTTTGCTTTTCAGATCATGGACAGTGAAGCGGGATTTGTATGCTTGATTTTCTAGATCCTTCGGCTCATGGTCTCCCATTTCTGCTTACCGTTCGTCTTACTTGCGACGTTTTCCACCGCTCAGGATGACGTCGCATTACCAGTCACCAGTCCCAAGTATCCATTCGAAAGGAGCCACTTATGAGCCTTATCAGACGAAATCCCGATCTCGCGGCAGCGATGCTCCTTGCACTTGTGACGGCGTGTTTCTCGGATGTCAGCCTTTCTTCGCTGCGTGAGAGTATCAATTTCCCGCTCCTCGCGCTCCTTTTTTCTCTCATGACCATCGTAGCGGCTCTTCGGCGCGCCGGATTCTTCAGCGGCCTTTTCTGCCATCTCTTTCAGAAGCCCATGAAGAGCCGGCGGATGGGGCAGGTTTTTCTATTTCTCTCCTTCTTCACCTCCATGGTATTCACGAATGATGTCTCCCTCATCATCTTCGTGCCGCTTGCGATCTCTCTCTTCAAAGAAGCCCATGCCCTCCGTCTGGTGATCCCTGTCCTCACATGGATGACCATCGCGGCGAATCTGGGCAGCATGCTGACGCCCATCGGAAATCCGCAGAATCTTTTCATCTATGCCCATTACCATCTGCCGCTTACCGAATTTCTCTCTATCACCGCGCCCATCACCCTTCTCTCGGGTATTCTGCTCTTCTTGGCAAGCTATACGCTCGAAGACCGGCCGCTCACGCTCCGTTTCACTAAGCCATCCGGCATACCGCGTCTTCGCATTGCGCTTTTGCTCCTTCTCTTTGCGCTGTGCCTTTTGAATGTCCTTCGACTTCTCCCGATCTCATTCCTCCTTGCCATTGTCATCCCTGCTTGCGCTTTCCTTGACCGGAAGGCCTTTTTCGAGGTCGACTACAAGCTGCTCGCCCTTTTCCTAGCACTTTTCATCGCGGTAGGAAATCTGACGCACATCTCGGGGCTTCAGGAGAAACCGGCCGCGCTCCTTGCCGGGCACGAATTCTGGATCTCTCTTCTCCTTTCGCAGGTCGTGAGCAATGTACCGGCGACGGTCATGCTCTCTCCGTACACGGAAAACTACACCGCGCTTCTCCTCGGCGTCAATATCGGCGGTCTCGGTACGCTCATCGCCTCTATGGCGAGTCTCATTTCCTTCAAGGCGTATCTTTCGATGCGCTTCCACTTCGCGCGCGCCTACTTCCTCGTCTTCACCGGGGCGAATCTGGGCTTCCTGGCCGTCCTGATCGGGGCATACTTGGTGCTCTGGGGGAATTAGGAATGAAGGGAGCGCTGCACACGCTAAAAAAGCCTGCCTCTTTCATAGGGAGGTCGGGCTTTTTTCGTGCCTGTCAGGGGGAAAGGGAATGCTGGTGCTCTTGACAGCCGGCAGCCGCTATTTCTTTGGCTTTGGCAAGGTGAAGGAAGAAATGAGCGGGATGAGAGTGATCAGGGCGATCACGTAGAAGGTCGTCTCCAGACCATACATGTCGCCGACCTTTCCAAGGAGCGGCGCTGTGATGCCACCGACGCTGACGGCAAGGCCGAGCGTGATGCCCGAGGCGAGGCCGACGCGGTTTGGCAGGTACTGCTGGCCCAAGACGACCATCGGACTATACGTAAGATTCAGAGCCGCACCGAG
The DNA here is from genome assembly GCA_900543165.1 of uncultured Dialister sp. Taxonomy (GTDB): domain Bacteria; phylum Bacillota; class Negativicutes; order Veillonellales; family Dialisteraceae; genus Dialister. The sequence continues at coordinate 37,261 of UQQQ01000007.1, read as the reverse complement.
GACGATGAGGCAGAGGATACCGAGAATGGAGTTGTCCGTCCATGCGAGAATGAGCGCAGCGGGGAATGCGAGGAGGAAGCCGAGGCGGACGAAGGTGCGATAGCCATGCTTGTCGCCCATTTTTCCTCCGATCAGTGTAAAGAGCGCGCCGATGCCATAGTATACGCTAAGGAGCAGGTTACTGAAATTCTGTGATTCATGGAAGTGATTCATGAAGTAAAGTACGATGAAGGTATTCAGCCCGAGGTACATGATGGAGCGGCCAAAGACGACAGCACCGAGACGGCAGAAGGAGCCCCACTGGTCTGGTGCGTCCGTCACGGCGTGTTTCTTGTGTGAAGAGATCGATTTCTCGCCGATGGCTTTCAGACGCGGATAGAGGACGAGAAGGAGCAGGCAGATGATGATTTCCGGGATAAAGAAAATGAGCGTGCCCGGCAGGCCGAAGAAGGCAATCGATGCAGAGATGATCGCTGCGCCAAAGGTGAAGCCCATATTACCGCCAAAAGAAAAGACCGAAAGGCTGATGCCGCGGTTCTCATCTGTCGAGACACGGTTGACCATGAGCGCGCCCTGCGGGTGGAACATCGCGACACCGATGCCCGAGATCATCGTGAAGAGGCAGAGCAGATAGAAATCGGACGTGACGCCTGTCAGTGCGATGCCGCCGCCTGCCATGAAGAGGCCGAGCGGCATGATCCATGGCCAGTTATGCTTGTCTGAGAGCGTCCCTAAGAGCGGCTGGATGAGCGAACCGATGATGTTTGACGACAGCACCAGCATAGCAGCGGTCGCGTAGTCATAGTGATAGGCTGCGACCAGAAAGGGCAGCACCGCCGCCAGTGCGCTCTGATTGATGTCCGAGCAGAAATGGCATGCGGCGAGCAGGGTCTGATAACTGAAAAATTTCATACTACCTCCTGGGGATTAGTGACTGGTGACTCTCTTGTATCGTCATTTCGAGCGTGAGCGAGAAATCTTTGTCATTCAAGCAGAGCTTTCTCGCGCAATCATGAGTCAACCTTATAAGTATATTGTAAACCAGTAGTCAAATCTATAGAGCATCGATAAGTCACCGCGCAGATTGCTGGATGGCAGAAACGGATATCTCTGTATGTCCTGTGCAGGAATAAAACTGCGGAGCTATGCCGATTCCAATCGATTTCCTTGACAGAGGAAAGGCTCGCATGATATAGTGCTATCAAACAAACAAAACCCCTGCTTCGCCACCGGGTGGAGCAGAGAGGCGTTTCAGTCATTCTCCGTAGGTACGGCGCAGCCGGGAGAGAGTGGCTGGAGCGCCTTTTTTTTGAGAGGAGGATTTCCATGCTTGCTCTATGGTGGCCTGTCGTTTTGATCGTTGTGGCTGATGTGATATACCAGATCTGCGCAAAGAAGCTGTCGTCCGTCGCCTCTCCGCTCGCGGCACTGGGGGCGACGTACCTGGTGAGTGCCTTGACCTGCGTGCTGCTTTTCGAGGCGCTTTCTCCGGCGGGGGATCTCATGGCGGCGCTTGCCGCTGTGCCGTTTCCGGCGGCCATCGCAGGGGTCGCCATCGCAGGGCTGGAGGTGGGGACGATCTACATGTATCGTGCGGGCTGGCCGATGAATGTGGGATTTATCGTGTACACGGGGATCATTGTCGTGCTGCTGCTCTTCATCGGTTCTTGTATTTACACGGAACCGATGGGGCTTGTGAAGCTCGCCGGGGTCGCACTCACCTGTCTGGGCATGTTTTGTATTGTAAGGTAAGGAGAAAATAGATGTTTTCGACTTGGTGGCCGCTTCTTCTCGTTGTCGCATCCAGTGTAGGATATCAGGTGGGGTTGAAGGAAGTCTCCGATATCGGGGATCCTATGGCTTCTCTCACGGTGACGTATCTTGCAGCGTCTGTCGTTTCCTTTGTGCTCTACTTCTTTCAGTCTTTGGGGAAGGAGAGCTTCTTGCGCGGCGTACTTTCCGTGAGTCTTTCCGCCATAGGGCTGGGACTCGCGATCGTCGGTATCGAGGTGGGGACACTCTTCATGTACCGGGCCGGCTGGGCGGTGAATGTGGCTTTCGTCGTGGCGAACAGTCTCATCGTAGCGGCGCTGATGCTGACAGGGCTTCTGCTCTACAAAGAGAAGCTGACTCTTCGCCAGCTCATCGGGGTGGGGATTTCTCTTGCGGGGATCCTTTGCATCGTGATGGGATGAGATTTTGATCACGCGGGATTGACGATTCCTGCAAAATCCGTATAAACAAGTCATCTTCATAACAAAAGCAAAGGCGCTGCCCACGGGCTCAGATGTCTGAAGTCTGAAGTCTGAGAATTGAGATCTCCAAGTCTTCTAATTTTCCATCCCCGTTGACAAATAGGGGACACAGATTATAATAACTACAGGTGCAGAAACGCACTGCCTTTTAGCTGGCATCGCTTGCGCGGGCTGGACTGCAGAGCGCGTTTGCGCCTGTATTTTATTTGCGTCTTATATCTCACGGAGAACAAGAACGGAGGAATAGGTATGGAACAAAACAATCCACATCAGAATCAGACTTTTATGAGCATTCGCGAGCTGACGATTTCCGGGCTGCTCGCAGGGATCACGATCTTTCTCGGACTGACAGGCTATGGATTCATCCCGCTCGTCGTGATGAATGCGACGATCCTGCACATCCCGACCATCATCGGGACGGTCGTCGCAGGGCCGAAGGTCGGCATTCTGGTCGGTTTCCTTTTCGGGCTCTTTTCTTTCATTCAGACGCTGCGTGCGCCGAGCCTGATGATGCAGTTCGCACTGCAGTACAGTGTCATCGCCGATGCGTTCATCTGTATCGTGCCGCGGATCTGCATCCCGATCGTGGTGTGGCTTCTTTATAAGTGCATTCCGGGAAATGCGCATCTGCGTGCCGGCATCTCTGCGGTGGGCGGGGCGATCACGAATACGGTGCTCTTCCTGGGCTCCTTCTTTCTGCTGGTCGGCGCACCGTATGCCGCAGCGAAGGGGATCTCTGTCGAAGCGGTCGGTCTGATGATCATGGGGATCGTCACTGCAAATGGTATCCCGGAAGCTCTCGTCTCCGGTGTCATCGTGGTGCCGATCGTCATGGCACTCAAAAAAGCAGGATGGAAAATGAAATAAGAAAGCAAGCAAAAAGCCGGATGCATGGATTGTGCATCCGGCTTTTGAAATGGTTCGGGTTTAGCTCGCGAGGATGGGCGACCTTTGAATGAGAAATTAGAAATGGTGGTGCGGCGCATTTCGTCATCCTGAGCGGAGAAAAGCGTCGTATGTTAGAAAATGGCTAATCTGGAATATGAGAACTGAGTCGAAGGATCTAAGCGCCGCGGAGTTTTGATAGCGCTTCGCGCCGTCGTCATTTCGAGCGTAGCCGAGAAATCTCTATGGCAGAACGCTCATTGCCTGATGTGAAACAGCACCAATACGTCGTTTCTCCTCAGTGCATACGTGCTGATTATTGCAGTGCAGTAAAGATCGAGGGCTACGCTCGGGATGACGCTACGGGGAATTCTTAGTCCCCAGTCACTCCCAATCCCTAATCTCTAAACTACGCTTCTTCCTTCCCACGCAGTCTTTCATCGCAGAGAGCGATGAGCTCTTTGGCATCTGCGTTTGCTTCTTTACAGAGAGCGCCGATCGTAGTCTTCATATCCTGCGGCATGGCGATGGATTTCTTCTGGAAGACGGGAAGAAGCTGCGGGTAAAGGGTGAGGATGGTCTCCATCGGCGTGTCTTCGGTGAGGAGAGGCTTCTTGTATTTATCCGCGATGAATTCGTTCATCTCGCCGATGATTTCAAAGACGTCGATGCCGTGGCCCTGGGCAGCCTGCCAGAGGTTTTCATCATAGGAGACGAAGCAGCCGACGCAGGACATGCCGTATTCCATGAGGAAGGGGCCCATTTCCGGGTACACTTCGATGATCTGCATGATGTTGTTCTCGGGACGGACGAAGTCGCCTTCTTTGAGCGGCGGTACGTCGGGGGCGCCCCAGGAAGAGCCATAGTAGTCATTTCCGGCATCATTTCCCGGCATGGTATTTCCGAGGACGGTATCACGGAAGGCTTCATAGCCCATGGCATCGATGAATTCTTCCAGAGACTGGTAGGACTCATGTTCCAGATAATAGGTGCAGGCTTTCACCATGATGGAGAGGGCATCGGCAGGGAACTGTGCAAAAGCGAAGAAGGTCTTCTTGCCGGTGTAAATATCCCAGCCGTCCGACATGCCGACCGCACGGATCGGGAGCGGGGAGACAATGGTGGCAGTCAGGATGCATGCTGGCCATGTGCCGAAGGCGAGGAGACCGAGCTCCTTCAGCGCGCCTTCTACATCATCCTTGGCAAGCCCGGAGATGATCGGGCGGGCTTTCGGATCGAGGATGTAGGTGCCGTCAAATTTCTCGGAAACGCTCTTCATGCTCTTTTTCAGTTCGGCGCGGCCGTCCTGAATATCCGGGATGAAATCGATTTCAATGGAAAAGGTCAAGTTATCTGCTGTCATGTAAACAAACTCCTTTCAAAGAGCAAAAAATTTCTATACATTGAGATGCTACGCTGGTGATAGGCTCGCAAACATACATATTCTGTGCTTTCACAATGTCCTATTATAGCATAGAAGGAAATCGATGGGAAAGATGTTTTACTGGCGAGAAAGTTTTGGTACAATGGGGGGAAGCGGTGACTGGTGGCTAGGAGACTGGGAGACATGAGGCTCTCGTATTGTCATTTCGAGCGAGGCGAGAAATCTTTTTCGCTTGCGGTTCATCGGTCGATGATAGGAAACCGCAAACGGGAAACCGGTAATCCACCGACTTTCGGGCATCGCCCCATATATATTCGCGGCGCTTAGATCCTTCGACTCAGTTCTCATATTCCAGATTAGCCATTTTCTAACATACGACGCTTTTCTCCGCTCAGGATGACGAAAAGCGCCGCACTATCATTTCTCATTTCGCATTCAAGCGAAGCTTTCAAACGCAATCAAAGGACGGCACGTCCCATGAGCTAACCCTGAACCCTGAATCATTTCACCATACATACTCGAAAAACACTAAGGAGACAATCACATGCATATTTTTTTGACGAACGATGATGGATATGAAGCGCCGGGCATTGTTGCCATGGCAAAGAAGCTGGCGACGCTCGGGCGCGTGACGGTGATCGCGCCGGATAAGGGACGGAGTTCCTGCTCCTCTTCCCTGTCGCTGCAGACATACCTGCGCCTGTGGTACAAGGAAAGCTATGGGGAGAACATCACTGTACTTGCCTGCAGCGGGACGACGGCGGACTGTGCGAAGCTCGCGCTCTGCCGCTGGCTTCGGGATGACATGCCTGACCTCATCGTCTCTGGTATCAATAACGGCTACAACACGGGGAGCGACTGCATTTACAGCGGGACCGTCGGCGGCGCGCTCGAAGGCATCTTCACAGGGATACCATCTATCGCGCTCTCGGCAGAGACCACAAAGGAAGCGGACTTTCTGGAAAAAGCATCAGACTTTGCCTTGGATATCGTGAAGCGATATTTTATCGAAAAGAAATATCGCGGCATTCTGAATCTCAATATGCCAAAGCCTGCTGAACATCTCTCCTTCGCGCATCTCAAGGTGAAACGCCTCGGCCTGCAGCATTATGACAATGCGATCCAGGAAATGAGAGATCCGTCCGGTCATCTGGGCTTCTGGCTCTCCGGCAAGGCGCTCTCTTGTGATGATCCGGAGACGGATGTGTACTGGGCGCACCGCGGCTATCCGACCCTGACGCCGATCACATGGGACCAGACGGAAGCAGGAAAGATGGATGTAGTCAAGGAAATCGTGACTGGGGCTGAGGCTTCTCGAGTGACTGGTGACTAAAAGACTAAGAGACATCGGGCTCCCGTATCGTCATTGAAAGCGTTGCCGAGAAATCTTCCTTGCAGACCGATAAGCGATGGATGCTTGAAAGCAGGGATGAGTGGCTAGGAATTAGGGATTAGGAGTGACTGGTGACTAGTGACTAGTGACTAGTGACTAGTGACTAAATACCATCTTCGGGCATTGCCATTATTTATATTATACTTTGCGGTGCTTAGATCCTTCGACTCAGTTCTCCTATTTCAGATCAGCCATTTTTTAACATACGACGTTTTTCTCCGCTCAGGATGACGAAATGCGCCGCACCACCATTCTCATTCAAGTGAGGCTTTCAAACGTAATCTAAGGGCGGCACGCCCCAAGGGCTAACTATAAACCTTTCGCAAAGAGCTGGCATGTGCATTGCCGGTTCTTGGGAAACGCTGATTCAATCGCAGAGTCAAATCGAACAACGATTGAATCAGTGTTTCCCTTGATTTTTTCAATTGACAAAAGACCCCAGGGGGGTGTAGTCTATGGGTGACTGGTGACTGGTGACTGGTGACTGGTGACTGGTGACTGGTGACTGGTGACTAAAAGACTAGGAGACATCAGCTTCTCGTATCGTCATTTCGAGCGAAGTGAGAAATCTTTGTCATTCGCGGTGAGGGTCTTATGCTTTTCCCACATGTGCCGCGCACTTCTCCGCTTTCCTCATCTGTCTTTCATGCCGCCTGTGCCCTATCCGCCCCTACGGGGCACCTTCCCCGCAAGGGGAAGGCTCCGATACGAGAAAACCTGCTATCGAGAGACTTTCGGGCATCGCCTCATATATTTGCGGCGAAGCCGCCACCACAACCCTGAACCCTGAAGCCTGAACCCATCAACCTGAACCCTTCCCACTTTATTTCGAAAGGACATCTTCCATGACTGAAAAACTAACAACCACCTCCTGCGAGTGCTGCCGTCACACGGAGCGGACGGAGCGAGAAAGAAAGCGTCTGATGACGCGGCTCAAGACCATGGAGGGACAGATCCGCGGGATCGAGAAGATGGTGGAGAATGATGCCTACTGCCCTGACATTGTGATGCAGGTCTCTGCCGTGTCAAATGCGCTGAACAGTTTCAATAAGCTCCTTCTGGCGGCTCACATCCGCGGCTGCGTTGCCGAAGATATTCGGGAAGGCAAAGAGGATAAAGTCGATGAGCTCTGTGCGATGCTGGAGAAGCTGATGAAATAAAAGGTGCAAGGTTCAGGGGTGTGGTGCCCCTTGATTACGATTGAAAGCTTTGACTGAATGAGAAATTAGAAATGGTGGTGCGGCGCATAAAAATATGGAAGCGCCGCAAAGTATAAATCATGGCGATGCCATGAGCTGGCTATTTAAGGAATGTTATGTCGAAGCTATGTATGAAAATTCAAGAGTAAAATCTGACTCTTCGATTTAATCAGCGTTTCCCAAGCATTCCAGTCACTAGTCACGAGTCACCAGGCACTTGAGACTCCTAATCCCTGCTTTCGAACTTCAAGGTTCAGGGGTAGTCCCTGGGGCGAACCCTGAACCCATTTTCTCGGAGGTGAATTTTGCATACGATAAATAACAAAAACCATTTCATCGTCACCGGCATGACATGTGCGGCGTGCCAAGGGCATGTGGAGCGGGCGGTGAAAAAAGTGCCCGGCGTTTCCAAAGTTTCCGTCTCTCTTTTGACGAATTCCATGATTGTCGAGGGTACGGCCGGAGAGGATGCGGTCGTGCGTGCGGTGGAGAAGGCAGGCTATGGAGCTTCGCCCATGGAAGATCCAAGGTCTGCGGGAAGTCCGCTGATGTCTGTCGAAGAGGAAGCGCTGAAGGATCGCGAGACGCCGCGGCTGGCGAAGCGACTCATCTGGTCGGCTCTGTTTCTGGTGCTTCTCATGTACATCACGATGGGGCACAATATGCTTTCCTGGCCGGTCCCGTCATTTCTGGATCACAACCATCTGGGGCTGGCGCTTTCGCAAATGTTGCTCTCACTCTTCGTGCTGGGCATCAACCGTGACTTTTTCATTTCCGGTTTCCGCTCGCTTTCGCAGGGCGCGCCGAATATGGATGTGCTGGTCGCAATGGGATCCGGGATTTCCTTTCTCTGGTCACTCTGCATCTTCTATCGGATGACATGGCTCATCACAAATGGTGTGTCGAACATGAATATCATGCCGCTCTACCATGACCAGCTCTATTTTGAGGCTGCTGCGATGATTCCCGCACTCATCACTGTGGGAAAGCTCCTCGAAGCTCTGTCAAAAGGGCGCACGACGGATGCGCTGAAGTCGCTCATGAAGATGGCGCCGAAAGAGGCATTGCTCCTCCGAAACGGAGAGGAAATCCGTCTCCCTGTGAGCGAGGTCAGAGCAGGCGACATCTTTCTGGTGAAACCGGGCGAAGCGGTCCCTGTCGATGGCGAAATCCTCTCGGGAACGGCGGCGCTCGACGAGTCGGCACTGACGGGCGAGTCGGTGCCGGTCGATAAGGGGGTCGGCGATGTCGTGCGTGCAGCCTCGATCAATACGAATGGGCACATCACCGCAAAGGCGACGCGCGTGGGGGAGGATACGTCCTTTTCTCAGATCATCCGCATGGTGAGCGAGGCGGCTGCGACGAAAGCGCCGATCGCCCGCATGGCAGACCGGGTCTCCGCCGTCTTTGTGCCCGCAGTCATTGGCATTGCGGTGCTTGTCTTCGCGGTGCATCTGGCATGGGGAAGCAGCGCGCGGGAGGCTCTGACCTATGCCATCTCTGTCCTCTTGATTTCCTGCCCCTGCGCGCTGGGACTTGCCACACCGGTCGCGATCATGGTGGGAAATGGTCTGGGCGCGAAGCATGGCATCCTTTTCAAGACGAGTGAAGCGATGGAAATGACGGGCCGTGTCCAGATCGCTGCGCTCGATAAGACGGGGACGCTCACCGAGGGCGCGCCTTGCGTGACTGACATCGTGCCCGAAGACGGTATTTCAGAGGATGAGCTCCTGCAGGCGGCATATGCGCTGGAAAAGAAATCAGAGCATCCGCTCGCACGCGCCATCGCCGATCTTGCGGACGAGCGGGGGATCAAAGCCGAGGAAATCACCGATTTCCTCATCCTCCCCGGAAAGGGCCTCACCGGGAAGCAGCAAGGGAAAACGCTCGCCGGCGGCTCCTTCGCCTACATTACCTCTTTGGCAGATACCAGCTCCCTGCGCGCCCGTGCGGACGCTCTCGCAGAAGAAGGGAAGACGCCGCTTCTCTTTATGCAGGAAGGCGTGCTTCTCGGCCTCATCGCGGTCGCGGATGTTCTCAGAAAGGATTCTGCCAGAGCCGTGCAGGAACTGCACGCGATGGGGATCGAGGTCGTCATGCTGACGGGAGACAATGAAAAGACGGCCCGCGCCATCGGACAGGCAGCAGGCGTCGATACCATCCTTTCGGGGATTCTGCCGGATGGGAAAGAAGCGGCTGTCAGGAAACTCGCAGAGCGCGGACGCGTCCTCATGATCGGCGACGGTATCAATGATGCGCCTGCCCTTACACGCGCTGACGTCGGCATGGCGATCGGAGGCGGGACAGACGTCGCGATTGATTCGGCGGATGTCGTACTCATGAATTCGCGCCTGACGGATGCAACGGCCGCCATCCGCCTCTCGAGGAAGACCCTGCGGAATATTCACGAGAATCTCTTCTGGGCTTTCGCCTACAATGCGCTTTTGATTCCCATGGCAGCGGGCCTGTATACCGGGATTTCCTTAAACCCCATGTGGGCGGCGGCAGCGATGTCGCTCTCGAGCTTCACCGTCTGCCTGAATGCCCTCCGGCTCACCCGCGTGAACATCCATGATGCAACTCATGACAAGCCGATCCGTCATCGCGCCAGCGTCAGGGAAAACGAAGCTGCTCTCTTAAAGGAGGAAAGCTCCCACTGCGCCATCATCCATGTCGAAGGCATGATGTGTGAGAACTGCGAAGCGCATGTGAAGAAAGCACTGGAGACGCTCCCCTCTGTCACCTGCCTGAAAGCTGATGCGAAGACGGGGGAGGCTAAGATCCGTTACACCCTGCTGCCCCGGGAAGCCGACCTCAGGAAGGTTCTGGCGGCGGCAGACTATCAGTATGTAAGCATTCAATTTCCAAAGGAGGAAAACGAAATGAAAGAAACAGTCAAAATCAAAGGCATGATGTGCGGTCACTGCGAAATGGCAGTGAAGAAAGCGCTGGAAGCACTGGACGGCGTCGAAAAAGCAGAAGTTTCTCATGAGACAGGCACGGCTGTCCTGACACTTTCCAAAGAAATCCCTGACGCAGACATCAAGAAAGCGGTCGAGGATAAGGACTATACGTTTGAAGGCATTGAAAAGTGAAAAGTGACTAGTGACTAGTGACTGGTGGCTGGTATGGCATAGCGCTGTCATCCGTTTTTTCCGGATGTGCACTACCGCTTCACGCTTCTTGTTTCTCACTTATTATTGACGCATCATCGATAGGTATGCTACAATACATACTATCGATATGCCGGAGTGGCGGAATGGCAGACGCACCAGACTCAAAATCTGGCGATGGCGACATCGTGCGGGTTCAAGTCCCGCCTCCGGCACCAAATGATCCGAACCTTTCTGGAAGAAGGGTTCGGATTTTTGATTGGAATAGGTACAATAGTTAGCCCCCTGGCGTACTGCCCATTGATGGTGAGTGAAAGCTCTGATCGAATGAGAAATTAGAAATGAGAAATGCGAAATGGTGGTGCGGCGCATAAGAATATAGAAGCGCCGCGGACTATAAAAAATGGCGATGCCCGAAAGTGGCATTTAGTCACCAGTCACTAGCTACTAATTCCTGCCAACCATTTTCTCGAAAGGAACGTATCATGGACATTTTATCCATCGGAGAAATACTGATCGACCTCACGCAGACCGGAGTGAATGCGGAGGGCGTGCCGCTCTATGCGGCAAATCCGGGCGGCGCGCCGGCGAATTTGTCTGTCGCTGCAGCGAGGCTCGGGGCGAGGACGGCCTTCATCGGCAAAGTCGGGGACGATGCTTTCGGGCGCTACCTGACGGACGTTCTCAGAAAGGATGGCGTCGACGTATCTGCGCTTGCCGTCGATACCAAGCACCCGACGAGCCTTGCCGTCGTCTCGATCGATGCAGACGGGGAACGGAGTTTCACGTTTTATCGGAAATCTCATGCGGATACCATGCTTACGGAAGAGGAAATCCAGGATTTCCTTCTGAGAAAGGCGCACATGGTGCATTTCGGCTCGGTGTCTCTGACGGCGGAGCCGGCCCGCGGCAGCGTGCTCTCTGCCATCCGCCGCGCGAAATCCTATGGCGCGGTCATCACCTATGATCCGAACTACCGCGCCCGCCTCTGGGACGATCCGCGGGAGGCCATCATCGCGATGCGCCAGCCGCTGCCGCTCGTGGATATTCTCAAGGTGTCCGAAGAAGAACTGCCGCTCCTTTCTGGATCGGAAGACTGGGAAGAAGGCAGCAGGCGCCTGATGGAGAAGGGCATTTCCCTCATCCTTGTGACGCTCGGGGAGGCAGGCTGCTTCTACCGGCTCGGGCATCTGACCGGTCGCGTCCCGGGCGTCCCTGCGAAAGTCGTCGATACGAACGGCGCGGGAGACACCTTCTTCGGCGCAGCCCTCTCGAAACTCTGCCGCGAAGATCTCAGCCAGCTTTCGGCAGCGCACCTCGAAGCCATTCTTACCTTCGCGAACCGCGCCGCCAGCCTCTCGACGACCAGAGCCGGTGCGATCCCTGCGATGCCTTCGCTGGGAGAAGTGGAGTGACTAGTGACTGGGGATTAGGAGCTAGGGATTAGGAGTGACTGGGACTAGTGACCAGGGATTGGGGATTAGGAGTCTCGAGCGACTGCTGATTCTCTCGTATCGTCATTTCGAGCGAAGCGAGAAATCTTTGTCATTCGCGGTCAGGCAGTCGATGTTTGGAAAGCTCAAAACGGGAAACCTGTTCTCAAAGAAACCTTCAGGCATTCCCGTTGAACCCCTTGCATCTTTTCCCCATATCATTTGACACGTATCTTTCCCCTTTCTATAATGAAAGACATGTATAATGAAAGACATGCGGCAGAATCTCTGCCGACTATCTATGGAAACGCTGATTAAATCTGACAACGATTTCATCAGTGTTTCCCTTCAAGGAGCTGATTATAATGGATATAAAGAAAACAGTCGAAGCCGAGGAGAGTTTTCTCATTTCTCTTCGCCGTCATTTCCATGAAAATCCGGAGCTGTCGCAGCAGGAATTCCAGACCATGGACTTCATCGAAAAGACACTCCATGGCTGGGGGATTTCCACCGTCCGCGTATCGCGCGGCGGTGTCTTCGGCATGATCGACAGCGGGAAGGATGGCTGGACGGTCTTGATGCGGGCGGATATCGATGCGCTGCCGATCGAAGAGAATCCGAAGAATCTGGCATGCGAAAAGGTATGCCTCTCGAAGAATCACGGCGTTTCTCATGCCTGCGGGCATGACGGTCACACGGCGATGCTTCTTACCGCGGCGAAGATCCTTTCGGCGCACAAGGACGAATGGGAGGGCAAGGTTCTTCTCATGTTCGAAGAAGCAGAAGAAATGGGAGAGCGTGGTGTCGGTCATCTGCTGTCTTATCTCGATGAGAAGAAGATCCATGTGGATGCCTGCTATGGCACGCACATGATGTACTGCCTGCCGGCGGGCAAGGTCGCGGTCATGTATGATGGTGTACTGGCAGGTGCCTTCTTCTACCGCGTGAAGATTCATGGCAAGAGCGGGCATGGATCCATGCCGAGCCTCGCCGTCAGTCCGATCGACTGCTTCAATGCTTTCTACATGGCGCTCCAGTCTTACCGTATGCGGAAAGTCAGCCCGAGAAACTGCCTCACCTATTCCTTTGGTATGGTGCAGGCGGGTGACACGCCGAATGTCATCCCTGACGAGCTCACTTTCGCCGGCACAGCGCGCTGCTTTGTGAATGAAGACGGACTTTCCTTCCGCAAGGATTTCTGGAAGCTGCTCAAAGACATCTGCGACAACTACGGCTGCACGGCAGAAATCATGGAAGACCAGTACTTCCCTGTTACGGCCAATAATAAAGAGTGCGTAGATCTGGCGCGGAAAGCCATCGCGGAGCGCGTGGGCGATGTCATGGAAGATACCGAGCCATGGATGGCTTCGGAAACTTTTGCCATCACCGAGTCTACCTATCCGGGGCTCTTTACCTTCACTGGCGCGAAAAATGAGGCGTTGGGCACCGGAGCGAACCACCATACTCCGGAATTTGATATCGATGAGAGCGGTCTCAAGGTCGGTGTCGAAGCGGCACTCGCCTATGTCCTTGCCATGCTTGAAGAGAAACCGGAGATCAAGTCCTTCCATAAGGAAGATCTGAAGCTCATGCTGGAGAGAGCGGAATAAATAAACAGGTTTAGGATTGGAGAACGCGCACGGAGAGCCCCCCTTCCTGGAGGCGGGGGACGATACGCGTGTTACATGACAAAGGTTTGAAAGCAGGGATTAGGGATTAGTGGCTAGGGATTAGGCGCCTCGAGTGACTAGTCACTGGGGACTTGAATACTACTTTGGGGCATCGCCCCATATATATTCGCGGCGAAGCCGCCACCTTCATTCCTAATTCCTAATTCGAGCAGAGTTTTCATCCACAATCAGTGGACAGCACGCTACACTTGCTAACCCTTGAACCCGTAGACCTCAGTCACTAGTCGCTAGTCGCTAGTCACTAGTCACTTTTTCTGGAGCTCCCTATGACGAATACCATCAAACTTCTTTTCCTTGCGCTTCTTACCCTCTTTGCCCTCTGGCGGACGCGAAGCCATGATGATGCCATGACATTGGTGACGGCAGGCATGGTGACACTCTGCTTCGTCCTTTCCGCGTGGCATGTGTGGAGAAATCGGAAATAAAAAGAGCCTTCGGGCTCTTTTTTATTGAGACTGAGAGACTGGGAAATATCAGAAGTCAGAAGTCTGAAGTCTGACATCCGACATCCGACATCTAAAGTCTACAAGTCTTTCAGTCTCTCAGTCTTCCAGGCTCAAAGTCTTCAAGAATTCCAGTCCGTTTCATTTCCCCTGGCTGATTTTCTGACCATCCTGTATAATGGAAAGGTAAAAAAATCTAATGTTTTAGTGACAGGACTATTACATCTGAAGGGGAAGTTTATGAGTTTGACGGAACTACGCAAATACGGGATGGGATTTTTTCTTATCGCACTTTTGCTCTTTGTTATCTGCGGCTGCGGGAATGTAGGTGAAGAAGGAGGCGGAGAGGAAGACGATCGTTGTCGGGATCGACGCGTACCCTCCCTTCAGTTACATCGACGAGAATGGAAAGAGTTCCGGCATCGATGCCGAGCTCGCGCGGGCGGCTTTTTCGCGCATGGGCTATCACGCAGAAATTCAGCGCATCAACTGGGAGAAGAAGGATGCGCTCCTTGCCTCAGGTGAGATCGATTGCATATGGAGTTGCTTCTCGATGAAGGGACGCGAGGATCAGTATCTCTGGGCCGGGCCTTACCTCATGAGCCGTCAGGTGGTGGCGGTGAATCCAGACAGCGATATCCGTACACTCGCTGATTTGGAGGGGAAAGTCATCGCAGTCCAGTCGACGACGAAGCCGGAGGGGATCTTCGCTCATCCGGGCGGGCGCATACCGGTCGTGAAAGGGATTTACAGTTTCTTTGACAGAGACATCATCTATACCTACCTTTCAAAGGGCTATGTGGATGCGATCGGTGCGCATGAGACGGTGATTGTCCAGTATATGAAGGATTATCATACGGCCTTCCGCATCCTGGATGAACCATTGATGGTGGTCGGCGTCGGCGTGGCTTTTGACAAAAATGACAAGCGAGGCATCGCGGAGGCGCTCCGTCCTGTGATCCGGGAGATGAGCCGCGATGGCACGACGGAGGAAATCCTGAGCCACTACGTGGATCAGCCGAAGAGTTATCTGGAGGGACTGCCATGATGCATAAAGTCGTGAAAGCATGCCGAAGCGAAGCGGCGCTTCTGTATCTGATGCTGATCCTGTCCCTGTTGGTCATGACGGCTGTATATATTCATTCCGGGAAATCGGATCTCGCGCGTCTCAAGGATGAGATGAAGGATACGGCCGACTATGTGCATACCGAGTATGCCATGACGAAAAAGTTCAATCAGGTGACGGTCATGCAGAGCCTGGACCGTACCATCGACAAATTGCATAATGTCCAGCGGACGCTTGCAAGAGAACGTGTACCCACGCAGGACATGCTGAAAGAGCGGCTTCATGTGCTGCGACTGACCGGACTTCTCATCGTGGATCGGGATGGACAGGTCATAGAACAGGCGACACGAGAGGAAATGGCGCCGGAGGAGTTTGTCAAGCATATCAGAAATCACGTCATCTTGGATGTCGCAGATATTCCGCTTAAAACGTATGCAGACCGGATCCGGCTTGCCGATGGCTCTTTCATTGATTTCGCATCGGGACACACGCAAGAGGATGACAGGGTGCTCATCGCCTACTACCATACGCCGGTCACCTATGCCGATGGCTACAATCTGAATCTGCAGAAGATCCTCTCCGGATTCCATACCTACGCCTCGATGGAGGTTGTCGTCGCGAAAGGAAATACCATCATTGCGGGCAATACGCAGGATCTTTCCGAGAATCGGGCGAGGTATGAGGCCATCGTCGCGGCCATCAAAGAAGCGGCTTCCCAAAGAGAAAATGTGGATGAGCCTATGGCGATCTGCGTGAATGGGGTGAATTACTATGCGTCCATGAGCAATGGCCGAAACTATTTCATCTACCAGTTTGTTCCGGGATCTCATGTTTTCAAAGACCGCACCAGACACCTCCTCTATGCAGCCATCGTATGCATCATTTTCGGGGCGATGGTCTTATGGAGCCGCCATAAGTCGGATGAGAAAGCCGAGCTTCAGGCAGAGGCGCAGGAGCGGCGCTATCAGGCCAAGCTCCTCGAAAAAGCGCGTGAGGCAGAAGCTGCCAATCAGGCGAAGACCGAGTTCCTGCGACGTATGAGCCACGACATCCGCACGCCGATCAATGGGATTCGCGGCATGATTAAGATCGCGGAGCATTTCAGCGATGATGCAGCAAAGCAGAATGAGTATCGGAAGAAAGTGTATGAAGCCTCCGGATACCTTCTGGAACTTTTCAATGAAGTCCTTGACATCAGCAAGCTCGAGTCCGGTACGATCCTTATGGAGCATAAACCCTTCGATATGAAAGAAATGTTCGAGGGAATCCGGACCATCGTAGAAAGGCAGGCGGAGGAGAGGCAGATTTCTATCACCTTCAGAAATGACTGCCGGCATGCCTGGTTCATCGGCAGTCCGCTCCATGTGAAGCGGGTGTTTATGAATATCATCGGCAATGCAGTGAAGTACAATAAGGACCGTGGCGAGGTGAATGTATCTCTTTCGGAAGAAAGTCTCTCGGAGAACGAGTCGCGCATCATTTTCACCTGCAGGGATAATGGCATCGGCATGAGCAAAGAATTCCAGCAGTAAATGTATGATCCATTTTCACAGGAAAAGAGTGACGCCCGTACCTCCTATACCGGTACAGGGCTGGGGCTTTCCATCGTGAAGCGCATGCTCGATCAGATGGGGGCCGTATCGACTGCGTCAGCGATTCCGGTAAGGGGAGCACCTTCATCATCACCCTGCCGCTCGCACTCGATCTTTCGGAGAAGCCTGAGATCGAAGAAAAGGTGAAGGCAGACATCGCAGGTCTCCATCTCCTCGTCGCGGAAGACAATGAGCTCAATATGGAAATCGCGGAATTTCTGCTGGAAAATGCAGGCGCCACCATCACCAAAGCCATGAATGGGGAAGAAGCGCTGCGTCTCTTCGGAGAGGCGAAAGAAGGCACCTACGATGCGATTCTGATGGATGTCATGATGCCTGTCATGGACGGCATTGCGGCCACGCGCGCCATTCGCGCTCTTCCGAGAGCGGATGCGAAGACCATCCCCATCATTGCGATGACGGCGAATGCCTTTGCCGAAGACCGTGAGCGTGTTCTTGCCGCCGGTATGAATGAGCATCTAGCCAAACCTCTCGATACCGCTCTTCTGATCGAGACGATCGCAAGGCTCGCGAAGAAGTAGCCTTTTGTACATGGCTGAACGAAGCAACCCGCTCGGCGAAAGCCGAGCGGGTTTTGACTTTGGGAGGCGGGTGACTAGTGACTGGTAGCTAGGGATTAGTGGCTAGGGATTAGAAGCCTCGAGTGACTAGCGACTGAAATGCCACCTTCGGGCATCGCCACCATCTATACTCCACGGCGCTTCCATATGATGATGTGCCGCACCCCCCGATGAACCCTCTGAACTTGTTGAACCCGCTGAACCTCTTTCGCACGCAATCAAAGGGCGGCACGCCCCACGGGCGAACCCTGAACCCTGACTCTTGAACCCGAAACCTTGAACCTTTATACTAAAGCCATAGAGACGAAAAGATATAACCATTTCCCAAAGGAGATTTTCATGGCAGTCAGAAGAAAAAGAGCAGTAAAAAAGAGCAATGGACATCCATTTCTGGTTCTCCTCTTCTTTATCGGCCTCGTGGTGGGCTCGGCATATATGACAGACCGGATGACGAATGCACCGACGGCGGACAATGCGAATCAGGTGACGGCGATCCGTCATATTTTCAATGACAAGGAAATGCAGGGGCTTGTCCCGAAGGAAGACCAGGGGACGCCCGAGAGCGTGAAAGAAAAGATCAAGGATATCATCAATAAAACCGTCGTCGTCGAAGCCAAAGCGGACGATGAGAAGAAGCCGAAAGATGCAGAAGTCACGAAAGCTGACGGGAAGACAGAGCGCATGAAAGAGGATGAGGCGAGAGAGACAGAGCCGACGCAGGAAGTCTTCAGCATCAGCCGTGTCGTCTCTAAGATCACAGGCGGAGAAGAGCTGAAGGCGGAAACACCGAAAGAAACGGTCGAGGCTTTTGCTTCTTCCGCAAGGACAGAGAGCGCAGTCTCTCGTGAGAGGAAATCTGCGCCGGCTCCTTCCTCCGTAAAGAAGACGGAGCCCGCAAAAGCAGCACCTGCCAAGTCCGGCAAGAGTGAAGCCCGTGCGAATGGCAGCTCCGAAAAAGCATTGCCGGCCAAAGCGGCATCCATCCTGCCGCCGAAAGAAAACGTTGGCGGGCAAGTGACCGGACGCCTCGCCATCGTCATCGATGATGCAGGGCGCGATCTGGACTCCCAGCACATCTATGAACAGATGGGCATCCCGCTCACGCTGGCCGTCATGCCGGATCAGGTGCATACCAGAGATGCCGCACTCTCGTGGCGCGCACACGGACTTCCCGTCATTCTCCATCAGCCGATGGAGTCCGTCTCGGGTATCGGCATGGAGCCGAAGGTCATCTTGACCTCTATGAGCGATGCGGACATCCGCCAGATGCTGAGGGACTCGCTTTCGCAGCTGCCGGAAGCCATCGGCATCAATAACCATCAGGGCTCGAAAGCCACCATCGATGCGAGAGCCATGGATATCGTCATGAATGAGCTCCACCATCGCGGGCTCTTCTTCTTCGACAGTCACACAAACAGCACGACGGCGGCGGACAAGGCGGCGAAGACCTACGGCGTGCCCTATGTAAGAAATGACCTCTTCGTCGATAACTCGGCCTCCGTATCTGACATCTGCGCGATGATCCAAGAGGGAGCCGATCGCGCCAAGAAGCAGGGCACGTACATCATCATCGGCCACTGTCGTCCACATACCGCCGAAGCCTTCCGCCAGATGGTGCCGAAACTCAAGGCGCAGGGGATCGAATTTATATACCTGTCATCGTTGAAAAAGTGACTGGTAGCTAGTGACTAGGGCGGCTCGTGCTAAGGAAATCGTTAGCGACGCCGCGTCTTGCTTCCTCCTTCGGGGGAGCTGCCCGAAGGGCTTGTGCAAGCGAACTTGATTTTTAGGGGCAAAGCGACGCGAAAATCAAGTGAGACGCCATTTTGAGCGCAGTGAGATGGGACATGCCAGCGGTCAGCAGACCGATTGCGCTACCGTTTTTCTTTTATCGTCATCCCGAGCGTAGCCGAGGGATTTTTGTCACTAGCGGCGAAACAGATGGTGTCACTCATCTAGGGAAACCTGCTATCCGCAGGCTTTCGGGCTTCGATCCTTCAAAAAAGCCGTCACTTCCCCGCCTTCCCCGTTGAACAAAAACTATTTTCCATACAAAGGAGCAACCCACCCATGTCAGATACACGAAATCTCGTCCTCATTTCCGGCGGTACGTCCGGCATCGGCCTCGCGGCGGCGAAGATCCTTTCTCTGGAAGGCTATGAGCCGATTCTCCTCGGCCGTGATGAGGAAAGGGGACAGCTCGCAGAGAAACAGGCAGCGGGCAGTCATTTCATCCGCTGCGATGTGACGAAGACAGAAGACTGTGAGCGCGCGGCCCAAGAAGCAGCCATGCGGGGAAAGATTCGCGGGCTTGTCATTTCTGCCGGTATCTATGCAGAAGGGCTTTTGGATAATATGACAGACGCGGATATGGAAACTATGTTTGCCGTGAATGTATTCGGCGCGATGAAGCTCGCCCGTTCCGTGATACCGAAGATGCGCGGTGCAAGGGGGAGCATCGTCTCCGTGGCTTCGGATGCCGCGCTTGAAGGAAATGTGCAGTGCAGCCTCTACAGCGCGACCAAAGGGGCGCTCACCGCGTTCACCCGCTCGCTCGCTTTAGAGCTTGCTGTCGATGAGATCCGTGCGAATGTCGTCTGCCCGGGAGATGTCGATACGCCGCTGCTGGAAAGGCAGCTGGCAGCTTATGGCGGCAGCCGAGAGGAAATGGCAGAGTGGTACCCCTTGGGCCGCATTGCAAAGGCATTTGAGGTGGGCGAAGTGATCGCATTCCTGATTTCCAAGAAATCTTCCTTCATAACAGGAGCGGTGATCCCTGTCGATGGGGGACTGACAGATTGGTGACTAGTGACTGGGGACTAGGAGACATCAGACTACCATATCGTCATTTCGAGCGAAGCGAGAAATCTTTCTTGCAGACCGCTAAACGAAGAATGTGTGAAAGCAGAAATACGTAGCACCAAGGCGTTGTTTCTGTACCGGTGCCTATGTGATACTGACAGTAGTGCAAGAAAGACTCTCGGCTGAGCTTCCGATGATGACGGCGCGAAGCGCTATCAAAATTCTGCGGCGCGTCATTATTTTTGCGCCGCACCACCATTTCTCATTTCTCATTCGATCGAGGCTTTCAAACGTAATCAAGGGACGCCCCGCCTAAGGGCTAACCCCGAACCTTCCCACTACCCACTCCCTGAGAAATACGTTATAATAAAGACAGCCTGATCCTTATAAATTACAACCTGAAAATCCGGGAAGGCCGGAGAAGGAGGGACTTATGAGTGAAGAAATGAAAAAGACACCGGTTGTCCGTGCGGAGAATGCTCCTGTCGTGAAGGAGTCGCAGCTGCCGGCGGAGAAGAAAGCTGCTGAAGTGCCGGTTGTCGTCGAAGCGAAGGAAGAAGCCCATGTCGACTCTCCGGAAGCGGATGTAGAGATCCATATCATTGATAACCGCGATGAAGAAGCCGAGAGCCTCATCCGCTGGGCGGCAGGACGCGCCGGTGTGATCGTGGCGGCTCCTGTCCTCGGGACGGTCGCTCTGGTCGCCAATGAAGTCTACATGATCGCGAAGGTCGCGAAGGTGTATGATGTCGAAGTGAACCAGACTGCGATTCTCTCCTTCATCGGTTCGCTTGGTGGGACGGTCATCGGTACGACGCTTGCGACACTGATCCCGATTTCCATCATGCAGATCCCGATCGGTGTCACCGTCACTTATGGCGTCGGCAAGGCGGCGCAGTGCTGGATCAAGGACGGCATGCCGGACGATACCCGCCCGTATCGCGCTGTCTTTGAGGAAGAAAAGGCGGCGGCAGCATCCGAAGAGAAGGAGCTGGAAGACAATCCGAAGAAAGATGAACCGCTCGGGGATGAGAAGAAGGATTTCACCAAAGAACTGAAAAAGAACTGGGAGGAAATATACCCGGAAAAGGCACATGCCAAGATGAATGAACTGGCAGATCAGCTTTCGGAATCCGTGACGGTGCTCGGAGATAAATTCCTCTCTGCCCTGAAAAAAGTCGGCGTGACCGATGAACAGATCGAGAAGGCGAAGTACACGGCCCTCGGCGCCTCGGAAATCGCTCAGGAAACGGCGGAAAAAGCGGCGAAGGATCTGCAGGCCATCGCGCGCATCAAGTCGAGAGAATTCAAGAAGAACGCGGCGAAGAAGGCGGAGGTCGTGAAAGCGCAGGCCAAAGACCAGATGGAAGTGCTCCAGCAGAAGCGGGAAGAAATGAAGCGTCAGTCTGAAGTCCAGTCCCAGCAGATGAAGCTCAAGTCGGAAAAGCTGAAAGCGCAGGCACGCGTCCAGATGCAGGAAGCGAAGATTCAGGCGAATAAGCTGAAGGTGCAGGCCGAAGAATTCAGAGAACAGGCGGAAGAGCAGGCGGAAACCGCCAAAGCCTCTGCCCAGAAATTTTCTGAAAAAGTCAAAACACAGGCGGCAGAATACAAAGAAGCCGCTCAGGCCAAAGCCGCAGAAGCAAAAGAAAGTTTCAAGCAGACTGCCAGTGAATACAAAGCCAAGATCGAAGAACGCGCCGCACAGAAGCAGGCAGAAGCCAAGAAAGAAGGAAATCCCGGTGAAAATCCTGGAACATCTGAAGAAGCTCCTAAAGCCGATCCACCAGCTGATCCGAAAGAATGAGCCGGCTCCGCATGTAGATGAGCTTCATAAAGAA
The DNA here is from genome assembly GCA_900543165.1 of uncultured Dialister sp. GTDB lineage: Bacteria > Bacillota > Negativicutes > Veillonellales > Dialisteraceae > Dialister. The sequence goes on along the minus strand of UQQQ01000007.1, from coordinate 15,583 downwards.
GAAATCGGCGGCGTTCTTCGCCGCGAGATTTCTCCGTGGGCGCGCCGCCGTATCCATCACCGCCGAGCGAACCACCCGTGGGTGAGGGGACGGCGTGTGAAGATTTCATTCTTTGAATGAAAAGGTTCGTGGGTGAGGTTGATGGGTTCACGGTTGAAAGCAGGGATGAGGGACTGGTGGCTGGTGACTAGGAGACTCTCGTATCGTCATTTCGAGCGAAAGCGAGAAATCTTTGTCATTCGCGGTTAGGTGGGCAATGATTAGAAAGATCAAAACTGGAAACCTGCTATCCGCAGACTTTCGGGCATTGCTCTATTTATACTCTGCGGCGCTTCTATAGCATTATGCGCCGCACCACCCCTTTTGAACCCGTAGAACCCACAAAACCCGCTCCCCTCTTTTGTACGCAATCAAAGGGCAGCCCGTCCCACGGGCTAACCCTAAAACTCCCTCTTGACTTGCCTTTCCAATCAGCCTATAATAACAAAAGTTATGTAAAGGCAAGGATGAAGACGTTTCGCATGGACCTCATGCACAGAGAGCTTTCCGATGGTGGGAGGAGAGCGTTGAGGCTGCGGATGGATCACTTCAGAGCTGCGGGGAAGAAAAGCCCCGACGGGACATCGTTAATTGTACCGAGTGGCCATAAGGTCATGAGGGTGGTACCACGGGAAATCAATTCTCGCCCCTTATCGGGCGGGAATTTTTTATTTTGGTCATTTGTATGACCCCAGGAGGAAATTCGTCATGGACTACAGCAAGACCCTGCATTTACCAGAAACCGAATTCCCGATGCGCGGCAACCTTCCGAAAAAGGAACCGGGCTTCGTAGAATTCTGGCAGCAGAATCATTTGTATGAAAAAAGAATCGAAAAGAGAAAGAAAGAAGGCGCACCGACCTTCGTACTGCACGATGGCCCGCCTTATGCGAATGGCAAGATTCACATCGGCCATGCGCTGAATAAAACCCTGAAAGATATCATCGTCAGATACCACCATATGGCTGGCAATGAAGCCATCTATGTACCGGGCTGGGATACCCATGGTCTGCCGATCGAATACGCCGTACTCAAAGACTCCGGTGAAGATCGCGCAAACATGACTCCGCTGGAACTCCGCAAGAAGTGCCTGGCTTACGCAAAGAAATGGATCGAAATCCAGAAGGAAGACTTCATCCGTATGGGCGTTGTCGGTGATTTCGCTCACCGCTATGTCACCTTCGACCCGCATCTGGAAGCGAAGGAACTGGAAGTCTTCGGCGAAATGGCGAACAAAGGCTACATTTATAAAGGCAAGAAGGCCGTTTACTGGTGCACCCACTGTGAGACGGCACTGGCCGAAGCAGAAATCGAATACAAGGACAGAAAGTCTCCGTCCATCTATGTCAAATACCCGATGGTCGACGTCCATGGCCTCCAGCCGGAAGGCGTAGATCCGAGCAAGGTCTTTGCCGTCATCTGGACCACCACCCCGTGGACCATCCCGGCTTCCTGCTACATTAGCGTGAATCCGAAATTCACCTACGTCTGGGTACACAACAAGGCCGCAGATGAATACTACCTCATGAATAAGGAGCTCGCTCCGGCGTCCCTTGCTGACTGCAAAGTCGAGGATTATGAATTTGTCGGCCGTGAAATGCTGGGCTCTGAACTTGACCTTGCGAAATTCGAACACCCGCTCGCACATTTCGCTCCGGAAACCTACGGCGACCGCACCATCTATGTCCTGGAAGGCAACCATGTCACGCTGGATGCCGGCACCGGTTGCGTTCATACCGCACCGGGACACGGCGTCGACGACTTCGAAGTCTACAAGACCTATGAAAATGCCGGCAAGCTCCACCAGCCGATCATCTGCCCGGTTGATGAAAAAGGCCACATGACGGCAGAAGCTGGCGAATTCCTCGTCGGTAAGACCATCTGGGAAGCAGAAGGCCCGGTGATTTCTACCCTCGCGCATGAAGGCAGACTCCTCGGCAAGAAATCCCTGCACCATCAGTACGCGCACTGCTGGCGCTGCAAGCAGCCGGTCATCTACAGAGCGACCGATCAGTGGTTCGCATCCATCAATGATTTCCGCGACAAAGCACTGAAAGCCGTCGATGACACCCGTTTCATCCCATCTTGGGGACATGACCGCCTGTACAACATGATTCGCGACCGTCAGGACTGGTGTATTTCCCGCCAGCGCTCCTGGGGCGTGCCGATCCCGGCTTTCTACTGCGATGACTGCGGCAAGTGGATCATCACTCCGGAAACCATGAAGAAGGTCGAAGAAATCGTCGAAAAAGAAGGCACCGATGCATGGTGGGCGCATTCCGCAGAAGAACTTCTGCCGGAAGGATTCAAATGCCCGCACTGCGGCGGCACACATTTCCATAAAGAAAAAGACATCATGGACGTATGGTTCGACTCCGGCTCCACATGGAACGGCGTCCTCCGCGATCCGCATGAAGAGTCCTGGAAGGATATGTCCTATCCGTGCGACCTCTACCTCGAAGGCTCTGACCAGCACCGCGGCTGGTTCCATTCCTCTCTTCTGACTTCTGTCGCTGTCAATGGCCATGCGCCATACAAGGCTGTCCTCACCCATGGCTTCACTATGGACGGCGAAGGCAGAAAGATGAGTAAGTCTGTCGGCAATGTCGTCGCTCCGCAGGATGTCATCAACAAGTACGGCGCGGATGTCATGAGACTCTGGATTTCCTCGGTCGACTATCAGGGCGATGTCCGTCTGTCTGACAAGATCGTGAAGTCCATGAGCGATGTCTACAGAAAGATCAGAAATACATTCCGCTACCTGCTCGGCAATCTCTCTGACTTTGATCCGAAGACCGACTCCGTCGCTTATGCGGATATGGAAGAACTCGATCGCTGGGCACTGCTGCGCATGGAACAGGTCAAGGAGACTGTCCTCAAAGCCTATGATGACTATGAATTCCATGTCATGTACCACGCTGTCCACAACTTCTGCACGGTCGATCTCTCTGCGATCTATCTCGATATCCTGAAAGATCGTCTCTACACAGAAAAGGCTGACTCCAAGCTCAGAAGAAGCGCACAGACCGCGATGTATGAGATCCTGACCACGCTGGTCCGTCTCGTCGCTCCGGTCCTCTGCTTCACTTCCGAAGAAGTATGGCAGGCTCTTCCAAATAAGGAAGAAAGAGAATGGTCCGTCCATATGTCCGATATGCCGAAGGTCAATGAAGCATACCTTGACAAAGCACTCGATGAAAAATGGAAGAAGCGCCTCGCTGTGAGAAGCGTCGCTATGAAGGCACTCGAAGAAGCCCGTCAGGCGAAAGTCATCGGCCATCCGCTCGATGCGGAAGTCACCGTCTATGCGGACGGCGAAGCCTATGACGTCGTCAAAGCGATGGAAAAAGAACTCGCCGACTTCCTCCTTGTGTCCCAGACGCACATCGTAGAAGGTACAGCAGCGGCTCCGGAAAATGCGGCTTCGAATGAAGAAGGCACCGTGAAAGCAGCTGTCGCTGTCTGCACGCTCGCGAAGTGCGAACGCTGCTGGAAACGCTCGGCAGATGTGGATGCCGATCCGAAACACCCGGGCGTCTGCGCTCGCTGCGCGCATGTCCTCACCGAAATGGGTGAATAATCTTTGCCACAAAAAAAGCATGCTCCGAAAGGAGCGTGCTTTTTTTAGTGACTGGTGGCTAGGGATTAGGGATTAGGGATTAGGGATTAGGGATTAGGGATTAGGGATTAGGGTAGTCCCCCTTATGAACAAACCTTTACCACGAAAGCAGGCTGTCGATTCAATGAGTCTGCACATACCAAAAAGCAGCCTTTCGGCTGCTTTTTACTTGATATACATTTCATACACGATCTTGTAGAAGAAGATCGCAAGGACGAAGAGAATGATCGGCTTTACATTGCGCGCGCCGCCTTTCTCGAAGTAGAGCGCGCCGAGGTAGTTGCCCGCCATCCCGAAGATGCCGGCGATGATGCCCAAGGGGAAGAGTACCTTGCCATGCAGGAGGAAGATGCAGAGCGCAGCGATATTTGTCGTCGAATTGATGACCTTCGTCACACCATTCGCCTCTTTCAGAGGAAGATGCGCGATGCCTGTCAGAAGCAGCAGCAGGAAAGTGCCGGTGCCGGGGCCGTAGAAGCCGTCATACACGCCGAGGAAGAGGGCGGTCACCATGCTGAGGATGACTGTCTTTTTATAAGCGTATGGTGATTTCTCAGTGACCAGTACATTGCCGCGTGTAAGGTAAAGCCCTGTCGCGGGGAGAACGATCAGCATGAAGGTCATGAAAATCTTCGCATCCATCATGAGAGCGAGATTCGCGCCCATCGAGGAGCCGACGAATGCGCAGACCACGCAGGAGAGCGAGAGCTTCCACGGGATGAAGCCGCTTTTGGCAAATTTGAATGTCGCAAGCACCGTTCCCATTGTCGAACTCATCTTATTTGTTGCGATGGCGTTATGGACGGGGAGACCGGAGAGCAGGTAACCCGGCAGGGAGATCAGTCCGCCGCCTCCGGCGATAGCATCGACGAAGCCCGCGAGCATGACCAGCGGGCAGATGACAGCATATTGAAGAAGTGTTTCCATGGGCGGCTCCTTAGGGGTGACTAGTGACTGGGGAATCTTTTTCCCCAAGACAGTCGATTTCCTTATCATAGCACATTTGTGGATGATGGGGAATAAAAAACTGTGAGCTTACGAATGAAAGCTCACAGTTTTTTGACTAAGTAAAACAAAATGCGAGGAAAGCGGCATTTCCTTACGAAAAGCAATGGACAGAGAGCCACACTTGGGCTTTTTTTACTTAAGGAAACGCTGATTCAATCGCAGAGTCAGCTTCTACAAGAATTGTTATGCATAGCTTCGTCATAGCCTTCCTTAAATAGCTCGCTATTCGCGTCAGGCTATTCCTCGCTATGCATAACAATTCAAGAGTAAAATCTGACAACGATTTAATCAGTGTTTCCTTATCCATTATTTCAATGTATCGAGAATCTCGGCGCAGGCGCTGCAGGCCGGGCAGTCGCAGAAGCGGGCGCCCTTTTCTTTGATGTCCTTCGCATGGGCGAGGATGGCGTCGGCTGTTTCCTGACCGAAGAGTGCTTTTCCGGCGTCAGAGCCTGCAAAGCCGATCAGGCCATCGATCGGCATGATGTCTGCTTCTACTTCTTCCTTCAGAGCAGCCGTGGCAGCTTCTTCATCAGCCGTAGCGGCTGATGCGAGCCACTTTTCACAAGCGGCTTTTGCTTCCGGGCAAGCAGAGGGAGCCGCGATGAGTTTCTTTACTTCTTCGGTGAGTGTGTTTCTGATTTCTTCTGTCATAAGGATCATCCTTTCTTGAAATAACCGGATACATTTATTATACGCGCATATGCAAAGGTGTGAACATCCATGTCATATGTCCGGTCGCGGGAAGGAATGATGCCATAAGGGTATCACGGCATACTGCCAATGCCCTCTAAAATACGGATACAGTATCGGTTTTAAATAGAAACGGATATAGTCTTAATCAGCGTTTTACTGGCTCCTTTTTCGCCGCCTCCTGTCAACGGTTATCGCTTGCTCTTCCATTTGACAACTTTCCTTTTCTCCTTTATCATCGAGAGGAAAGATTTTTTTAATTGCGGGCAAACATGGGGAATGCGCATGAGAGAGGAGAATAGAAGGATGAAGGCGAGACTGAAAATTGCGTACAGCGACGAAGCCTGGAACATGATAGGTGGGATCGAAGGACGAAAGAGCGTGCCGCTGAAAGACTGCGATCTGCCAGACGCGGCAGCTGTCATCATCACGAAGAAGGATTGCGGCATCTTCAAGGATCCGCATCTGAAAGCCTTTGGCATCCCCGTATTTCTGATTGCCCGGGAAGGGGCGGAGCTGTGTGAGGACGTCTTGGGGGAGGCGTATGGCATTCTGGATCTTTCCCGGGCATCACAGGAATACTACAAGCGCCAGATCGAAAGCGCCGCAGAGCAGTATGAGGCGAGGATCCTGCCGCCTTTCTTCAAAAGTCTGATGGAGTATGTCGAGCGTGGAAATACGGAGTTCGACTGTCCGGGTCATCAGGGGGGCGAGTATTTCAGAAAGCACCCCGGCGGCCGTGTTTTTTATGATTTTTATGGGGAGAATGCATTCCGCGCGGATCTGTGCAATGCGGATGTGGATATGGGACATTTGCTGATCCATGAGGGGATGCCGCTCAAGGCGCAGCAGCATGCGGCGAAGGTGTTTCATGCGGACAAGGCCTATTTCATACTGAACGGGACATCCGGCGCCAATAAAGTGGTGATGAATGCGCTGCTCTCGCCGGGAGATCTCGTGCTGTATGAAAGAAACAATCACAAGTCCATGAGCTATGGCGCGCTCATTCAGGCGGGCGCGATTCCGATTTATCTGGAAACGGCGAGAAATCCCTTCGGCCTCATCGGCGGGATGCTGGACCACTGCTTCAATGAAGAATACATCCGCATGCTGATCGCAGAGCGGGATCCGAAGCGCGCGCTCATGGATCGCCCGATCCGTGCAGCGGTGCTTCAGCTCGGCAATTATGACGGCTGCATCTACAATGCGCGGCAGGTGGTGAATAAGATCGGCCATCTGTGTGATTACATTGTCTTTGACTCGGCATGGGTGGGCTATGAGCAGTTCATCCCGATGATGAAAGACTCGAGTCCGCTCCTCTTGGACCTCGGGCCGAAGGATCCGGGCATCATCGTGACGCAGTCGGTGCATAAGCAGCAGGCAGGCTTCTCGCAGGCGTCCCAGATCCTCAAAAAGGATAGCCACATCAAAGGGCAGAAGCGCTACGTGCCGCACAAGATCATGAACAATGCCTTCATGGTGAATTCCTCGACATCGCCGAATTACCAGATCTTCGCATCGCTCGATATGAATGCCAAGATGCAGGAAGGCGAAGCGGGCAGGCTCCTTTGGCATGAGTGCATCGTGCAGGCCATCGAGGCCAGAAAGGCCGTGCTTCGCTGCTGCAAGTACCTGCGTCCGATCGTTCCTCCCGTCGTCCATAACCAGAAGTGGGAAGAGGGCGACACGGAGAATATGGCGACCGATATTTCCTACTTTACCTTTGAGCCGGGCGGGAAATGGCACTCCTTCCAGGGCTATGGCAAGGGGCAGTACTTCATCGATCCTTTGAAGCTGCAGCTCATGACGCCGGGCATCTCGATGGAGACAGGCGAGTATGAAGACTTCGGCATCCCCGGTATCATTCTGGCGGAGTATCTCAGAGGCAACAGCATCATCCCTGAAAAATGCGACCTGAATGACATCCTCTTCCTCATGACACCGGCGGAGACAAAGACCAAGCTGGATCATCTCATCACGAAGCTGGTGCGATTTGAAAAGTATATCGACGAGAATGTGCCGATGGAGATCGTGCTGCCCTATATTTATCAAAAGTATGAGAAACGCTATCAGAATTATACGATCCGGCAGCTCTGTCAGGAGCTTCATGATTTCTATAAAGCCAAGAAGATCAATGTACTGCAGAAGAAGATGTTCCTTAAAAAATATTTTCCTTCCTACTTCATTTCTCCGCAGGAAGCGAACTGGGCGCTGGTGCGGGGCGAGGGCGAGCTGGTGCCCTTGAAGGAAATCGAAGGCCGCGTGGCACTGCAGGCAGCTGTCCCGTATCCGCCGGGCGTCCCGTGCGTACAGCCCGGAGAGCGCTGGACGGAGATCGTCATGGACTATATCCAAGACTTCGTGGAGGGAATGAATGAGCTTCCGGGCTTTACGCCGGAGATACAAGGTGTGTACACGGAGCGCATCCATGGCAGGATCGAAGCGAAAGCCTTCGTGCTGACGCGTAAGGCTGAGGAAAAGTATGGGCATCAGAGCAGCTGGTGACTTGTGACTGGTGGCTAGGGGCTAGGGATTAGGGGTTAGGAATTAGACTAAGAGACTGGGAGACTCGAAGACGTATAGTAAGTAGTGACTGGTGACTAGTGACTAGTCACCAGTCACTACTTACTACTTGCTGCTTACGATAATTCCTTGAAAGGCAGGCGGGTATGAAACTCAATTTCACGTCACTCCAGTATTTCCAAAAGACCGCGGAGCTGGAGCATTTGACGAAAGCGGCAGAGGAGCTGCACATCGCGCAGCCGGCTCTCTCCCGCACCATACGCGGGCTGGAGCAGGAGCTGGAAGTGACACTCTTCGAGCACCAGGGGAGAAATATCCGTCTGACGCGCGATGGTTATATTCTTTTGAAGCATTCGCAGAATTTTCTGAAAGAGTTCGACGAGATGCAGCAGGAATTCAAAGACTCTCGCGATCTCGCGCAGTCTACGGTGAAGCTCGCGATCCTTTCTGCGACGCAGATGATCCCGACCTTTCTGATGCAGTTCAAGAAGGAGCATCCGACGGCGATCTTGGAAATCCTGCGTCCGGACTCGCAGCAGGCGGCCGCCAAGCTGGATCTTTCCCTTTATGCGGATCTGCGAATGATCGATAATGATCACACGGTCAGCCTTTTCAGGGAAAGTCTTGTCATGATCCTGCCGAAGAATGATCGCCATGCCGATCTGCCCTATGTGAGCCTTAGTGATTATGCAGAGGCCAATTTCATCGCAGCGCCCAAGGGCTTCATGCTGCGGGAGGCGCTGGAAGCCTTCTGCAAAAAGGCGGGCTTTACGCCGCAGGTGGTGATGGAAAGTGATAATCCGGATACGGTGCGTGATTTCGTGCGAGCGGGGCTCGGCGTGGCTCTCGTGCCGCAGATGACATGGTACTCCGCACAGGAAGGGGTGGCCTCTCTTCCTATCGGAGACCAGGAGTGCTATCGCTACCTGTATCTTTCTTGGAAAACCGATGCGAAGCTGCCGCTCTCCGCTGTTCTCCTTCGCGAATATATCATTGATCACTTCTGGGAGTATGTCCGTTTTACGGCAAACAGTACCTATCCCATGGAATGATACCGGCAAAGCCGCCGGAAACGAAACCGTTTCCGGCGGCTTTTTGTTTTGCATAACAGGTTTGTTATGAATCATAACAATTATGCTTTGCGTGATGACTTGCAGTTTTGATGAAAGAGACTGAGAGACTAAGAGACTAGGAGACTGAGAGACTGAGATATCAGATATCAGTCATCTGGCGTCAGGCATCTGACATCTGATTTCTAACGTCTCCCAGTCTAACGTCTCCTAGTCTCTCAGTCTAATCTCTAATCCCTAATCCCTAACCCCTAATCCCTAATCCCTAGTCACAAGTCACTAGTTGCGCCATCCTATATCAAAACTGTTATGATATAGGGGATACGCTCCCATCACCATGCCTTTTGTGATAGAAATGTGAATTATCTTCATTTCGGCCTGTTTCAGTATTGGAAGAAATTGAGAATTTCAAGTAAGATGTATGCAGATGAAGCAATCATCCGGACAACGTGCACAGTTCGAGACATAAAGTGATTTCAAAAAATGGAGGGTTTACTCATGAAAAAGTTAAAAATCGCTTACACTGACAAAGCTCTGGAAATCTTCGGCGCTATCGCCGGACGCGAGCAGGCTGACCTCGCCCGCACCGATTTCACAGATGTAGCTGCTGTCGTTATCACGGATCAGGACAAAGACGTCCTTGAAAAGGAAATGATTGCCGCTTTCAAGATTCCGGTACTGATGATCAAGACCGGCGAAGGCCTGACCGAAGACGCACTGCTTTCCAAAGTATACCGCGTCATGGATCTCAATGAGACCGACCATGATTTCTACGCTCGCCAGATCGAGAGCGCTGCGGCTCACTATGAAGAAGATGTGCTGCCGCCATTCTTCCGTGACCTCAAGAAATATGTCGAAAATGGTTACTCCCAGTTCGACTGCCCAGGCCATCAGGGCGGCGCTTTCTTCCGCAAACATCCGGCTGGCCGCGCATTCTACGAATTCTTCGGCGAGAATACCTTCCGCGCTGACCTCTGCAACGCTGACGTAGCGATGGGCGATCTCCTGATCCATGAAGGCCCGGCACTGGCAGCACAGAAACATGCAGCACGCGTATACAATGCAGACAAGACCTACTTCGTACTGAACGGTACTTCCACTTCGAACAAAGTCGTTCTGAACGCAGTCCTGACACCAGGCGATATCGTCCTCTTCGATAGAAACAACCATAAATCCATCGACCATGGCGCACTGGTTCTGGCAGGAGCAACCCCGGTTTATCTGGAAACCGCAAGAAATGCTTTCGGCTCCATCGGCGGCATCCTGGAACACTGCTTCGACGAAGATTACATCAGAAAGCTCGTCGCTGAAAAAGATCCGGTGAAAGCTCAGGCAAAACGCCCGATCCGCCTCGCCGTCATCCAGCTCGGCACCTACGACGGCTGCATCTACAATGCACGTCAGGTCGTAGATAAGATCGGCCACCTCTGCGATTACATCTTCTTCGACTCCGCTTGGGTCGGCTACGAACAGTTCATCCCGATGATGAAGGACTGCAGCCCGCTGCTGCTCGACCTCGGACCGGAAGATCCAGGCATCTTCGTCAGCCAGTCCGTCCACAAACAGCAGGCTGGTTTCTCCATGACCTCTCAGATCCACAAGAAAGACTCCCACATCAAGGGGCAGGATCGCTACGTACCGCATAAGCGCGTGAACAACGCATTCATGATGCATGCATCCACCTCTCCGCTCTATCAGCTCTTCGCAGCACTCGATGTCAATGCGAAGATGCATGAAGGCGAAGGCGGCAAGAAGCTCTGGGTCGACGCTGTAAAGACCGTCATCGAGACCAGAAAACAGGTACTCCGCAACTGCCACTACATTCGTCCGCTCGTACCGCCGATGGTTCATGGCAAGAAGTGGGAAGATGGCAATACCGAACAGATGGCAAATGACATGGATTACTGGGCATTCGAACCAGGCGCGAAATGGCATGGCTTCGATGGCTACGGCAAAGGCCAGTACTTCATCGATCCGATGAAGCTGCAGTTCGTGACCGAAGGCATCGACGTAGAACATGGCGGCTATGAAAAATTCGGCATCCCGGGCAACATTCTCGCCAACTACCTGCGTGAAAACGGCATCATTCCGGAAAAATGCGATCTGAACGACATCCTCTTCCTGATGACTCCGGCAGAAAGCACAACCAAGATGGATGACCTCGTAGCGAAACTCATCCGCTTCGAACAGCTCATCGACGAAGATGCTCCGATGTCTGAAGTACTCCCGTCCATTTACAACGCATACGAAGAAAAATACAGAGGATACACCATCCGCCGTCTGTGCCAGGAAATGCATGATTTCTACAAAGACCGCAAAGTATTCACCCTGCAGAAGCAGCTCTTCCTCGCTGACTACTTCCCAGAATATGTGATGAATCCTCAGGAAGCACAGTTCGAATACATGAGAGGCCACGGCGATCTCGTCGACCTCACCGAAGCAGAAGGCCGCATCGCTCTTGAAGGCGCTCTCCCATATCCGCCAGGCGTTCTCTGCGTACATCCGGGCGAACGCTGGTCCAAGACCGCAGTCACCTACTTCCTCGATCTCGTCGAAGGCATCAACCAGCTCCCGGGCTTCGCTCCTGAAATCCAGGGCGTCTATGTACAGACCGGTGAAGACGGACTGAAACATGCTTACGGCTATGTTCTGAAGAAAGAATTTGAAAAATAAAGCAACGCTTCGTTGACGGCAAGGGGAGCTGGAAGCATCGCTCCTCGCGGCCATCAATGAGACACAGACAAATACATAAGGGGATCATCATGAGCAAAAGTGCAAATAAAATGAGCGTCCTTCAGCTGACCATCCTCACTGCGGTGAATATGATGGGTTCCGGCATCATCATGCTGCCGTCGAAGCTGGCACAGGTGGGCGCACTCTCTATCGTTTCCTGGCTTGTCACGGCTGTAGGCTCCATGGCTCTGGCCTACGTCTTTGCCAAGTGCGGTATGTACAGCAAAAAAGGCGGCGGCATGGGCGGCTATGCAGAATACTCCTTCGGCAAAGCCGGCAACTTCCTCGCCAACTATACCTACGGTGTGTCTCTGATCTTTGCGAATACCGCGATCGCGATTTCAGCGGTGGGGTATGCGCTGGGGTTCCTGGGAACGACGCTTGATCCGGTCATGACCTGTGCGGCGACTGTCTTCACACTCTGGCTGGCGACTGTCCTGAACTTTGGCGGCGCTAAATACACCGGTCAGGTTTCTTCCGTCACCGTCTGGGGCGTCATCATCCCATGTATCGGCCTTGCAATCGTCGGCTGGTTCTGGTTCTCGCCATCCCTGTACTCTGCAAACTGGAATATTCATAACCTGGGATTCGGTGAAGCGGCTATCAATGCGATCACGATGACACTCTGGGCATTCCTCGGCATGGAATCTGCCTGCGCGAACGCAGACGCTGTCGACAACCCGGAAACCAACGTACCGAAAGCCGTTCTCGGCGGTACACTCCTCGCAGCTGCCTGCTACATCGTTTCTACCAACATCATTTTCGGTATCGTTCCGGCAGAAGAACTGGCTTCCAGCTCCGCTCCGTTCGGCCTCGTATTCGCTTCTATGTTCGGACCGACCATCGGTCGTGTCATCATGGGCCTCATGGTTCTCTCCTGCTTCGGTTCTCTCCTTGGCTGGCAGTTCACCATTGCCAATGTATTCAAAGCTGGTGCTGACGAAGGCTACTTCCCTACATTCCTGAAAAAGATCACCTCCCATGGCGCACCGATCTGCGGCATGGTGGCTATCACCATCATTCAGTCTCTCTTCTCGCTGATGACCATCAGCCCATCGCTGAATGAACAGTTCGAAACTCTGGTCAACCTGGCCGTTATCACCAACATCATGCCATACCTGCTCTGTATGGCGGCTGTCGTAGTCATCATGAAAGCAGCCGGTCACGAAGGCAGCGAGCTTTCCAAGACGAAATTCGTCGCATTCGTTGCCTCCATCTACAGCCTGTATGCATGCTATGCATCCGGCTTCGATGCCATGACCTACGGCGCTCTGGTTACCTTCCTCGGCTGGACAGTCTACGGCTTCACCTCCTATCGCTTTGACCTGAAGAAAGCGAAAGAGGACAACGAAGCCGCAGCCAAAGGGGCGGCGTAAGAACGCTGTGTGAGAATCTGTCACTCATCTGTCGATCCGGCGGAAACCAAGAATAAAAATAATACCTTCCGCCGTGCTATAATATCTTCCTTTAATATCATCCTTTAAAAACAAAACGGTCTGCCAACGTCTAGGCAGACCGTTTTGCTTTTTATTTAATAAGAAAGTAAGAGAAACCTTGGTCACGAGTCACTCCTAATCCCTAATCACTAGTCACTAGTCACCATTTCCCCCCTCATTTGCTTTTTCTCAAAGCTAATGATATAATTTATACAGAGGTATCAAAAATACCATAAACAAAAAGCATAAAATATACAAATGCAGGCTTGCATTTTGGAAACTTTGCTTTTTCTCACAAGAGTTTTGAAAAGTCCATTTCCGATGGGCTTTTTATAGTCGAAAAATAAAAGGAGGCGAGAACGATGATGGGAATCGATGAACTGATGGATCTCACGATGTACAGCAGCATGTACCTGCTCTTTTACATGGCTTATTTCTATGTAGAAGGTGCAAACCTTCTGGTGCCGTGCCGTGTCAATGCCAATTTCAAACGCATCCTGTCTCGTTTCGCCTCTTTCTTCAGAGGTTTCATCGGCGCAGGGGGATGGAGAGTGACTGCACTTCTCTGATCTTTTAGCGTACCTGTTTTCAGCTCGCTTGAAAGAAAAGGATCAGAAGAAGCAGCAGCCGTATCGGAAGCGCTGCCTGATAGGGCAGCCATCTGACTATTTCATGCGGCGGTGAGGCGCGGACTTCGTGCCTGCCTTTGGCTCTTGATTGTGCCGAAGGATTCTTTTCTGATCGCGAAAAGAGACGCCGCAGAGCGTCTTTTTTTGATGAAATCTCTGGAGAGTGGGTTCGATGTACTCCTTAATCGAAGATATAAAGAAATTATTATCCGTGATGCTGCCGATCCTGGTCGCGCAGATCTCGACAGCAGGCATCACTTTTATCAATACCACCATGGCGGGGCATGCCGGAAGCGATGACCTCGCGGGTGTATCGGTGGGCGCGGGGCTTTTCTATCCGCTGCTGGCTTCCATCGTGGGACTGCTCATGGCGGGAACGCCGCTCATGGCGACGCTTCTGGGCGAAAAGAAACCGGAGGACCTTCCTTATGTGGTCCGCGCGGGTCTTCTGATCGGGCTTGTGATTTCCTTCGCGTTCGCTGCAGCCTATGTCCTTTTCATCGATGACTTCCTGGCGTCGCTCACGCTGGAGGCGGAAGTGGCGCATGTGGCACGCTATTATCTCATGACGATGGTGGGCGTGGTCTTCTTCATTTCCCTGATCGTCCCGCTGCGCTGCCTGACAGATACGGCAGGCTCGACGTCGACTTCCATGAAGCTCTTCCTCATGGCGCCGCCCGTGAATGCCGTATTCAACTATCTTTTCATCTATGGGCATTTCGGCCTGCCGCGTCTTGGCGGGATCGGCGCCGGTCTTGCGACGATGCTGACCTATGGATGTCTCTTTGTACTATTCCTTGTTGTCGTACTGAAGTCCTCTACGCTGAAGGGACATGAGATCTTCCATTCGATTCTCGTGAAGCGGGCCGATGTCAAGGAGTATCTGATCGTCGGCGTGCCGAGCGGACTTTCCATTTTCATGGAAATGAGCCTTTTCAGTCTGATCATCGTATTTCTTGCCCGCTATGGCACGGATACGCTGGCTGCCTACCAGATCGCGGATAACTTCGCATCGCTCGTCTACATGCTGCCTGTCTCCTGCTCGATGGCACTCACCATCCTCATCGCGACAGCTGTCGGCGCGCATGACATCCCACTTGCCCGCCGCTACAAGAAGGCCGGCTTTGTCGTGGCCCTCTCCGGAGCAGCGATGACGGCAGCGATGACGGTGCTTTTCCGCTCGTCCATCGGAAATATCTATACCAGCGACGCGATCGTCGCGTCCATTGCCGGACAGTTCCTGATCTATAGTGCAGGATGGCAGCTCTTTGATGCGATTTCCACTCCGATCCAGGGGATCCTCCGCGGTCTCAAGGATACGCGCGTCTCCTTCGCCCTGATGGTCATCGCGTACTGGGGCGGCTGCTTCCCGATGAGCCTTTTCCTTGATCATGTGGTCGGTCTTGGCGCTGACTCCTACTGGCTCGGACTGGTCTTCGGCGTCGGCTGCTCGGCTATGCTGATGGTTCTGCGCCTCGTCTATGTGGAGCGCGTCATGGATGGAGAAGCGCTGTATGCATAGGGAAATCACGCACCCTGCTGCCGTTCATGCCGTAGTGGCTTCTAATGTGAAGCAGGCGAAAGAGCTCCTGGCTTCATGGGAACGTGCTGAAGAAAAACTCGCTTCTCTGGTGCAGGACATCAAAGAAGCCGAGGTCGATATATTTATAGAAAACAGAAGGGTGCTTCCGATCGGTCTGTCTCTTCTGACGGATCTGCATTTATGCATCTCAGGCCATGCGACCCGGGCCTACATCCCTTAGGTACGATCAGGGGGATAGGGGCTGTGAAGAAATGAGGATTCATTTCTTCACAGCCCCTTTTTACTTTGCTT
>UQQQ01000006.1 GCA_900543165.1 uncultured Dialister sp. | reverse complement strand
AAAGTAAAAAGGGGCTGTGAAGAAATGAATCCTCATTTCTTCACAGCCCCTTTTTCATTTTCATTTATCCATTCGAGCGGAATTTCAGGAAAAAGAACTGGATAGCAAGCATCATGACAAGCGCCACCGCGCCGCCTGCCAGACCATTTCCTGTGAATCCATCTACCAGGTAACCGACGACGCAGCTCGAAGCGACTACCATGACATAGGGAATCTGGGTCGAGACATGGTCGATATGGTGACACTGCGCGCCTGCCGAAGCAAGGATCGTCGTATCGGAGATCGGAGAAATATGATCCCCGCCGACAGAGCCGGCCAGCACCGCAGCGACCGTCATGACCATGAGGCTCTGGTCGTTATTCACGACAGCCAGCACGATCGGGATCAGAATGCCGAAGGTCCCCCAAGAGGTACCGGTCGCAAAAGCAAGACCGATGGCCACCAGGAAGAAAAGTGCCGGGAGCAGGATAGCCACCGACGCATTGTCGCTGACCACATTTCCTACATAGCCGCCGATATTCAGATATTCTTTGCCGACCACACCGGAGAGCGTCCATGCGAGCGTCAGGATCATGATGGCCGAGGTCATCTGCTTGAAGCCTTCGCCGAAGCAGGAGCAGAACGTGCCAAAGGAAAGCACCTTTCTTGGAATATACAGAACAAAGGTGAATACAAGCGCAATGAAAGAGCCGATGACAAGGCCTCTTGCAGACTCACAGTTTGCGAAAGCGTCCGCGACGCCTTTGCCTTCCAGAATGCCGCCTGTATAGAGCATGCCGAAGATACAGCCGCAAATCAGGACGAAGAGCGGGAGCACAAGGTCAATGATGCGGCCATTGCCCACCGGCGCGCTCGATTCGTCATCCGCGTATTCTTCCGGAATCACCAGCGTGCCGCCGCTTTTCTTTTCAAAAGCAGCCATGCGGGAGAAGTCTTTGCCCGTCCAGATGAGAACCAGCATGAAAATGACAGTCAGCCATGCATAGAGATTCAGCGGAATGGTCGAAAGGAAGAGCGCAAAACCATCGATGTCGCTGCCCTCCGGCAAAGAAGAAGTGACTGCCGCCGCCCAAGAAGAGACCGGAGCGATGATGCAGACCGGCGCCGCTGTCGCATCGATGATGTAGGCGAGCTTCGCACGGGTGATCTTGAAGCGGTCTGTAACAGGACGCATGACCGTACCGACCGTGAGGCAGTTGAAATAGTCATCAATAAAAATCAAAATACCAAGCACCATGGTGACAAAGAGTGCGCTCTTCTTCCCCTTGATCGTGCGCGCTGCATAGTCTCCATATGCCTGCGAAGCCCCTGATTTCTGAATGGCCGCCACCATGATGCCGAGCAGTACCAGGAAAACCAGGATGTACACATTGCCCCCGACCTTGTCCGACATGATCTTGAACATCGTGTCGATAGCACCAAGTACGCTGAAGCCGGTGAACATAAAGGCACCCATGAAAATACCAATGGCCAGCGACATGTAGACTTCCTTCGTCGCCAATGCCAGAATAATCGTCACGACTGGCGGCAGCAGTGACCAGATGGTTTCACTCATTCCCTCATCCCTCTCTCTTAAAAGCAGCATCCCCGCTGCAATGTAATATTTTGTTTATTATACCCTAAATGCCCCTGTTTGTACACCAATTTGCAAATGTCATCAACATTCGATAAAGTCGATTATTTATATATTTAAATACACATACTTTTCGCCGATCCAGCATCACTTGGCATCGGGGCTACGCAAAAGTTTTCCCAGATCCACCGCCGGCATCACGATCGCAAGAATGACCATCAGGATCCCGACAAGCTGGAGACCGACGAAGCTCATGCCGAAGATAAGGCAGGAAAGGATGACGGAGGCCGCCGGTTCACTTGCCGCCGTGATGAGCGCCTGCTGCGGGGACAGGTACATGAGGCCTGCATTATATAAGAGGAAGGCCGTGACCGTACCGAAGAGGACGATCCATGCGACGCCGAAGAAGATATGCGGATCGAAGAAGGCGAGCCAGTCGATCTGCGGGGCAAAGGCCCAGCAGGCCAGCGCTCCGATGATCATACTGACAGCGAGGACGAAAGTCTTATCTACCTGAAGGAAAATGTGCTTCGGGTAGATCGAAGCGAAGGAATAAACCACCCCATTGAATAACGCAAGCGCTATGCAGAGAAATGAGACTCTGAGCTTCGAAGGATCGCCGCCTGTCACAAGAAGATAGGTGCCTCCGACAGCCAGAAGAACCGTGATGACCTCCTCTTTCGAGGGCAGCTTGCGATGGCGGATGGCATTGTAGCAGATGACCATGGCGGGGCAGCTGTAAAGTACGACGGTTGCCGTCGCGGCGTTGCCATATGCGATGGCTTCGAAGTAGGTGTAGTGCATCAGCATAAGACCTAGAATGGCGTAGATCACAATGTCGATCCAGAGCCGCGGCTTCTTTCGAAGACATATGAGACTTTCTTTCATCTTTCCCTGCCATACCGTCACCCCGATCAGAATGAATCCGGCCGCCATCATGCGAAAGGCTGTGAGCTCCATGGAGTTCATAGAGCACTTCTCGAAGAAATTCTCGGCCCCGATGCCGCTTCCGGCCCACATGATGCCGGCTAAGACGACCATGACGATCGCGAAATGATTCGAGGAATGGGATATGATAGATTCTCCTTAGAAAATAAAAAAGGACTCTCTATATTATCGCACAGAAGTGACACCCGCTTTTGATCCGATGATCATTCTCCCGCCGCCTTTTCATTTTCAAAAATGCCCGGCGCTGCAATGGCCAGAAGGACAAGCAGGATGCCAAAGCCCTGAACAAAATTGAAATGGGTATGAAAGATGAAATAAGAAGCGATGACAGAGATCGCCGGCTCGATGGTCGCAGTGACGGAAGCCTGTGAGGCAGGAAGAAATCGAAGCCCCGCATTGTAGCAGGTAAAAGATAGCGCCGTACCAAGGACAACGATCCAGAAAATATCGAAGCGGACTTCCGGAGCAAAGAAACCGGAAAAGTCCCCCATCGGATTGATGATGTAAGCTGCCACGGCTCCGGTGAACATGCCTAGCGCGAGGACGAAGGAATTATCCAGTACACCGATGAAGCGCTTCGGAAATACACAGCAGATAGCGAAAAAGGCCGCTGACGCCAGCCCCAGATACACGCAATCCGCAGGTACAGAGAGACGACTCACATCTCCGCCTGTCACCAGAAGGAGGACGCCGATGATCGCCAGCACGACGGCTGTAAGCTCTCCAGTGAGCGGCAGCCGCCTTTTTTGAAAGGAAATCCAAAGGATCACCATCGCCGGACAGGTATACTGGATGACCGTCGCCGCTGCCGCATTGCCGGCGGCGATCGAAGCAAAGTAGGTATAGTGCATCAGCATCAGGCCGACCACACCGTAGAAGATCAGCCCCCACCAGAGTGACGGCTGCCGACCCAGTTTCTGCCAGCTGTCTTTCAGCTCCCCCTTGGCAATGGTCACAAGCAGCATGATGCCGCTCGCACAAAACATGCGGAAGACCGTCAGATCCATCGAGTCGAGTGTACTTTTTTGTAAAAAATCCTGCGCCGCAAGCCCGCAGCCTGCCCACATGATGCCGGCCGTCATAACGAGAAAAATAGCGATAAGATGCATAGAGATCACCTGTTATTATAAAAAGGAATGCAATACGCTTTCAGTGTCAGTTCTTGGAATAAAAAGGAGCCTTAAAAAAGAGAGATTAAGAGACGCAAAAAGCATGGAACGGGACATTCCGTAAGCCACTGCTTTCACCATTGGCCCGATCCCAGGCATGAGTCAGCTTTATGACCGTCACTTCCAATTTCCGGCCACCTACCTTTATATAACACAAAAACCCGCCATTTGGCGGGTTTTTCATGGTGGGACTATTTGGATTCGAACCAAAGACCTCTTCGATGTCAACGAAGCGCTCTAACCAGCTGAGCTATAACCCCATGTCAGATAAATGTATTATACACGACATGAGAGAAATATGCAAGCTGTTTTTATAATTACTTTTCCTCAGAGATGGCCTGTGGATATATCCATGATTCCAATAGAAAACCCGCCATCAGGCGGGTTTTGTGGTGGGACTATCTGGGTTCGAACCAGAGACCTCTTCGATGTGAGCGAAGCGCTCTGACCAACTGAGCTATAGCCCCATGTGATACTATGTATTATAGCACCACATGAGAGATTTGTTAATAGTCGTTTTACACAGAAGCAAGAAAGATCTTTGGATCACGTTTCATCCGCTACATATGAATGAATCCCAGTACATTCGCCAGAGACGAGATGAAAATGACAGCGAGGCAAATCGGCGCGAGGAAGCGGACGAAAAGACCATAGACGCATTCATAGCGGAATTTCGAAGACTGCTTCACTTCGTTCTCGATCCACTTGATCCCGACAGTCACCACGATGAGGACGCAGGTCGCAAAGGCCGAGACCGGCATCATGATGGAATTCGTCAGGAAATCAAAGAAGGTAAGAATGTCCATGCCAAAGATGGTGAAGGATGCAAGCGGGCCGAATCCGAGCGAAGAAAGAGAGCCTAAGACGATCATCAGGATGAAAACCGCAAAGGTCGAGAAATTACGGCTCCAGCCGCATTCATCCTGAAAGGTGGAGACGCTGGTTTCTGCCAGAGAAATCGCCGAGGTAAGAGCCGCAAAGAGAACAAGTGTGAAGAATACGACACCCACGAGGGTCCCAAGCCCCATGCTGGCAAAGACCTTCGGGATGGTGATGAACATGAGAGACGGGCCTGCATTCAGCATAGACGGATCGCCGCCGGAGAAGGCAAAGACCGCCGGGATGATCATAAGGCTGGCGAGAACAGAAATCCCTGAGTCGAAAGCGATGACCTGAAAGGTCGCATGCTCCACATCAAATTCCTTCTTCATGTAAGAGCCATATGTATAGAGGATCCCCATCGCGACAGAAAGAGAGTAGAACATCTGCCCCATCGCAGAGACGACCGTCATCCATGAAAAATGGTCGATATTCGGCACCATGAAGTAAGTGACGCCTGCCCACGCACCGGGCAGCGTGACGGAGTAACCGGCCACCATGATGGCAAGCACGATGAGTACCGGCATCATGATCTTGGATACGCGCTCGACACCATTCTTGACGCCGGCGAGAATGATGGCAAGGACGCCAGCGGTGAAGACGATGAACCAGAATTCAGCCGCCATGCCGTCAGAGATGAAAGCGCCGAAGAAGGTATCCGTCGCAAGCATTTTCGTATCACCGGCGAGGTATTCGAAGAGGTAACGGGTGACCCAGCCGCCAATGACGCTATAGTACGGCAGGATCAGCATCGGGATGACAGCATTGATCCAGCCGCCTGCGGTAAAGAAGCCGCTCTTCCCGAAATGGTGGAAAGCTCCGACCGGGCTCTTTCTCGTCCCGCGTCCAAGTGCGGTCTCAGAAACGATCATTGTATAGCCGAAGGTGACGGCCAGCAGGAGATAGGTCAGGAGGAAGATGCCTCCGCCATACTCCGCGGCGAGGTACGGGAATCTCCAGATATTCCCGAGGCCGACAGCGCTGCCTGCGACAGCCAGCACATACCCCATTCCCCCAGAAAAGGTACTGCGGCTATTCCCATTTTGATTTGTCATATGATTGCCCTCCTGTTGGGTACTGAGGAAACACTGATTCAATAATTTTTTTGACTGGTGACTCGTGACTTAAGGAAAGAAGAATGCATCCGATTTCCACTTATACGGAATGGAAAACGGCCAGCCGTAAGGCTCTATGTCCTGAAAAACGCGGATATGGAATGCCTTAAAGCTGACCGTCAATGTATACACCGGTTCAATAGATTCTATGGAACTACGAAACCTGTCGGCTCATTCATCCAAGCTGAGTCATCAAAGGATAATGGAAAACCCCATTATTCTCCGAGCGGTACCCACTTGCCGCCCTTGACTTCGAGGACTGCGAGATCCATCTTCGGATCGCGGTTTTCATCGAATGCGAATTTACCGGTAGCGCCTTCGAAGTCGCTGATCTTAGCCAGAGTATCGCGGAATTTCTTGCGATCGGTGGTGGTACCGGACTGTTCTACAGCCTGATGGAGGACATACATGGCATCATATGCCTGAGCAGCAAACTGATCTGGTTCATGACCGTATTTAGCCACATACGCTTTACGGAAGTTCTGTGCCTTATCGGTCTTTCTTTCCGGGTTCCACGGAGTAGCTACGACGGTGCGGTCAGCTGCTTCGCCAGCCTGTTTGATGTATTCCGGGCTGTTGAAGCCGTTGCCTGCAAGAACATACTGGTTCATGCCCATTTCACGCGCTTTCTTCACGATGAGAGCGCCTTCCTGATAGAGGCCTGCGACAGCGATGACATCCGGGTTTGCTGCCTGGATCTTGGTCAGCTGAGCGGAGAAGTCGGTATCCTTATCTGCGAAGGTTTCATCCGCAACGACTTCGAGGCCGAGCTTCTTGCAGGCGTCCAGATAGAACTGGTGTTCACCGACCATCTGATCATTGTTATTGGAATACATGATAGCGATCTTTTTGAAGCCCAGTTTCTTCTGTGCTTTTTCGACCACCTGCGGGATGTTCATTTTGCCCGGGATGGCGTTACGGAATACATAGTCGCCGATTTCAGTGACTTTCGGGCCGGTGGTGCCGGTGCCGAAGACAGCGACTTTGGACTGCTGGGCGATCGGGTCAGCCGCCATCGCTTCGCCGGTGGTCATCGGGCCTTCGATAGCGAGGACTTTATCCTGTTCGATGCACTTCTTCATAGCGTTGATGGCTTCGTTCTTGACGAGCTTGGTATCGTAGACTTTGAGATCGATCTTGACCTTGGTGTTCGGGTTCTTATTGATTTCCTCAACTGCGAGTTCGGTGCCTTCCTTCATAGCGACGCCGTAAGCTGCGCCTGGGCCGGTGTAAGCGGTGATGAAACCGAGTTTTACGGTCTTGCCTGCATCTGCGCTGCCGGAAGCTGCTTTCTTATCTCCGCCGCAACCTGCGAATGCACCTGCCAGTGCTGCTGCTGCCATAACTGCTGCCATTCCTTTGAGCCATTTTTTCTGCATGATTTTCTACCTCTTTCAAAAATTTGCTACTCCACCCCGAAAGATCGTATGAGGAAATAAAAAGCCTCCGCCGGCATTTCTGCCCGCGGAGGCGCGTGCGCGGTACCACTCCGATATTTCACTCTATGCTAAGTCAATGCGGGTAAAAAAAGCCCCTATCTTCTTTCGAAGATAGGGGCGAAGTCTCGCGGTACCACCCTACATTGTACTTAGCAGTCTTATTCGTAACGTGAATGAAACGCCTGTCATTACTCAGTTCACGACAAGGGCTCTCGAGGGATATTATACAAGGCTCTTCACCGATTCTCACCATCCATCGGCTCTCTTTAGAAGGAATCAAGTACTTTTTGTCTCGTTCATAGCTTTCTTTGGGGTATTGGGTTTTAGATTGTGATTATTTTACTTCCTGCTTCATGAGTTGTCAAGAGGGAATTTGAAAAAAAGTGACTGGTTAGCCCAGGGGGCGTGCCATCTCATGATTGCGAATAAAAGCTCTGCTCCAATTCCTAATTTTCCCTCTCCCCGACAACCTGAAGTTTGAAAACAGGGATGAGTGACTAGTGACTGGTGACTAGTGACTGGTGACTGGTGACTAGTGACTAGTGACTAGTGGCTGGTAACCAGGGAAACGCGGATTCAATCGCAGAGTCAGACTTCATATGGATTTTTATACATAGCTTCGTCATCATCTTCCTTACATAGCTCGCTATTCGCGTCAGATGATTCCTCGCTCTGTATAGAAATCCAAGAATGAAATTTGACAACGATTTAATCAGTGTTTCCCGAGGAATCAGACTAAAAGACTGCGAGACTATGAGACTGAGAGACATCAGATTCCCCCACATTGTCATTTCGAGCGAAGCGAGAAATCTTTGTCATTCGCGGCGAAGCCGCCACCTTTATTCCTCATTCCTAATTCCTAATTCCTCATTCGAGCAAAGCTTTCATCCATAATCAATGGACGCCCCGTCCCGCGGGCTACCCCTACCCCCATTTTCCCAATAAAAAAATCCCAAGACCATGGTCTTGGGATTTTCCGCTTTTGATTAGTCAGCGCTGAAAGGAAGCAGAGCGATGGCTCTTGCTCTCTTGATAGCGAGATTGATCTTACGCTGATGTTTAGCGCATGTGCCGGTTACGCGGCGAGGAAGGATCTTACCTCTTTCGGAAACGAAACGGCGAAGTGCGGCAATGTCTTTGTAATCAATGGTGTCTACGTGATCTACGCAGCACTGGCAGACCTTTCTTCTCGGTCTTCTTACTCTATCTCTTCTGATCATGCTAGTTTATCCTCCAAAATCAATGTATCTCAGAACGGAATGTCTTCATCTTTGGAAGCCTGTCCGAACTGACCAAAACTGCTCTTCGGCTGGCTCTGTGGTTGGCTCTGGCCGAACTGGGAAGCCCCGTTATTGAAGCCGCCATTGTTTGCGCCATATCCGCCATTGGTGTTATATCCACCATTGGCACCATAACCACCATTTCCACCAAAAGCATTATCCTGAGACTGCTGATGAGAAGGTGCACCAATCGGAATGGCAACAAAGTTAGCATTCACTTCACTGATCCATCTTCTCTGTCCATCTGGTGTGTCGTAGGAACGAGTGGTATAACGGCCCTCCACGAAAACGCGGCTGCCTTTTTTCAGCTGATTTCCTACAGCTTCTGCCAGATTGCCCCAAGCCACAACGTTAATCCAGTCAGTGATCTCTTTCTGTTCGCCCTGTGGTGTCGTATACATACGGCTGACAGCGACACTAAAAGATGCAACGGCGCGGCCGGTCTTTGTTGCACGCATAACCGGATCCCGCCCCAAATTACCCATGATTTGAACTGAATTCATTGTGCTACCTCTTAGTCATCCTGTTTTACAATGATATGACGGATAATTTCTTCATGAATCTTGATAACGCGGTCAAGCTCTTTGATCTCTGCCGGGTCAGCCTGGAAATCTACTACTACGTAGTAACCTTCGCTCTGGTGTCTGACTTCGTAGGCAAGATGACGTTTGCCCCATTCATCAACTTTGTCAATGGTGCCACCGATTCTGGTGATGGTGTCCTGTACCAGTTTGACAGCAGCTTTGATGACTTCATCATTTGCTGCATTCACAATGAACATAACTTCATACTTTTTCACGAAATTCGCCTCCTTTTTGGACTTATGTCCCATGCTCTCCATGGGAAGAGAAGTTGCCTGCATCAAAGCAAGCTTTTATATTATATCCGTTTCAGAGATGAAATGCAAGGGGGAAAATAAAATAAATGGTTCAGAGTTCAGGATTCTCTCGTGTGGCGTATCGTCCCTTGATTGGGGATGAAAGCTCCAATGTGAACGATAAATGAGAAATGGCGGTGGCGGCTTCGCCGCGAGCATATATGGGGCGATGCCTGAAAGTGGTATTCAAGTCACCAGTCACTAGTCACCAGTCACTCACCCCTGCTTTCAAACGCATTCAAGGGACCGCACACCCCATGGGCTACCCCTGAACCCTGAACCCTGAACCCGTCAAACCTTACTCCTCTATCTCATACACTTCCATCGCATTCTTCTTTGTCTGCTTCGCGATTTCTTCCACTGATACGCCTTTCAGATGAGCGAGTTCTTCGGCGACGAAGCGGACGTTGGACGGGTCGTTTCGCTTCCCGCGGAAGGGCGGCGGGGTGAGATATGGACTGTCCGTTTCTATGAGGAGACGATCCATCGGGATCTCTTTGGCGACTTCTTTGAGCTTCAGGCTCTTCGGAAAAACGACGGGCCCTGCAAAGGAGATGTAGAAGCCGAGCTTCATGAGTTCCTTCGCGGTCTCCAGACTGCCGGAAAAGCAGTGGAGGATGCCGCGCAGATTTCCTCCTTGGTGCGCTTTCAGGATGGAGAGCGTATCTCCGTGGGCATCCCGGTCATGGATGAGGATGGGAAGGTCAAGCTCTTTGGCGAGCTCGATCTGGCGGGCAAACCAGTATTTCTGTGTTTCCTTATCCGTGTAGAGATAGTAGTAGTCCAGCCCGATCTCCCCCACCGCTTTCACCTTGTCATGCGTACAGGCAAGCGTTCTAATGGCTGCAAGCGCCTCTTCCGTCGCATCCTTTGTCACCTGCGGATGGATACCGACTGCTGCATACAGAGAAGGGTGGCTCTCTGCGAGAGCCACCGCTTTTTCACTGGTTGCAAGGTCTTCGGAAGGGATGACCACGTAGTCCAGCGTCTCGAATATGTGATGGATGACCTCTTCCCGGTCACGGTCAAAGGCTTTGTCGTACAGGTGTGCGTGGGTATCGAAGAGCCCCATCATTTCACCCGGCTGCCGGCAGGCATATCGACGAAAGGTACCTTGAGACTGCCGTCTTTCGACGCCGCGAGGATCATCCCCTGCGACTCGATCCCCATGAGTTTCGCCGATTTCAGGTTCGACACAAAGATGACGTGCTTGCCGATGAGTTCTTCCGGCTGGTAGTATTCGGAGATCCCGCTCACGACGGTGCGCGTCTCGCCATCTCCCAGAGATACAGTCATCTTGATGAGCTTCTTGGATTTTTCGACCTTTTCAGCCGTCAGGATTTCTGCGACGCGAAGGTCTGTCTTGAAGAAATCATCGATGGAAATCGCTTCTTTCTTTTCTTCTTTCTTAGCTTCCTTCTTCGGCTGTTTCTTCTCTGCCTTCTTCGGTGCGGGTGCTTCTTCCTCTTTTTCGATTTCAATGCGCGGGAAGAGCTGCGGGCCCTTATTGATATGGGTGCCGTCAGCAATGCCGCCCCAGACGAGGTCTTTGTAGTCCGCATCCTTAAAATCGGTGAGCCCCAGCTGGTTCCAGATCTTTTCGGACGCGATCGGGATGACCGGCTCTGCCATCAGAGAGACGAAACGCATGCCTTCACAGAGATGATAAAGGACAGCATCGAGAAGAGGTGCCTTGGCCTCATCCTTAGCCAGTGCCCATGGCATGGTCACATCGACATATTTATTGAGCGCGCGGACGAAGGTCCATACCGCTTTCAGTGCATCATTGATCTTCCAGCCATTCATGCCGGCGCGGAATGCAGCGAGCGTCTCGGCTGCTTTGTCTTCGATTTCCTTCGAAGCGACTGCCACTGTCTCATCAGAGGAAGCATCGCCCTTGGTCAGGACGCCCTTTCTGTATTTTTCCACCATGGAAAGGGAGCGGTACAGGAGATTCCCGAGGTCATTCGACAAGTCGGAATTGATGCGGCCGATCAGTCGATCGCGGCTGAAATTGCCATCCTGCCCGAGCTGGATATCATTCAGAAGGTAGTAGCGGATCGCATCAGATCCAAATTCCTGCAGGAGCGGGATCGGATCAACGACATTGCCCTTGGACTTGGACATCTTCTCTCCGTCTACGATGAGCCAGCCATGGCCGTACACCATCTTCGGAAGCTCGATACCAAGGCTCATCAGCATGATCGGCCAGATGATGGTATGGAAACGGACGATTTCCTTGCCTACCAGATGCACGTCTGCCGGCCAGAACTTCTTGAATTTTTCCGGATCGTCAACGATACCCGCCGCGGTCAGGTAGTTGACCAGTGCATCAAACCAGACGTACACGACATGCTTCGGGTCAAACGGCACTTTGATGCCCCAGGAGAAGCTCGTGCGGGAGACGCAGAGATCTTCGAGACCGCTCTTGACGAACTGGATCATTTCATTGCGGCGGGATTCCGGCTGAATGAAGCCCGGATTCTCTTCCACATATTTCATCCAGCGATCCGCATACTTGGACATTTTGAAGAAATACGCTTCTTCACTGACTCTCTGCAGCGGACGGCCGCAGTCCGGACAGATGTGATTCTCATCCAGCTTATTTTCTGGCCAGAAGGATTCGCATGGCACGCAGTACCAGCCTTCATACTTGCCCTTGTAAATATCGCCCTTGTCATAGGAACGCTGAAAGAGCATCTGTACGACCTTTTCATGGCGTTTCTGGGTGGTGCGGATGAAGTCATCATTGGAAATATTGAGCTCCTTCCACAGCTGCTGGAACATGCCTACGATCTTATCCGTGTATTCGATCGGCGTGACACCGGCTTCCTCTGCCTTCTGCTCGATCTTCTGCCCGTGCTCATCCGATCCGGTCAGGAAAAAGACATCATAGCCGTCAAGACGCTTGAAACGAGCCATGCTGTCGGCGATGGATGTGCAGTATGTATGCCCGATGTGCAGCTTCGCGCTGGGGTAGTAAATCGGCGTGGTAATATAGTATTTCGGTTTGTCGTTCATTCAAATTCCTCCTGCCTGTATTGGTCAAACGAAAGGATTTCGTTTTGTAAGCATATTTAATTTATTATACCGCTTATATAGAGAAATGGAAAGAAAATAAAAGTTGTAGGGTTCAAGGTTGTGGGTTCAGAGTTAATCCCGGGGCGTGCCGCCCCTTGATTGCGTTTGAAAGCCTCGTTTGAATGAGAAATTAGAAATGAGAAATGCGAAATGGTGGTGCGGCGCATAAAAATATAGAAGCGCCGCGGAGTATAAATCATGATGATACCCGTAGGTGTATTTAGTCACCAGTTACTCCTAATCCCCAATCCCTAATCCCTAGCCACTCATCCCTGCTTTCAAACTTCAGGGTTGTGGTGCAGCGCATTTCGTCATCCTAAGCGGAGAAAAACGTCGTATGTTAAAAATGGCTTATCTGAAACAGGAGAACTGAGTCGAAGGATCTAAGCGCCGCGGAGTTTCAATAGTGGCGATGCTCGAAAGTGGTATTCAAGTCACCAGTCACTAGTCACTAGTCTCCATTTTTGAGCAAGTACTGATACACTTCTCTCCGGCCCATATGGAACTTCGCCGCGATCTTTCTTGCGGCTTCTTTCTGCGGCATAGATTCAGCGAGTTTCTCTGCCTCTTCCTGCCATGAGACTTCTTCCTCTTCTTCCCCCGCCATCTCTTCATTCCAGCCTTCGACGAGGATGACGTATTCCCCTCTGGGGTCATTTTCATCCAGCTCGGCGCGGAGCTCTTTCAGCGTCCCCCGCCGGAAGGTTTCGAATTTCTTCGTAAGCTCTCTCGCCGTCACGGCCTCTCTGTCTCCAAGGTACTTGATGAGCGTATCCAGCGTTTCCTTCAAGCGATGCGGCGCTTCATAGAAAATGAGCGTCACAGGCACGCGGCTCATATCCGTCAGGAGCTTCTTCTGCTTCGCGGTGATTTTCGGCAGGAATCCGATGAAAGCAAACTGCCTGGCGTCGAGGCCCGATGCCACAAGAGCTGTCAGTGCAGCATTCGGTCCCGGGAGCGGCACGATGGGGAGATTTTCCGCAAGCGCCAGACGCACCAGATCTGCCCCGGGATCAGAAATGACCGGCATCCCGGCATCGCTCACCTGCGCGACCGACTGCCCCTCAAGCAGTTTTTCGATGAG
Organism: uncultured Dialister sp.; assembly: GCA_900543165.1. Classification (GTDB taxonomy): domain Bacteria; phylum Bacillota; class Negativicutes; order Veillonellales; family Dialisteraceae; genus Dialister. Next base: position 36,058 of record UQQQ01000006.1, on the reverse strand, counting down.
TTTCGGCCCTGCTTCTTTTTTATTATGTTCATGGTAGGATACGACGCGTCCCGCAATGCCCAGATGATCCAGCAGGATCCGGGTATGGCGGGTATCCTCCGCTGCGATGATGTCCGCCTGTTTCAGGACCTCCACCGCTCTTTCGGTGATATCCTCCAGATTTCCGATCGGTGTCGGCACCAAGTACAGGGTGCCGGGATTGATTTCACTCATGGAATGGCTCCTTTCGTTTGTATATTTTAGTGACTGGTGTTGCATTTTCAGGATCACTGGCATTCAATTAATGATTCAGCGACGAGCGGAGTAGCTAGGGAAACACTGATTCAATCGTTGTCAGATTTCATATGGATTTTTATACATAGCGTCGTCGACATCCTCCTGGAATAGCTGAGGGAAACGCACTATTTATACTGCGGCAAAGCCGCCATCACCATTCCTAATTCCTAATTCCTAATTCGAACCAGGAGTCCAAGCACAATTCTGAGAAAGCTGCCCTACGGTCGTCCTTATTTCCCATATATTTCCAGCACTTCTTCCGTATACGATCCGTCTTGGTTATGCAGGAGGAGCGGCGGCTCTACGGTGAGCTCCGGATTTCCCCCATACTTCCACTCGATCAGGACACGCACTGCGGTATGGCCTTTTCTGGCATAAATGAACCGCATGCGTTTCGGCTCCATGCGGTACATCCGTCCAATGGATATGAGATCGGCTGTGCGGTCAGCGCGATGCACCATCGCAAGACGGCCGCCGTATTTCAAAAGGTACTGCGCCGTCTTGAAAACGTCTGTGAGCGATGCATTCACCTCATAGCTCGCACTGGCGACACCCTCCAGCATGCTCATCTTGCCCGTCCCCATTTCACGATACGGGGGATTTGCGAGCACCAACGAAAAAGAGCCGGAAGGAAACCTTTCATTCACCTTCCGGTAATCGCACTCGACCACATGGATCCGGTCCTCTTTTCCATTTCCCGCTATGTTGCGGCGCGCGAGATCCGCCATGACGGGATTCACCTCAAAGGCCGTGATATCCCTTCCCCCCAGCGCCGAGACGAGGAGAGAGATGACGCCTGTCCCCGTCCCGAGGTCTGCGATGCGATCCTTTGCCTTCGGCTTCACATAGTGTGCGAGCAGTACGGAGTCCACCGAGAAGCAGAACTGATCCGGCCTCTGGATGAGACGCATGCCATCCCGCACCAGATCGTCGAGCCGCTCGCCATCTTTCAGCGTCCACTCAGTCATTTTCCACCTGCTCTACCACATCCCAGGAAAGCGTCTTCGTCTTCTGGCCATCAAGCTGCACCTTGACCGTATGCTTCTGTGCATTCACATACAGCACCTGTCCCATGCCTTCATCCGTGATGACCTTCATGCCGACGCGGAACTGTTTTCCTTTCTGCTGCATCGCACAGCACTTCTTCCTGTGGCTGTTGTCCCCCGTGTACTGGTCATTTTCATAGCGCAGGCAGCACATAAGACGCCCGCAGACGCCGGAAATCTTCGTCGGATTCAGCGACAATCCCTGATTCTTCGCCATCTTGATCGACACAGGAGCGAAATCTCCGAGGAATGTCGCACAGCACAGCGGCCGTCCGCACGAGCCGATCCCCGAGACCTGCTTCGCCTCATCACGCACGCCCACCTGGCGAAGCTCGATGCGCGTATGGAAGACCGCCGCCAGCTCCTTCACCAGCTCTCTGAAATCGACACGCCCATCCGAGGTGAAGAAGAAAACGATCTTATTTCTATCAAACGTATACTCTGCCCGCAAGAGCTTCATCGGCACCTTGAACTTCTCGATTTTCTGGAGGCAGATATCGAAAGCCGATTTCTCCCTCGCCTTATTCCGCTCCAGCTGCGCCATATCCTTGATCGTCGCCCTGCGGATGACCGGCTTCATCGGATTCTCCTCATCCTTCTCCGCCTCAGCCGGCATCGTCACCACATAGCCATACTCCAGCCCGCGCGACGTCTCCACGATGACCCCGTCATCCAAGTGAAGCTCCAGACCATTGCCATCGAAATAATATATTTTCCCTGCCGGCTTGAACCGGACACCTACGATCTGCTCCATTTCTGGCTGCCTTTCTGTATACGTTCCAAACTGATGAGAATATAATCCCATACATTTTTACTGTTGATATAGCGGGAAACCGCCGTTTCTGCCGTCTGCAGCACGCCCATCGCTTCCTCGCCCCGGCCGCGGTCCCAGAAAGAAGCGAGAGAAGCCTCACGTCCCGCGACCGACCCGCAGCGGGAAAGAGAAGCATCCCCTGTCTCTGCGATCACCATGATATCGCGCCCCACCAGACGGATCCAGCGAAGCCGCCGCAGGAAATCCTTCCTCTCCCCCAGCTCCTTGGCGGAAAGCGTCGCAAAAGGCATCGCATCATGCGTCAGGATATTCCAGAAATCCATCGCCGACTGCGGCTCTGCCTCTCCCTTTTCATCACAGACCTCCAGCGTGATCCCCGGATTTCCTTCCGAAAGCTGGAAGAGCACCTTCGCATCCATTCCCTTCGGGAAATGATACTTCTTCGGATCCGAAGCCATGAGCGAAAGATACTCCCCCTCCGAAAGAGGCAGGAAGGCAAACCGCTCGCCGCGCGAAATGATGGTCGGAAGCAGCGCGTGAAGATCATGCGTGATGAGGATGAAATGGATATTTCCCTCCGGCTCCTCCAGGGTCTTCAGGAGCGAATTTGCCACCGGATCCATCATCGTCTGCGCTTCGTCAATGATACACACATGCACCGTCTCATCGAATGTTGCCATCGCGTCCAAAAACAGGCGGAACTGCTCGATCTTGAGCTCCATCCCCATCGGACGAAGATACCAGACCTGATGATCCGCAAAGGTCACGACCGGCTCCTTGCCGGAAGACTCCCGCTGCCAGAGACGGATCTCCTCCCAGAGCTTTCCCGACTTCCCCGTCAGCTCGCCCGCAAGGTCAAAAGCAGCCGTCGTCTTCCCGAGACCCTCATCACCATACAGGATCAGCGTATGCGGCAGCCGCCTCTCCTCAAGAAGCCGCTTCCACTCCTTCTTCACTTTTTCCTGTCCATAGACATGAGGTAGGAAATCCGTCATCACTCGCTCCTTGAAAATTATCCTAAAAACTCACATTCTATTGTATCATGCGACGAACGATGGTGCAAAAATTTCATGCACAGAGAAAGAAGAAGTCTCCTTAGTCGCTTTCTTCAAAAAGAAAAACCGATGCATCTCTCTTTTACGAAAAACACATCGGTTCTTTGCATTCATTTTTATAGCGTGGTTTTATGGTTGCATCATTCCGGCAGGCTCAGGAAGCCTTGCAGCAATGCACCAGGGAACTGAAACTTTTTCTCCGTTTCTCCAAACCGTACAATCATCAAGCCGCCTCGGATTTCTTTTACCGTCCCCATGCCGAATGCTTTATGCCGAAGCTGACCGCCAACCACAACACGGGACAAATCCACCTGCGTGTGTAGTGCAGGTTCTGCCGGTTTTGGCACTGGCGAGGTGCAGCGCGGCTTTTCTAAATGCCGCCGATACGCAGCCGGTTTTTCTGCGGCTTGCAGCTTCTTTTTGGGCTGATCCATATCTCGGACAGCTTCCGCAAAATCCAGAAACGGTTTTTCCGGCAAATCATCCGCAGAAGGAATCGGTGCTTCCATCGAAGTCTGTTGCAGAGCGAACATACTGTTATAGTCAGCATCCGAGATAACCGTATCCCAACCGCCACGGTTTTCACCTTCATGCCGGTCAATGCCTGTGTAGCTCAAACTGGCATCTTCGTATCTCTTGAACTTGTAAACAGCATCGTTCATCAGCGAATCGTTAAACACACCGAGAGATACCAGCAACTCAAAATCTTTGACATCCAGACCCGTTACTTTCTTGAAAAGCCTTGGTTCCAGCTGTGTAATAACATCCTTCAGGCATCGTTCCCTATAATCGGTCAGGTACATAAAAACTGGAATACGGGTAGCAAACTTAATCAGCTTCTCCTGAATCTGTTTGCGTTTGGATTTGTACTCTTTTTCTTCCTCGCTCAGCTCTTTTTTCTCTTTTGGCGTGAGTTTTTCTGTGCCCTCTTTTTTTGTCTTTTTTACAGCTTCGGACTTGTTGATAATGGTCTGTATATCCTTGTTCAGACTGCGGAACCCTTCGATTTTCATCAGAGCTTCCATCGCCGCCGGAGTAGCCATCAAACGGGAAAGAGTATCGTTATCCACATTGACAAGCAGTGCACTTTCCCAACGTTTGGCAAGCAGGGTGGCAGATGTACCTGCCATAGCGATGTCCAGTACCTCGCCCGCATCAATCTGCCGCATGGTGCTGCCATCGTAAGCGATGACCGGAAGGAAATTGATAAACTCCGCTACCTTCTTTTCCGGGTTGCCTTCGTCAATGTTCAAGCGGCAGCTGTAATCGGAAATCTGTTTGAGCGCTCGGTCAAGAGCAAAGTCAAACACATAGCATTCCTTTTTGACGATTTCTTTTTTGCCGCCGTCCGTTGTGATTTCCCACGGGCTTTGCACACGAAACGCCGCCTGGAAATAGGTTTCCGGGCTGGACAGATTGCGCAGCATAAAAATGCCTGTCCATGGCTTGACTGTAACGCCCGTTGTCAGTTTACCGCAGGAGAGGGTGATGGTCTTGCTTTCCAATGGGTCACGCATGGATTTTTGCACCGGCTCCAGAGCCGCTGCACCGATTCCGGCACTCGTCCCTGCACAGACATTGATGGTGTAATCATGATAGAACGCATTCTGCTTCTGCATCAGCAGATTTTTCATCGCACAGCAGGAAGCTACATTGGGGAGAAACCAAAGTGTATGCTGCAAGACATTCAGCAGACGTACATCGGCATACGGCATGGCGGGTTTCTTAGCACCCAGTTTCAAATCATCCACACTGGTTTCCAGATAAGCACCCCGAATGAGATCCAACCACTTCTGCACCTCATTTTCATAGACAAAGGAAGCCTCCGCCCCTTTGCCTTTGGCAGAGAAAAAGACATTCAGGTCAAACTCGTTGAACTCGCCCTGCATGGCGATCTGACGGATACTGTCTGGGATGCGGTAAGTCATCATCACCATGCGAGGCAGTGCTGCATAGGGATTTCCATCACCCTGCCAATTTTCCTTTGCCCGCTGTTCATCCGAGTATGTCCAGTTGTAAATCTGATCCTCGATAAATTCGCCGGAATTCAGCGCCCGAAACGGCGTACCGGACAGATAGAGATAATACATGGTTGTGATGGGGAGGAACGTTTCATCGTAGGCGTTGCCACGGTCATACGTATCCATATCCTCACTGTCGTAGCTGTCCTCGTCCTCCTGCTCAAACAGCTTTTTGGCGGTATCTTTCCATGCTCCGAAGTGGTACTCGTCAAAGATCACCAAATCCCAGTTGGTGGAATGTACCCACTCGTTTTTTGCCTTGATGCCACCGGTTTCCCTATTCACTCCCAGATAGTCCTGAAAAGAGCCAAAGCAGACAATGGGACGAGACTTGTCCGCCGTTTCATAGGTCAGCTCTGTGTTGCGGCTGATAAATTGCCAGCCCTCAAAATCAATATGGCTGTTCAAGTCCTCCTGCCACGCACTGACCACAGCAGGTTTGAAGGTCAGAATCAGAATCCTCTTGAATCCCATTTTCTTTGCAAGCTGATAGGACGCAAAGGTTTTGCCGAAGCGCATTTTGCAGTTCCACAAAAACTTGGGGTAGCGTGTAGAGTCCTCCTCATAAGCACTCTGAAAATAAGCGGCGGTTTTGTCCACGGCTTCCTGCTGTTCCGGGCGCATGGTGAAGCTGTTGACCCGGTTCTCCACATTGGCAGTATGGTTTTTAACGGCCAGCACCGCCGCCCGCACATCGTCTACGGTACAGCGAAACCATTCGCCGCCCATGCCGGCAATCTGCTTGCGCTTCAGGGCACGATGAACATCATGGTCCGTGAACGAGGAACCGTCCGGATACATGGCACTTTCCCGGTAGACAATGCGGTAAGGAACGCTGCCATCCGGTCGTTTGGTGGGGTACTGCTGGGCCACACGCTTGTCCACATCGATGGCGGTATACCCCACCTTTAGAAGCCCTTGATACTGTGGGTTGGTGTCCTCGTAGGCGTATATCATCGGGTGAGCATTGGGACGTTGTGGGAAAAAATCAGTCGGCACAATAGTCACCTTCCAAACCATCATTAATTATCCGCATCAAAAAATCATGGAGTATTTTACAGCTATCTTCCACCAGTACTTTATTTCTATCAGTCCTCATACTTTTTGAGCCATGAAAAAGATTGCATCGAACTTGATAAATCTGCAAAAACAATTTTACTGTATCGTCTTCTTCATTTTTTATATAGCTTTTAACATTTCCTTTTTTATCATCTCTTACCGGCCATTTCCATTCTTGATTCAAGGATAAGAAAGGATGATAGTCATCCCACTTAGAAATCTTTTTTTCTACATACGCCTTTACACGTTCATATTCTTTATTCTCGTCTGTTTCTTGATTGTATAGCCAATTGAAAGCAACGAAATAGCAAAAAAATTTGAATATATAATTTTCTTCTTTGTCTCCTCGGTCAATCCATTCTTTTACAAATTCAAATTCCATTTAGTTCTGCTCCTCTTTATCGAAATCCATCGGTCGAATCATGCTTTCGATGAAAGCAATTTCTTCGTCTGTTAAGTCGTATTTCTCGTAGAGTTCTTCATCTGTCCACGGTTTGGAGAAGTCTTGCATAGGAACATATGAATATACACTCTGCGACATGCTTTGATCAACTTTTCTTACTCCCACCATCGTTCTGAAAAACTTGGTCGTCATATATGACCAACAATTCATCATTTCTTGTTCTGCTTCAAATAGTCCAATAACCAGAAATGTTTCTGTACAAGCTTCATTTGGCCCTGCAAAAATTGGGGTAGAAAAAGTTTCTCCTAACATGCCTGTCCCTTGATTTCGAGACATAAACATTTTATATTTTGCTATATATTCTCTCTTGGGAAAAGGATAAGTAGCGGAAACATATTTTTGGACTCTTTTGTTTTTTTCTAAGCCATGAATAATAATATCTCCTTCTTTATATACATCCCTTACACTTGGCAAATTATATTTTTCGGAGTTTTTAAAGAAGTCTCCTCGTAAGCCGAAAGGTCTCATTGAAGAAACTATCGACATAAATGATGTTTCGCCTTTTTCACGTACTTTTTTATATATTGCCACAAGATTATTGTTTCTAATAAATATATCACATCCATTCTCTAACATAGGTCTCGTAGCAGTGGATGTTATTTTACCTCGTTCATATGTGTTGATTGTACAATTTCCAGAATAGTCTCTATCCCACAAGAAGTAATTAACGCCACCCTTAATTTCTACACCCGGAAAGCAATCTGAAGCATCAGGGTAATCACAAATTACTTTTATCCGACTGTCGTGCAACATGGTGTTTCTGAAACTATCAAGTCCTCGGCCACCTGCAAACCATCTGGACGGAGTAATCATAGTTAAATAACGAGGCTTGAGTTTTTTTGCTTGCTCGATAAATCTGTGATAAATTGGAATAGCACTTGCTTGTGCACCGCCATCACTCAACTGATACGGCGGATTGCCGATTATGACATCAAATTTCATCTTAAATATCTCCTCCGGGTTGATCGTATGTATCCACTCATAAGCGTGGGTTTCCAGCTCATCCCCTCGCTCGTATTCACTTTCAGAGGCACCGCAGAACAGGCACTTGCCGTTCTGCCAGCGGTGCGGGATCCGCTTGTATCGGATATTGCCGCTGGTGTCCTCAAAATGCGTGATGGAATACTTGCTGTTGGGATACTTGGAACAATACACACTTCTTCGGGAGAGAAGGCTGGTTAATTCCGTGATGGCAATGCCATACAGCTGCTTGTGAAAAATGTGGTCGATGCGTTCCTGCAAATCCGGGATTTCCTCTTGTAAGCCCTCAATCAGCCGTTTGGCAATTTCCCGCAGGAACACCCCGGACTTGCAGGCCGGGTCGAGAAATGTGGCGCTGCTGTCATGCCACAGTTCTTCCGGCAGCATATCCAGCATCCGGTTTGCCACCTCCGGCGGTGTGAATACCTCATCGTTGGACAGATTCGCCAGACATGTGAGCACATCCGGGTTATACATGCTGCTATAAAAATCACTCATAATCCTGCACCCTCCTGTAATCGGTCAACGGATATTCCTTGATGGGCGGTGGGATAAATGCCTGAACTTCTTCGTCATACTCCCAGCCGATCATGAAAATATTCATCTCCTCCTCGTGTCCGTTCAGAAGCTCATCCAGTGCAAAATCACGGCGCTTCATCTGATTGCCTGTAACAAGGCTCCACTCTGCAAAAACAATAGGGGAACCGTCTGATTGGAGCATGGTGAGCGCATCTCCGCACAGAATGTTCTTGCGCAGGATAAACCGTACCGCCTCCCGGCACTGTTCGTTTGCCTGGGCTTTGGCATTGGCGGTATATTCCTTGTCCCAGATGTCAAACAGCCGCTGACGGCATTCCTCTGCGTTATCCTCCAAAATGTCAACTCCGTACAGACTGGTCATTGCCAGTACGGAGTACCGTTCATAATCAAAGGGGCTTTTCCTGTAACGACTTTTTACCACTGCCAGCTTCCGGCGAAGAACTTCCACAAGAAAATTCCCATTTCCGCAGGCAGGCTCTAAAAATCGGCTTTCTATTCGTTCTGTTTCCTGTTTTACAAGGTCGCACATGGCTTTTACTTCACGCTCGGCAGTAAATACCTCGCCGTGATCTGTCACACGCTGCTTTGACTTGACCTGTCGTTCTGCCATTTCTTTACACCTCATATATCCATGCGCTGACAGAAAGGTAACCACCTACAAGATGGTGTACCTTTTCGCAGGTGTATTTTTAGGTGTTTGAGAAATGGCAAAAAGACTTTTATTCACAGATTTTATATGGAAAAAGCCAGTGTTCTGTGGTATCATTTTCTTATAGCTAAAAAGCAAACATTTTACAGAAAGGTACACATTCCTGTAAAAACACCTGCTTACAATAATTTGGCTTTTTCGTAAATCTCTGCACGATAGCGGAAGGTAGAAAGTGGCATGCCACATAGCTTTGCAGCAGCTGTGCCGGTAATTTTTCCATTTTTCCATTGTTGGTATAGGTGATGGAAATTTTCCGGTAAAGGCTTTGGTGGGCGACCAAAGCGGACACCTCTGGCTTTAGCTGCGGCAATTCCTTCTGCTTGGCGCTGTCGGATATTGTTTCGCTCGTTTTCTGCCACAAAGGACAATACCTGCAGCACAATATCGCTGAGGAATGTCCCTAGCAGGTCTTTGCCCCGACGGGTATCCAGTAAAGGCATATCCAGCACCACGATGTCAATTCCTTTTTCCTTGGTCAGTATCCGCCATTGCTCCAGAATTTCAGAATAGTTACGCCCCAGACGGTCGATGCTCTTGATATAGAGCAGGTCGTCTTTTTTTAGTTTCCGTACCATTTTCCGGTACTGAGGACGTTCAAAATCCTTACCGGATTGCTTATCAACAAACAAATGTTTCCCCGGGATAGAAAGTTCTTTCAGTGCAAGAATCTGCCTGTCCTCATTCTGTTCTCTGGTGCTGACGCGGATATATCCATATAAATTTCCCATGACGTTTCCCTCCCTTTTTCCGACCGGGAAAACAGCTCCCGCACCGGATAAGTTTCATTTTCTATGGTACTGGATACTTCATGCTCCTGAATAAAAAGACTGTGAAAATGTCGAGTGCAGACCCGGCATTTTCACAGTCATCTCCCTATATCAGGCACTTTCCTTTTCGAGCTATGGCGTCTCCTACAGTCAGGTATGGATCGGCAAAAGGAGGACATGGAAACGCGTCCATTTCATAAAAAAACCGCTTGGCGAATGGAATCCATCCGCCAAGCGGTTTCAAGTGTCTTATTTGAATTTATCGATGATCTTATCAAGCCAGGAGCTCTTTCCTTTGTACTGCGCGCAGTCCTCTCCCATGAGGTGGGCGTAGTTCAGGAGGGCTTCTTTCTGCTCTTCCTTCAGGCGCTTTGGTACGGTGACTTTGACTTCCACGTACAGATTGCCCTTCCGGCTGGACTGGAGGTGCGGCATGCCTTCACCGATGATGCGGAAGCGGGTACCGCTCTGCGTGCCGGCGGGGATCTTGAGCTCGACTTCTTTGTCAAGGGTCTTGACCTTGATGGTGCTGCCAAGAGCGGCGACCGGGAAGGTGATGTCTACGCTCTTGTAGAGATCGTCCCCGTCACGCTCGAAGTCCGGATCGTCTTTGACGTAGATGTATACGTAGAGATCCCCCTTGGGGCCGCCGCGCTTGCCGGGTTCGCCCTCACCGGAGACGCGCATACGCACGCCGGTATCAGCACCGGCAGGGATATTCACTTCGATGGTCTTTTTCACGCGGATCGTGCCGGTGCCGCGGCATTCGGAGCATTTGTTTTTGATGATCTTGCCGCTGCCCTGACAGTGCTGGCAGGTGATGATATTCACCATCTGTCCGAAAGGCCCATTCCGTACCACACGCTGCTGGCCGGTGCCGTGACAGTCGGGGCAGGTCTCGATGGAGGAGCCTGGCTCGGCGCCGGTGCCGTGGCAGTGGCTACAGGTGTCATTCTTCGGTACGGTGAATTTCTTCTTGATACCGGTCGCTGCTTCGCGAAGGGTGATCTCCATATCATAGCGGAGGTCAGCGCCCTGCTCCGGACCATTGCTCCGTCTGCGTCCGCCGCCGGTGAACATGTCGAAGATGTCGCCCATGTCGAAGCCGCCAAAGCCACCCTGACCGCCGAAACCGCCAAAGCCTCCCTGTCCGAAGCCGCCGTAGCCCGCGCCGCCGCCGCTGGCCGCCTGCGTGAAAGCATCGTGTCCGAGCTGGTCGTACTGCGCTCTCTTGTCCGCATCGGAGAGGACGTGGTAGGCTTCATTGACTTCCTTGAATTTTTCTTCCGCGGCTTTTGGATTGTCTTTATTCAGATCCGGATGGTACTTGCGTGCCAGCCGGCGATATGCTTTCTTGATCTCATCGTCTGAGGCGCTTTTATTGACGCCCAGCACGTCATAGTAATCTCTGCTGTCTGCCATTCTTTTCTATCCTCAAAGAAATTAGGGAAACGCTGATTAAATCGCAGAGTCAGATTTTACAAAAATTTTTATACATAGCTTCGTCATAACCTTCCTTACATAGCTCGCTATTCGCGTCAGGTGATTCCTCGCTATGCATAAAAATTCAAGAGTAAAATCTGACAACGATTGAATCAGTGTTTCCTTAGAAATGCCTCAAAAGGTCCTGAAGGCTCCGCTCTCTTCCCGTTTTCTGGAAATCCGTAGAACCTTCAGAACCTTCTGAGTTTCTCTATGATGATCCCCTTGCAGGAGATCAATTATTTCTTGTCGTCGTCTACGACCTTGTAATCGGCATCGACTACATTGTCATCGGCTTTCTTGGCACCTGCCTGAGGTCCCTGCTGCGGGCCCTGCTGAGCGCCTGCCTGCTGCTGCGCCTGCTGTGCCTGCTGGTACAGTTTTTCGGTGAGTTCATGCAGCGGCTTGGTGAGTGCTTCCGCATCGGCTTTGATCTTCGCGGTGTCATCGCCTTTGAGGCTTTCTTTCAGGGCAGCGATGGCGTCATTGACTTCTTTGACTTTGGCAGCATCTGCTTTGTCGCCCAGTTCTTTGACCGTCTTTTCTGCCTGATAAATCAGCGCTTCTGCATTGTTCTTGGCTTCGATGCCTTCCTTACGCTTCTTATCTTCTTCTTCATGCGCCTTTGCGTCGTCCTGCATCTTCTGGATTTCTTCATCAGAGAGGCCGGTGGAAGAGGTGATATCGATCTTCTGTTCCTTGCCGGTGCCGAGGTCTTTTGCAGAAACGTGGACGATGCCGTTCGCATCGATGTCGAAGGTGACCTGAATCTGCGGTACGCCCCGTGGAGCCGGCGGGATGTCGGAGAGCTCGAAGCGGCCGAGGGTCTTGTTGTCAGCTGCCATCGGACGTTCACCCTGGAGGACATGGATGTCTACAGACGGCTGGTTATCTGCTGCGGTGGAGAATACCTGAGACTTGGAGGTCGGGATGGTGGTATTTCTCTTGATCATGGTCGTGAAGACACCGCCCAGAGTTTCGATACCGAGGGACAGCGGGGTGACATCGAGGAGAAGGACGTCTTTGACTTCGCCTTTGAGGACGCCGGCCTGGATGGCAGCACCGACAGCGACGGATTCATCCGGGTTCACGCCCTTGGACGGTTCCTTGCCGAATTTATTCTTGATGAGTGTCTGTACTGCCGGGATACGGGAAGAGCCGCCAACCAGAAGGACTTTATCGATATCGCCGACGGAAAGGCCTGCATCCTTCATCGCAAGGTCGATCGGTTCTACCGTCGCCTGTACGAGGTCTTCGGTGATTCTGTCAAATTCTGCGCGGGTCAGGGTCGCATCGAAGTGAACCGGCTGACCATTGGAGTCTATGGTGATGAATGGCAGGTTGATATCCGTGCTCATGACGGAGGACAACTCGATCTTCGCTTTTTCGCCTGCTTCCTTCAGTCTCTGGTTCGTCATCGGGTCACGTTTCAGTTCGAAGCCGTTCTGTGCTTTGAATTTTTCAGCGATCCAGTCCATGACGCGGGCATCGAAATCGTCGCCGCCGAGATGACCGTTGCCGTTCGACGCTTCGACTTCAAAGACACCGTCAGCGAGGTTCAGGATGGATACATCGAAAGTACCGCCGCCGAGATCGTAGACGAGGAAGCGATGTTCTTTGCCGTCTTTGATCTTATCGAGGCCGTAAGCCAGCGAGGATGCGGTCGGTTCGTTGATGATACGAAGGACATTCAGCCCTGCGATCTTGCCGGCATCCTTGGTCGCCTGACGCTGTGCATCGGTGAAATAAGCCGGGCAGGTAATGACTGCGTCGGTGACTTTTTCGCCGAGATAGGCTTCTGCATCAACCTTCAGCTTCTGCAGGATCATCGCGGAGATTTCCTGCGGGGTATAGGATTTGTCATCGATGGTGACTTTGTAGTCGCTACCCATGTGACGTTTGATGGAAACGATGGTGCGATGCGGGTTCGATACCGCCTGGCGTTTTGCCAGCTGGCCGACGAGGCGTTCACCGGTCTTGGAGAAGCCGACGACAGACGGGGTCAGACGAGAACCTTCCGCATTCGGAATGACGACAGGCTCGCCGCCTTCCATGACGGCAACAACAGAGTTTGTAGTCCCCAGATCGATACCAATAACTTTTGACATTTGAAATGTCCCCTTTCTTTCTATTGTACTTACTATTTGTACTCACAAAATGCTATATAGAGAAATGGAATCGCAAAGCGTCCCATTGATTAGCCGTTATGTACGACCTGCACCTTCGCTACGCGGAGCACGCTGTCTTTGTACATGTATCCCTTTTGGAAGACCATGGCGACGGTTTCATCGTCCTTGTCATCGGCTGGGGTCATCATGACAGCTTCATGGAAATGCGGGTCAAAAGGTTTCCCCAGCGCTTCGATTTCCTTCACGCCGAAGCCTTCCATGATCTTGACGAACTGTTTCTGCAGGAGCTCGAAGCCCTGTACATACGCCGCGCCGCCTTCATCTTTTTTCATATGCGCAAGCGCCAGCTCGAAATTATCCAGCACCGGCAGGAATGCTTTCAGCGTCTCTGCGGTATGGGTATCCGCAGCTTTCGCTTCCGCTTCTCTGGTGCGACGGCGGAAATTATCAAAATCCGCCTGCAGTCTGACATACTGGGAAAGAGCCGTAGCCAGCTTGGACTCTGCTGCCTCCGCCTTGCTCTTGGCTTCTTCTGCCGCTTTCTTCGCCTCTCCCAGCTGATCCATCAGGTCATCTACGGGAGACGGTTTCTTTTCTTCTTTGGCTTCGGTTTCTTTCATCGGTTCTTCGACGTCGACTTTCTTCTTATCTTCTTTCATCCAGGAGCCTCCTATGTTTTCCCTTTTAATAACAGATCCAGTCGCTGCTGCATGAAGCGCATCATGCCGACGATGCGGCTGTACTGCATCCGTGTCGGTCCTAAGACAGCCACGGAGCCGATGACCCGGCCGCCGGAGGTAAACTGCGCTCTGACAACGGACAGATCCGAGAGCGACTTCATCGGATTCTCTGTCCCGATATGCACGGCGATAGGCTGATCGGAAGAGGAAAGAAGCATGCTTTCGAGCATGTCTCTCTGCTCTAAGAGATTCAGTATATCCTGCATCTTTTCTACATTTTTAAACTCCGGCTGCTCGATCAGCTGCGAAGCCCCGCCGGCGTAGACCTCTTTCTGCGGGCTCACCGCTTTCTGCAGTGCTTGGAAAACCGACAGATACGGTGTCAGATCCTTCTCTACCTCTCTCTGGAAAGAGAGGATCATCTCTTCGTCCGTATGGTCGATCTCCCTGCCATGCAGGAAATGATTCAGCTTATCCGCGAGGAGCTGCATCTCATCGAAGGAGAAGCCTTTCGGAATATCCACCACCGCATTCGACACATCGCCCTGATCCGTCACGACAAGGAGGATCGCCCGACTGCCATCGAGCGGAAGGAAACGAACATAGTTGAATTTCTTCTTCTGTCCCGCAGAAGCCGCGACGGAAAGCGTATGCGTCAGCATCGCGACGGCTTTCGCCATGTTCCGGAAGATTTCTTCCTGACGGTTCACATGATCCATCAGCATGTGGTCGATCATATGCTCCTCTTCCGAAGAAACCGGAGCGGGCTGCATCAGCCAGTCCACATAAAAACGGTATCCTTTGATCGAAGGGATGCGACCCGCGGAGGTATGCGGCTGCTCAAGGTAGCCTTCATCCTCTAAGTCCTGCATCTCATTTCGGATCGTCGCGCTCGATACGCCCAGGTCATACTTCCGTGCGATCGTGCGCGAACCGACAGGCTCGGCCGTGTCTGCATAGTCCTGCACCACCGCCCATAGGACGCGCCGTTTTCTTTCATTCAGTTCATTCACACCATGTCCGGTGCTTTCTTGATTGATTCTACGTGCCATATGTATCACCTGAATTTATTAGCACTCATTATCTCCGAGTGCTAACTTACGATATTAGAATAGCATTCACCTAGGGGAATGTCAAGGATATTTTCGATTTCTTCCGGAAAAACGGGGGTAATGGTTTGAGGGTTCAGGGTTTAGGGTTCAGGTGCGGCGCATAAAATAATAGAAGCGCCGCGAATATTTATGGGGCGATGCCCGAAGGTTTGCGATGGCAGGTTTCCCTCGTATCGTCAGCCCCCCTTGCGGGGAATGCTATTAAGTTAAGCGGCAGAACGTTCTTAGCTCCCCATCGGGGGAGATCCCCGATGGGGAGAGGGGGCTACGTAGCGGTATTGCATGAAAGTGTTGGAATATCGATAGCATCGGACTATTCAACATAGCACGCTATACCGCTGGCATGCCCCATCTCGCTTTTCTCGAAATGGCGTCTCACTGGATTTTAGCGTCGCTGCGCTCCTAAAAATCCAGTTCGCTTGCACATATTGCCTTCGGCACTTCCCCTGAAGGGGGAAGCAAGACGTTACGTAGCTAACGATTTCCTTAAAACTTAATAGCCTTCCCCTCTAGGGGAAGGTGCCCCGTAGGGGCGAATAGGGCACAGGCGGTATGAAAGACAGATGAGAAATGCAGAGAAGTGCGCGACACATGTGGGGAAAGCGTGAGTCTTAGGCCGCGAATGACAAAGATTTCTCGCTTGCGCTCGAAATGACGATACGGGAGTCCGATGTCTCCTAGTCTCTTAGTCACTTGAATCATCTAATACCTGCTTTCAAACTTTATGTCCCCCCTCAAACCGTCCGGCGCGGATTTCTTCTTCCTTGCAGAGCACGCCAAAAAAAGCTGCCTTTGGGCAGCTTTTTCTATCACACGGTTTCGCCAAGCTTGATTCTTCGGATGGCTTCTTTCGCAGCCCGCTGGGCTGCTTCTTTTTTATTCTTTCCGATGCTCTCGCCCATAACTTTGCCATTGATGTGGATTTCCATCCAGATGGTCTTGTCGTGAGCCGGGCCTTCGTCCTTGGTGACGACATAGGAGATATTCACATCTCCGTGCTTCTGCACCATTTCCTGCAGGTCAGACTTGTAGTCATGGTCATAGTCTCCCTGATCGATCAGATCGAGAAATTTCTTCATGTGACCCAGGATGAAGCGGGATGCCACTTCATAGTTGTTATCGAGATAGATCGCACCGATGACCGCTTCGAAGGCATCGCCTAAGATCGAGATTCGGCTTCGGCCGCCGGACATTTCTTCTCCGCGGCCAAGACGCATGTAGTCGCCCACGTGGAATTTTGCCGCGCATTCAGCGCAGGAAGGCTTGCAAACGACGCTCGCCTTCGCACGGGTCAGTTCCCCTTCCGGCCAGCTGGGGAAACGCAGGAAAAGGTATTCCCCGATGACCAGATCCAGGATGGCATCGCCTAAGAATTCCAGCCGTTCATTATCATGGATGACTTCATTTTTATGTTCATTCGCATACGAGGTATGGGTGAGTGCTGTATTGAGAAGTTGTGCATTCTGCACGGGAATTTCATTTTCCGCAGCAAACTTTTCAATTTCTGCCATACGGTTTCTTCTTCTCATTTCAGCATGTCTCATTCTTCATAGCGCCTCATAATGACAACGGCATTGTGTCCGCCAAAGCCGAACGCATTGGACATGGTCACATCGACTTTACGGTCTTCCGGGCCTTCAGCGGCGTAGTGAAGGTCGCATTCCGGATCCGGAGTCTGAAGGTTCAGTGTCTGATGGACTTTGTTATTCATGATAGAGAGTACGCAGACGACAGCTTCGATCGCACCGGCAGCACCCAGAAGATGGCCGGTCATGGACTTGGTGGAGTTCACGACGATGTCATAGGCATGCTGACCGAGGACTTCTTTGATCGCCTTGGTTTCATTCTTATCATTGAGACCGGTGGAGGTGCCGTGTGCATTGATGTAGTCGATATCTTCCGGAGAAATCCCCGCATCCGCGATGGCATTCTTCATGCAGCGGGCTGCGAGTTCGCCGCCCGGACGCGGAGCGGTGATGTGGTAGGCATCGCCATTCGTACCATAGCCGATGACTTCTGCATAAATGTGCGCGCCTCTCTTCTTCGCGTGTTCGAGTTCTTCAAGAATGAGGACGCCGCTGCCTTCGCCGAGGACGAATCCGTCACGACGTACATCAAAGGGGCAGGAGGCTTCTTCCGGCGGGCATTCGCGGGAAGAGAGCGCATGCATGGCAGCAAAGCCAGCCATCGGTGTCTTTGCGACAGCCGCTTCGGTGCCGCCGGCAAACATCACATCCGCATCCCCCCACTGGATCATGCGGGTCGCTCTGCCAAGGGCATTGTTACCGGAAGCGCAGGCGGTGACGTCGGTCAGGACCGGTCCCTGCAGACCGAAGGTGATGGAAACCATGCCGGAGGCCATGTTCGCGATCATCATCGGGACTGCGAATGGATTCACCTTTCCCGGGCCGCGTTTTTCGATGCGTTCCACGGTATCTTCCATGGTCTTGATCCCGCCGATGCCGGTACCGATGATGGTGCCGACGCGGTTCGGATCTTCTGCGCTCATATCGAGCTTTGCATCTTCGATGGCCATTTTCGCTGCAGCGACAGCGAACTGGGCATTTCTATCCATGTGACGGACGGTCTTCTTGTCGCCCACATATTTGACAGGGTCGAAATCTTTGACTTCGCCTGCGATCTTGACCGGGAAATCCGTCGCATCAAATTCAGTGATCGGTGTTACACCGGATTTGCCCGCCAAAAGGGCATCCCAAAATGCATCGACACCGATACCGACGGGGGAAACCACACCCATGCCAGTCACTACTACTCTTCTTCTTTCCATAAAAAGGGCACCTCTCTTATAAACTTCTTTCAAACATTCTTTATCGCATGTTAGGTTTTTAAGCCAAAAATTATAGGACTTGAAAAGGCAAGACTCCGCCTGTTTCAAATCCATCACGCATGGACAAAACCTCAAAAAAACGAACCACGACGGTCATTCGCTTTTTTGAAATATTCTCCCCCAAAGGAAGTCATATGGCATGCCGGAGGGGATATCCCTCCGGCTTCCAATATGATGTTGAAATGCGAATGCGCATTACATCTGGCTGTCGATGTAGTCTACAGCGTTCTTTACGGTCTTGATCTTTTCAGCAGCATCATCCGGGATTTCGATGTCGAATTCTTCTTCAAATGCCATGATCAGTTCAACGATATCCAGGGAATCAGCGCCGAGGTCATCGATGAAAGTGGAGTCGATGGTGACATCGGCTTCGCTAACGCCCAGCTGGTCAACAACGATCTTCTTTACTCTGTCAAAAGTGCTCATTACTCATTTCACCACCTTTCTCATAGAAGACAGACGTCTCCTTATATTGTACCCTACTGATTATATTACATAACCATTCCGCCGTCCACCTTTAAAACCTGTCCGGTGATATAACTTGCATCATCGGAAGCCAGGAAGGAGACAGCTTTGGCGACGTCTTCGGCAAGACCCATGCGTCCGAGCGGGATAGCTGTCAGCATGGCTTCTTTATTCTTTTCCGGGATGGCATCGGTCATGTCAGTCGCGATGAAGCCCGGTGCGACTGCATTGACGCGGATATTTCTAGCAGCGAGCTCCTTGGCGCAGGCCTTGGTGAGGCCGATGACACCTGCTTTTGCAGCTGCGTAGTTCGCCTGGCCGATATTGCCCATGATGCCGACTACGGATGCGATATTGATGATGGAGCCTTTCTTCTTTCTCATCATCATCTGCGCAGCGGCTTTGATGGTGAGGAAATCACTCTTGAGATCCGTCGAGAGTACGGCATCCCAGCTTTCTTCTTTCATACGGATGAGAAGTCCGTCGCGGGTGATCCCTGCGTTATTCACAAGGACGTCCAGCTGACCGAATTCTTCCTTGATGGTCTTGAAAATGCGGTCTACATCTTCTGCTTTGGAGACATCGCCCTGAATGGTGAAGGCTTTGCCGCCAGCGGCTTCGATTTCTCCCTTGACAGCTTCTGCGGCAGCCTGGCTGCCGGCATAGTTCAGTGCGACAGCATAGCCTTTGGCAGCCAGTGTGAGCGCGATGGCTCTGCCGATGCCGCGGGATGCGCCCGTGACGAGAGCGGTCTTTTCGATAGTTTCCATAATTATTCTCCCTTCAGTGCAGCCACGACTTCATCGATGGTAGCTGCATCTTCTGCATGGTGGCAAGGTACGGAACGATCGATCTTCTTCATGAAGCCGGTCAAGACCGTGCCAGGGCCGGCTTCGACCGTCATATCGACGCCGCCGGCGATCATGTTCCGGATGGATTCTTCCCAGTGAACCGGATGCGCTGCCTGATCGACCAGGTTCTTGCGGATGTCGTCCGCCTTTGTTTCTTCTTTCGCATTAACATTGGCCACGACAGGGATGGTGGTGTCATGGATGTCGATCTTATCAAGCACTTCTTTCAGTCGAAGAGCGGCCGGTTCCATCAGGGTGGAATGGAATGGTGCGCTGACCTTCAGCATGATGGCACGGCGAGCGCCTGCTTCTTTCAGTGCTTCGCAGGCTTTCTCGACAGCTGCTGTCGCACCAGCGATGACGACCTGCCCCGGGCAGTTGAAATTGACCGCCTGAACAGGAAGGTCTTCGGTGGAGACTTCGCCGCAGACTTTCACGATGGTTTCCGGAGTGGAACCGATGACAGCTGCCATGCCGCCTTCTCCCAGCGGTACCGCTTCCTGCATGAAGCGGCCGCGCAGATGGACGGTATGCACGGCATCCGCGAAGGAGATCGCACCCGCTGCGACCAGCGCAGAGTATTCACCAAGGCTATGGCCTGCTGCGATATCCGGCGTGAGGCCGTGCTCCTTCAGCACCTGCCATACAGCGACGCTCGCCGTCAGGATGGCCGGCTGGGTGAATTCGGTCTTCATCAGCTCGGTATCCGGGCCTTCGAACATCATTTTGGAAATCGAGAAGCCGAGCGTTTCATCCGCTTCTTTGATCAGGGCTTTGACAGAATCATATTTTTCACACAGATCCTGTACCATGCCCACCTTCTGAGAGCCCTGTCCAGGGAACAGAAATGCAGTTTTCATGTTGTCACACTCCATTTATATGATAAATATTTTTATTGATTGGGATGAAAAGGGACTAGTGACTAGTGGCTAGGGATTAGGGATTAGTAGCTAGGGATTAGTGGCTAGGGATTAGGAGTCTCAAGTGACTAGTGGCTGGTGACTTGAATGCCACTTTCAGGCATCGCCACTATATAAACTTCGCGGCGCTTAGATCCTTCGACTCAGTTCTCCTGTTTCAGATAAGCCATTTTTAACATACGACGTTTTTCTCCGCTCAGGATGACGAAATGCGCCGCACCACAACCCTGAACTCATCAACATGAACCCTTTTCCCTATTTTACATCCATCTCATGACATCGCAGCCCCAGGTAAGGCCGGCGCCGAAACCAGTCAGGACGACGTAGTCGCCATGCTTCACGCGTCCGGCGCGGACGACTTCATCAAGCGCGATGCCGACGGACGCAGCCGATGTATTGCCATAGCGATTGACATTCACATACATACGCTCCTCTGACAGAGCCAGACGCTTGGCGATCGCCTGAATGATGCGGTTATTCGCCTGATGGGCGATGAACATATTGATATCTTCCTTCGTAATGCCGGCGGCTTCCAGCGTCTTCAGCGTGGTCGCACCCATGTGACGGACAGCGGCTTTGAAGACCTCCGGTCCTTCCATATGGATGTAGATACGGCCGGAATCAATGGCGCGGTGGGTGACCGGTTCAGCGACGCCGCTTGCCGGGATATTCAGGATCTTCCCAAGGCTGCCGTCTGAGCCGAGATCCGAAGCCAGAAGGCCATAGCCATCTTCGACCTTCCCGATGACAGCAGCCCCTGCCCCATCACCGAAAAGGATGCAAGTGGAGCGGTCCTGCCAGTTCACGAGGCGGGAAAGGATTTCCGCGCCGATGATCAGGATGTGCTTGTACATCCCTGCTTTCACCAGATTCGATGCCAGAGCTACTGCATAGATGTAGCCCGAGCAGCCGGCGGAAATATCCATCGCACCGGCATGCTTGCAGCCGAGCTTATCCTGCACCATGCAGGCTGTGGATGGCACCACATAGTCCGGAGATGCCGTCGCTACGATGATGTAGTCGATGTCATCTGCGGTAAGGCCCGCCATTTCCAGTGCCGGAAGAGCCGCCTTCACGCAAAGATCGGAAGTCGTCTCCGACCGGGAAGCGATATGTCTGGTCTCGATGCCCGTGCGGGTGCGGATCCACTCATCACTGGTATCGACCATTTTTTCAAGGTCTGCATTGGAAAGAATCTTCTCCGGTGCATAATGACCGGTACCCAAGATTCCTGCAGAACATAATTCACTCATATATAATGTCCTTTCCGTTCGTTGAAAAGAATTTTTGGTGACTAGCAGCTAGGGATTAGGGATGGGGAGTCAAGACGTTCTGCTATTCAAAGCCGCATCGGGAAGGGAGACCTCACCAATGGCGCTCGGATACTACCGTAAATCGCCCGCTTGAAACACATTTCCCCACTCTCTTTCATACCGCCAGTGCCCTATCCGCCCCTTCGGGGCACCTTCCCCTCGAGGGGAAGGCGATTCCTATCAAGCAACAAAGCTGCCACCCTCATGCCTCATTATTTTCCATCTGCTTCAGCGCATCCATGACTATCTCATCCAGATGCTCCTGACAGACGCCCATCGCCATATGGATGGCATTCTTGATCGCTTTCGCCTTCGAAGCGCCATGACAGATAATGAGGCCGCCTTTGATGCCCATGAGCGGCGCACCGCCGTACTCTGCATAGTCGAGAGGCTTTGCCATGTATTTCTTCAGTGCCGGCTTCAGGAGCAGCCCACCGATCTTCGCACGGAGCCCTCCCTGCATGACAGCATTCTTCAAAAGGGCAGCGACCAGCTTCCCGGCGCCTTCCCCGAATTTCAGGACCACATTCCCTGTAAATCCATCCGTGACGATGACATCGAACTCCCCTGTCATGACATCGCGGCCTTCGGCATTGCCCGCAAAAGGAATGACCTTCTGTGTGGAAAGCGCCTCATTCGCTTCCGTCACGAGGGGGCTGCCCTTCGTCGCCTCTTCCCCGATATTGAGAAGTCCGATCTTCGGCTCCTTGATGCCAGCGACCTTCGTCGCATAGATATAGCCCAGAAGTGCATTCTGGATATACGTCTCCAGCTTCGGCTGCGCGCTCGCGCCGGAATCGATCAGATACGTATAGCCGCCCTTCTGGTTTGGGATCGGCGTCAAGATGGCCGGACGCTCGATGCCCCTGATGCGGCCGATACCGAGAAGCCCGGCCGTCACGGCTGCCCCGGTCGATCCGGGAGCCACGAGAGCCCCGCACTCCCCCTCTCGCACCAGACGCGCGCCAACAGAGACAGACGCATCCTTCTTCTTGCGATACGCCAGCCCGGGATGCTCTCCCATCTCGATCACTTCAGAAGCATGATGAATCTCGATCAGAGGATTCTGATCCTCATGATGCTTCTCCAGAATGGAACGGATCCGTGCCTCATCTCCTACGAGAACGACCGGCACTTGGTATTCCTTCACCGCCTGAATGGCGCCAAGCACGATTTCCAGCGGCGCAAAATCACCGCCCATCGCATCAACAGCTATTTTTTTCACAGGATGCCTCCATTACTGCAGGATCTGCATAATAAATTTTGCGCGGTATACTTCTTTTTCACCGTCAAAGAAACTGATATAGATATGTTTTTTATTCCCTCTGACCAGTACGATCCGCCCTTTCACGACAAGCGCCGTGCCCGGCTTGACAGCGATCTTATACTTGATATTTCCGACCTGCGTCGGAGCGAAAGGCACACCGGCCAGCGACTCGGCGAAGGCAGCAGCTGCGCCATATAATTTTTCCGCAGCCACCACACCGAGACTATCCGCCATCTCCTCGCTGGTCTGAAAAAGACCCACGCCTTTGACGCCGATATCCTTATCTAAGATCTGCAGCCCGCGCGCCTCCGGACTTCCTGCCACGAGGTGCTCCATACGGTCACGCATCTGCGGGATGCCAAGTGCCTGTCGGTCCAGTCGGATCGTAGCTCTTGATACAGAAAATTTCTCTGCCAGATCTCCATCTGTCAGACATGGATGTTGGCGGAGCAGGCTCTGTATCGCATCGCGTCTTTGGGTTTTATCCATTTTGAAATTTCTGCTCATTTTTATCA
The DNA here is from genome assembly GCA_900543165.1 of uncultured Dialister sp. Taxonomy (GTDB): domain Bacteria; phylum Bacillota; class Negativicutes; order Veillonellales; family Dialisteraceae; genus Dialister. The sequence goes on along the minus strand of UQQQ01000006.1, from coordinate 12,784 downwards.
CCTGCTGATAATACTATATCACAAGCAGTCAAGGATTGCACGGAGAAATTGAAAAAGAGCAAATCCTTCCTTTGGTGGCATATACAGGAAATCGAATCTCTTTCATATGCCTTCGATTTTCATCGATATTTTGGGCGATTCAGCGCAATCGTTGATTAAATTTTCATTAACCCAAAAGATTTTCAAAAGGAGTCTCGGAAGGATTCTCTCAGATGAGCTTCTGTTCATATAAGGAAAAACGCCCACATTGACTGACTTTTTTCGCCTTCAGTTTTATCACCAGGTGATAATTCAAACATATATCGATTTTCGTTTATCTGAAATTCAAGATTGTTTAAAAACTTATCCATTGACTTATTTCATCTCATGGCATAAACTACAGTAAATACAGGATACTTCATGCTTGCTATTTTGTCAAACATATCTGTGATACCGTATAGTTATTTAAAAGTGAGATTTGTAGAATATTTAGGAGAAAATCACATGAAATTACCAGCATTACACATTGGCAACCTGACCGCTACCGTACCGATCGTACAGGGAGGCATGGGCATCGGCGTCAGCCTCTCTGGCCTCGCAAGTGCCGTAGCCAATGAAGGCGGTGTAGGTGTCATCTCTGCTGCCAACGTAGGCTTCAATGAACCAGACTTCAAAACAAATACAGTAAATGCCAACCTTCGCGCACTGAAATCTGAGCTGCTGAAAGCCAGAGAAAAAGCCAAGACCGGCATCATCGGCGTGAACATCATGTCCAAAGGCCATCACTATGAAGACTATGCCCGCTACGCCGCTGAAAACGGTGCAGACATCATCTTCTCCGGCGCCGGACTTCCTGCCGACCTCCCCTCCTGCGTAGAAGGCACCGACACCAAGATCGCCCCGATCATCGGCTCCCCGAAAGCAGCCCGCGTCATCCTGAAACTGTGGGAACGCCACCATCACCGCACCGCCGACATGGTCGTCATCGAAGGCCCGAAAGCCGGCGGCCATCTCGGCTACACCAGAGAACAGGTCAAAGAACACGAAAGCGACGGCTATGAGAAGGAAATCAAAGAAATCCTTGCTGTTGTCAAAGATTTCGAAGAAAAATTCGAAAAAAAGATCCCCGTCATCTTCGGCGGCGGCGTCTTCGACAAGAAAGACATCGAGCACTACCTCTCCCTCGGCCTCTCCGGCGTGCAGATGGCGACCCGTTTCGTCGCCACCAAAGAATGCGACGCCGCTGACGAATTCAAACAGATGTATGTGAATGCCAAAGAGAGCGACGTCACCATCGTACAGAGCCCGGTCCACATGCCAGGCCGCGCACTCCTGAACCCCTTCGTCAAAGCCTTCACCGAGCACCGCATCCCGCCGCAGGGCTGCTTCCACTGCCTCAAGACCTGCGACCCGGCGACCACCCCCTACTGCATCACCATGGCCCTCATCCGCGCTGTCCACGGTGATGTCGACCACGGTCTCGTTTTCTGCGGTGCGAATGCCTATCGCATCAATAAGATCACGACCGTCCATGAGCTCATCCAGGAACTGACACAGGACTAATCGCTGGCGACTGATGACTGGTGACTGGTAACTGGTGAGTAGACATCAGACTTTAGACATGATAAAACGCTATCCACATTTTCGTGGATAGCGTTTTTTGTTATGAGGTTATATTTCAGGAAACAGACCCGCCTGCACTGCGAATGACTTCTTCCACATAAGGAATGCTGCTCCTCGTCACTTGCGCGATCATTTCCTTCGGCATTTGGATTTTGACCAGGCTCAGGATGGTTTCTCGTTTCTCTCCTTCCACGCCCTCTGCGCGTCCTTCTGCACGTCCTTCTGCGCGTCCTTCTGCCAGGCACTGGCGTTTCCACTGCTGCAGTTCTCTTGCGTATGTCATATATTCTCGCCTCGTTTCTTCATGTTTTTTCACACGAATGACTTCCTGATTCACTTCTTGGGTAAAAGCACCCTCTGCCATCATTCCGAACGAAGTCGAGAAATCTTTGTTGCCATCCGCTTCCTTTTCTGCTCCGCATTTTCGTGGATCGCATTTTTTGTTATGAGGTTATATTTCAGGATACAGACCCGCCTGCACTGCGAATGACTTCTTCCACATAAGGAATGCTGCTCCTCGTCACTTGCGCGATCATTTCCTTCGGCATTTGGATTTTGACCAGGCTCAGGATGGTTTCTCGTTTCTCTCCTTCCACGCCCTCTGCGCGTCCTTCTGCACGTCCTTCTGCGCGTCCTTCTGCCAGGCACTGGCGTTTCCACTGCTGCAGTTCTCTTGCGTATGTCATATATTCTCGCCTCGTTTCTTCATGTTTTTTCACACGAATGACTTCCTGATTCACTTCCTTCGTAAAGGTGCCTTCCGCCGCCTTGCCATCCACGTAGCGCAGGAAAGCCGCGATATCGGGATCCAGCGTATCACTCTTGCCTTTGCTGTTCAAAAAGATCTTGGTCGCCTGATCTCCAAGTTCCAATGTTTTATCTTCGATGCAGAGATTCCTGAATGTGTACATCGGCCGTCCCTGATCAAAGGGGTCAAAGGTACAAATGAAGATGATGAATGATTCCTTCAGATCCTGATAATACTGTCCCTTCTCCGTCTCATCCATGTCGATCATGCCCTGATAATAGCGGGTGCGCTTCGGCAGCTCACTGTCCGTGCCACTGGTGCACTGCATCTCAATATCATAGATGCGTCCCTGTTCGTCATGTACATACACATCAAGACGAACACTTTTACTGTCATAGTTCACGTCGATCGACTTTTCAGTTTCCGGGAAAGAAATCTCCGTAATGCGTATATGGAGAATTTTCTCAATCAGCTGCTTGCAGATTCGCTGATTTCTCATCACCTTCTGAAACAGAAAGTTATCGCAAATCGTCAGCTCTTCCCACGTCTTGATTTTCGGCAAGGGCACCACCGCCTTTCTTCTATCCCTATTCTACCAAAAGAAGAAAAAGAAAGCGATAGATCTATCACTTTCTTTTTAGGGAACCACTGCTGAGAAAGGCTTTCGCTTTAGGCGGCGGTGTCTACGATAAGAAAGACATCGAGCACTACCTCTCCCTCGGTCTCTCCGGCGTGCAGATGGCGACTCGTTTCGTCGCCACCAAAGAATGCGACGCCGCTGACGAATTCAAACAGATGTATGTGAATGCCAAAGAGAGCGACGTCACCATCGTACAGAGCCCGGTCCACATGCCAGGCCGCGCACTCCTGAACCCCTTCGTCAAAGCCTTCACCGAGCACCGCATCCCGCCGCAGGGCTGCTTCCACTGCCTCAAGACCTGCGACCCGGCGACCACCCCCTACTGCATCACCATGGCCCTCATCCGCGCCGTCCACGGCGATGTAGACCACGGCCTCGTCTTCTGCGGTGCGAACGCCTATCGCATCAATAAGATCACGACCGTCCATGAGCTCATTCAGGAGCTGACACAGGACTAAATCAAAAAAACGCTATGAGCTTTGATATGATCCCCCTAAAGCAGACAAGGCAAATAACCAAACTGCTTTAGGGGGATTTTTTTAATGGCCAAAAGGAAACATTCAGCAGATTGGATGGTTGCCAGAGTGAGCGAATATCTTTCCGGCAAAGGATCTTACCGACAAATCGATCGGGCAAATGGGATATCCATGCAGAGTCTTCGTGGCTGGGTAAGGAAAGACGAGGAACAGGACAAGCGCTCCTTCGACGATTTGAAGTAAGGACGCCAATGGAGGTTCTTGCGGCGGCTCTCACTGCGAAGCTCTAGGAGCCGTTCCCGATGGCTGAGAACAGACGGATGCAGACATACAAAGCGGAATCCGCGGCATAACAAAATGCCGCAAATCCCATGTGGGTGCTCAAACACCAACATGGGATTTACGGCTATACATTTTTTAGATATTTGCCATGTCTACCTTGACAGGGGCTGATCCCTTCTGTCCGCTTTTGTTTCCATCAAAAACCACCAAAGTGCGACGCACTTGCGTGATCTGCCAAACCAAGACCTGCCTGCATCACCTGGAGAAGGCCGTTGCATTGACACGTCAAGCGCCGATTCTTTTCTTCAAGCCCCAGCCAGTAGCTCGCCGGCTTCCCTTGGAAGAAGGCCTCTTTCAAAGGCACTGTCTGTACATCGCCCTCCATTGTGTTCTGATTCTGTTCTCCTTCTTTTCTTGTGTTCTCGATTTCTTCCAACCGTTGTAAGCCAGGCTTGGTGCGTCGGTTCGTATTCATGATCTTTTTTCTCAGATCAGCAGGTGGCTGAGCTAAGAGGTAATCATTATAGACGCCAATGGCACTGGCGATTCGTGGATCCAGAAAATTCAGTGGCACATCCTCATCAAGGGCAGCTTTCATAGCATATCGGTTGGCCTCCGCCTGCATATACACTTTCGGCCCCAGCAGGATCGAATGCTGCTTCCCCTCCGGGTCGTAAAAAGCCTGCGCCTTGCAGATTTTATTCAATAAAGCTGCGACGGACAAGGTGACGGAAAGATATGACGTCTGCCCAAGGCAAATGATCGCATATTGGGGCGGCATGATGCACAACCCTGTCACCGCAAACAAGTCTATGTATCCCATGGAGGGCGAGAGGATCTGCATTTCGATCTTTGCAAAAGCATGCCCGTCCGCCAGACGATATCCGTGTTCCGATTCCTCATAGGGATTCCCTCCATACGTGACCCCCTTGCACTCTGCCAGTGATGACGCATATCTCAGAAACATAGTATTCGCTTCTATATAGTGTCTGCACTTAGTTCCATCACTATAGCAGACCTGGCAGCTCGCGATTTTCTTCCCATCGCACTGTTGAAATGGCTCTGGCTTGATGCCCAGGATTCTCTGACTCATCGGATTCAATATATCTATCGTCTCATTCATCATGATGATTCACCTGAAATCTATGTAATAAGAAAAAATGAGTATACCTCTTTATGAACCTATTTTAGCATATCATCAGACTCTTATACAATATATCGCAGTTTTCCAAATTCACTCACTCCAGATAGTGCTTCGAGCATACAAGATATGCATAAAAATACATACCTCGTATGCTTAAATGAATCTATTCAAATCATAATAGAGCTGTCTCTGTATATTTATTGCATATTTATCCATTTTAATTTACTAGCACTCTCTCGAAACGAGTGCCAAGAAATTCTTTATAAATCGTCATCGTTTTTCTTTATAGCTGATCTTATGAAACCAATCCCCCCAAAAAACATGCAAAAAAAACAGCCCACCGAATGGTGAGCTGCTTTTCCTGCTACGCCTTAGCCACCGTCGGCGAGGTCGTAGCTGTCGATGACGCGGATCCCTGAGAGCGTCTGGCTCTGGAGGTGCTCCACAGCTTCTCCCGCTGCGAGAAGCTGGTCTGCGGTCGCATCGAGCTTGATCTGGTTCAGGTTCAGGCTCTTCAGCGCCTTGGCACCGGTAGTCGTGGTGCCGTTCTCTACTCTGACCTGGAGTTTGATGTCGTAGAGTTTCTTTGTTGCTGCCATTTTATATCTCCTTTTTGTTTACTACTCAAGCACTTCGTCCGTGGTCGTGGTGACGGTGGCTTTGATGAATTCTTTCACTTCCGCGCCGCTTCGGGTGACGAGGACGGGGATGAGCTTGGCCGCTTCCTGACGGACGGTCTCTAAGGTGAGATCGTCTTTCGCATTGTCGATGGAAAGCGTGAAATTGGATTTGCCGGATGTACCGAAAGTGAGTTTCAATGTTCTCATGATATAACCTTTGCCTTTCGAAAAAAATGAAATCGGAAATGAGTGCCCGCAAGTGCGGACCTGCCCGTATGGGTCTTGCCGTGAGGTCGGTCATACCGTTCTCCTTTCTGGTGAGGCGATTTCCTTGTGGATGGTCTTGCCTCTCTCCGAGAAATACCATCGCAGAATTTTTCGATTTTACACGGTTTTGAGAAAACTTTTTTGTGCGCATCATTCTCGTATCACTTTCCCCATCTCAAAGCCCCTTCCGATAGAAAGGGGACAGCGGTACAAGGATACTGCCTTCCCACTTTTCTGATGGAAAAAGGGAAACCATATGGAAATACCAATGTCTCACTCTCCCCAGGAAGGTGCAAAGAGGAAATCATGACGATCCACATAGCCATCAGGAAGGATCGATGTCTCTTCTCTCAGCTCTTCGAGCCGGTCTCGCAGGTCCTCTGCCTTCAGGAGGCGTTCGCGGATGCGATGTCTCTTATTCCACAGGCTCTGCGGGGTGAGCGCGTACTGTGTCTGCAGCTCGCTGGAAGAAAGCCCCGCCGCCATGGAACGAAAGAGCGCCTTTTGGTTCTCCCTGAGATGAGCTGCGATGTCTTCGATGAGCTGTGCCCGCTCTGCCTCGGTCATGGGGATCGCAGGATTATTGACCACGGGTTTCGGGGAGTGGTCGACATCGAAGCACTCTGCTTTTGCATACGTGATTTCCTTCCGCTGCCAGTCGATCTTCCCCCACTTGAGCTGTTGCTTGATGTAGAGTGCAAAGATCGGCAGCTTCTCTGCGTCATACACCTTCGTCTTTTCCAAAAAGACCAGTGCGAGCTGCTGGAACAGATCCTCATCGAAAGTCTGCCTGATGGGATCATAGGCGAGCTTTCGAAGAAGCGGCTGGAAATCGGTCAGGAGCTTACCTGCCGCTTCCGCATTCCCTTTCTGATATGCTTCTGCGAGGCGGATGTGTTTCTGATTTCTGTCTTCATCATATGGAATTGTTTTGGAATTCATTTTTATCCTCCGAATTCCGTTCGGAGAAGGCCTTCCCAAACTGTAACTACGTTTTGGAAATACTATGATTGAGCTCTGTTATTACCATATCATGTATTTTTCGTCCTGTATATACCGATAAGCTGTGCCTATATAGTGGTGCCCTCTTTTGAAGCCTCTATTTTTGCACCTTTCAAAAGAGGACCCCTACAATTTTTCGCCCTTACTGTGAGTCTCCTCTTTTGAAAACATGAAAAACGAGGGTTCAAAAAGAGGAGTGACTTTTTTCAAAAAAATTCATTTTACGCATTGCTTTCCATTCACCAATAAAAAAACGCGCCTCTCGTCATGAGAGGCGCGTTTCACGCAGCCAAAAAAGGGCAGCCGTTTTGAAGAATTCTCGATGAAGGCATTCCCTGCAATCTGGCACCAGCGCATTTCACGGTTCATGTCGTACAAGTACGGCTAAACTTCGCTCTAGGGTTTGTCGTGGAGGCGAATCCGTTATTCGAGACAGGTTTCAGTCCTGGCTGTCCCTTCTTCAGTTTTGATTTCTCTTCCCGATCGGCTAGCACGATGAGGAAGAGGGAGGCGGGAAATCCTTCCAGATCTGCCTCCGCTTTGGCTTCCTCAGCTCTTCTTTCCATCTGTTGTGTGCACAAAAGAAGATCTTTGTCAGCCGCCGCTTCGGCTCCCGGGAGGATGGATTTCCTCTCTCCGAAAAATACCATCGTAAAAATTTTGGATTTTACACGGTTTTCTTTATGATTCAAAAAAAATCCCGCTTTTTCTTTGCCTTCCCCATCGGGCAAGGGGAATGCGCTTGCGGCGCTCGGGTACTGCCATCAAAAGCAAAAATGAGGCAGACGCTTTTCGCGTCTGCCTCATCCTTTTTCATTCCGCTAGTATCCTATCCGGCTCGCTCCGCTCGCCTCTTCCTTTGGAAGGGGTGGACGAGCGCAGCGAGGCGGGATTGGCCACCCTAATCCCTAATCCCTAGCCACTAGTCACTCCAAATCTACGCTCCGAGCTCGATGGTCCCGGACTTCAGGTGGATGAACTCGCCTGTCGCTTTTTCCTTCCCGACTTCTTCTGCGATGCGCATAGTCTGTGCATGGCAGGTGAAGAGGAAGATCTGCTGGGTCTTGCCGAGTTCCATGAGGAAGCGCAGTGTCTCACACTGGCGCTCTTCATCAAAGCGCACGAAGATATCATCCAAAACGATGGGGAGCGGCTCGAGCTGCTCGCCGAAGGAGAGCGCCATGGCGAGGCGAATGGCAAGGAAGACCTGATCGCCTGTACCGGAGGACCAGATCTTGGCCTCTTTCACGCGGTGCTCGCTGTCCACGATGCCGATATCTTTCCCGTCTTCGGAGATCCGAAGGGCATACTTGCCTCTGGTCATAGCAGAGAGGAAAGTATTCGCCTGCTTCATGATCTGCGGCTGGCGGCCGGACTCATAGGCGGCCTGCGCGCGGTTCAGGATTTCCTCGGTATACATGTAGGTCAGCCATTCAGAGAGGGCACCCGCCAGCTCGGCTTCGAGCTTTTCTTTTTTCTGCAGTGTGTCTGTGATGGTATTATCCCCCGCCAGACGGAAGATTTCATTTTCCACCGCGCCCTGGTTCTTCTGGAGCTCACCCAGTGATGCTGTCACTTCCTTGATGCGTCTCGCAAGGTTCTGGTGGTTTTCCATCCAGTCGTCATACTGTCCGCTTTCCAGGAAGTGCCAGAGGGACTGGAATTCTTCATCGCTGCCTGCATAGAGGCGCAGGTCCTGCTTCACGGCTTCCCATTCCTTCGTCAGCTGGTCATGATGCTCGTGGGCATTCACTTTTTCGGCAAATTCTTCCGCGTTTTTCGCATTGACCAGATGGAGAAGGGTATCCATCTCCCGCTGGCAGGAGGCCCAGCCGTCATCAAGCTTATCCATTTCCTTCCGATACGCATCGTGCTGGTTGTTCTTTTCCTGAATGGACTGCCACGTCAGGCTGCGCGCATGCGTTTCCTCGTAGAGCTTCTGGATGCCGTCCGGATCGACGGTGTAGGGCATCTTCGTCTTCGAGATGATGCTCTCTGCCCGACGGCTATAGGCATCGAGTCGCGCATCCATCTGCTCCAAGCGCAGGTCAAGGATCTTGCCCTTGCCTTCGGCGGAGTAGATTTTCTGCCACTGCTCCTGCAGAGCGGAGAGATTCTCTGCGCTGGTCTTTGGGAGCTTGTTTTTCACGAGGAAGGCATCCCAGTCTTTGTCTGCTTTTTCCTTCTTTTCGCGGAGCAGCTTGCCTTCTTCTGTCCACTTCTGGTGTGCAAGCTGCTGCTTTCGTACCGTTTCCCGTTTCCAGGAGATAGCCTGCCGCTTCGCCTGGTCTTTGTAGAAATCGGAGCGGCGGCTCTGCATCAGGTTATGGAAGGCCTGCAGGTCATCTATGTCTTCCGGTGCCTGCCCGGGGAATTTGCCGGAGATGTCCTTTCGCTCTTTCACGAGAGAAGCCAGCGATTCATTCCATTTCTCAAGGTCATTCCCCTTCTTATGGATGCTCTTATTATGGAGGAGGAAACAGAGAATGCCCAGCACAAGTCCGCCTGCTGCGCCATAGAGCGAGGCGGTGCCTGCCATGGCCATGTAGAAGGCGGCGATGCCGGCTGCGGCTCCTGCCATAGAGAGAATGCCCAGCCAGAACCAGAAGGTGAATTTCTTATCCTCGAGCTGCGAGGCGGCATCGATCTTGCCTCTGATTTCCGCTTCCTGATGGAGAAGCTGCTCGAGCGAGGAGGCCATGTCCTCCATCTGCTGGAAATCCTCCTCGGTCTGGATGTCTCCATCTGCCGCCTCTTCTGCGACGACTTCGACCTCCGGCTCTCTTTGCTCCCAGAAATGGAGCTCATTGCCCCTGACACCCACGCTCTGCGCAAGGCGCCGTCCTTCTGCCCAGTCCACATGGACGCAGGCATCCTCCAAAGGCAGTGCGCGATCCCAGAGCGGCAAGGAATAGCCCAGATTCACAAAATCGAGCTTCCAGTTTTCCTTTTCCTCTTCCAATGCTTCCACATCGACGATGGTCTGGCGCCACTGTCCCAGATCGACGTAGAGTTTTTCCAGTGCTTCAGCCTCTCTCGCCCATGGGATGATGTCTTCCTTCTTCTTCGGCGTGTACTCATCGAGCTTTTCTTGGAGCGATGCCTTCTGGTCGTGGATCACCTTCATGCGGTTCATGAGCTGGTTCCACTGCTCCTTACCGTTCGAAGGGAACATCTTCACCTGCGAGGAGAGATCCAGCTGGTGCTTGATATCACGCGCCCGCTTATAGTATTCCCATGCCCCCAGCCGCTTGGAAAGTTTCCTGTCTTCTTCCTGGTCTCTTGCAAGCGAAGCCTCGAGCTCACTGATCTGCTTTTTCAAAAGCTCCTGCTTCTTCTGCAGCTCGGCGAAATCCTTTTCCTGATGAGAAAGATGATCCAGCTCCTGATTCACCGTATCCAGATCCGCCATCAGCTGATTGATCTTGCGCTTTCCCTGAGACGAAGCCACGAAGAGCTTTTCCTTATTCTCTTGGATATCCTTCTTGGCGCCGGCGAGCTTATCACCGCCCTGCAGCATGAAGAAACGGCTGCGGATGGAGTCATTCGCAAGGAAGGAAGCCCCCTGCAGGTCCTCTAAGCCGACAGCGAAGATCTGCTCATACATAGAGCGTGTGAGACCGTGCCACCAGAGTGTCGGCAGCTCCTCGGAGAATTTCTCATGGCTCGCATTCTCGAACCAACGCTCCTTCTCTTCACGAAAGACACGATACTCCTGCCCGTCCGCACGGACGAATGCCATATTTCCCTTCCGTCCCTGCCACTTGCCGCGCCCATAGCCGAAGAGCATATCACGGATGAAACGAAGCATCGTCGTCTTCCCGCTCTCATTCTCTCCCATGACCACATTCAGCGAAGACGTCGACGGCTGCCAGGACGCGCCCCGATAGATGCCGTACTCTGAGAGCTGCAAATCCGTGATTTTCATCGTCCATCCTCCTCTGTCAGCATTTCCGCTCCCAGCACCTCCGCCCGGCGGAAAGCAGCAAGAAGTGCCTCATCAGACACCTTGCCCAATAAATTCTTATATTTCAAAAGCTCCGGCTGAGAAGCAGCCATCTCGCGGAGCGTCTTTCCCCGCTCTTCCGCTGGAAGAGCCATGACTGCATCGAAAGCCTTCAGATAATTCCCCGTCACATCGGGAAGCTCGCGGCGCTCGGCCAGATTCAGGAATGGCCGCGTCCGATCCTCGATGCGGGTGAAATAAGCAAAGAGATGGCGGAACTGCTCCTTTTCATTCAAAGACTGCAGAAGGAAATCACGTCCCTCTTCCGTCGCGATCACTTTGTGCAGCGCGCCGCGCCCCGTCAGTACCAGACGCACCATATTCGGCCTACCGGTCAACTCCTTCAGTCCTGCGCGGCGGCGTGCGACATCCTTCAGAAGGTCATCAGCCGTCAGGAAAGGCGCGATATCGATCACCATGTCCATCCAGCGGATCACATCCGTCTCGATGAACTTCAACGTCACCGTACCGTAGGCTCCCACATCGACCAAGTAACAGCCGCGGGGACCGATCTCCGTGATATCCAGCCCCTGTGTATTGCCCGGGTAGACGATATAGGGCTTCATCGAGAGCGTCTTTCTCGTATGCACATGCCCCAGTGCCCAGTAGTCGATGCCCGCAGTCTTCAGCTCCTCGACCGTGCAGGGCGCATAGAGGCTCCCCTCGACGCCGGCTTCCGTGTGCAGCATCCCGATGGTGAACCCATCCTCCGGATTCACATGGAAAGAGCGCACCAGATCATCCTTCGTATGGCGTGTCTTGTAACTGATGCCATAGATCGTGGCTGCCTTCTCCCCATCCTTCATGAGCGGGATCCCTGTCACTTCGTCGGAAGAAAAAACATGCACCGTCTCCGGCAACGGGATATCCGCGCGCCAGGCTTCTCCCGGGTCGTGATTTCCATGCACGATAAAGACCTCGATCCCCGCCTGCGCCGCCCGATACAGCTCCCGTCCGAAAGCCATCTGCGCGGCAAGGCTGTGATGGTCTGAATTATATACATCTCCGGAAATCAAGATCGCATCTACCCGATTTTCCAGTGCCGCATCCACCACCCTTTCAAAGGCCTTGAAGGTGGCTTTCCCGATCTGTTCATTCCACGGCCCCTTCGTCCCGAGGCGCACGCCTCCAAATGGTTCTCCGAGGTGCAGATCCGCACAGTGGATAAAAGAAAAATGCTTTCCCATACTTCCTCCTTGATGGTAGATAGATATGTCGATGATGGTATAGAAATCCGCACTTGCGGAATAACAGATGGTTTTTGGGGCAGGATCAGCCTGTGGGGCGAAGCGCCCTTTGCCGATGGATGAAAGCCTCTCTTGAATGAGAAATGAGAAACGGTGGTGAAGCACATAAAAATCAGAAGCCCCGCGGAAGTTTGAAATGAGCGGTTTTCTCGTATTCCAAACCTAGGGAAACACTGATTGAATCGTTGTCAGATTTAATCAGCGTTTTCCTACTCCCTAATCCATAGTCCCTAGTCACCAGTCACTCGCTCATTTCTTAGAGAAACACATATTATTGTACCATATCCGTAAATGGCGGGAAGCCCATTTCTGCAATAAAAAAATGCCTCTCTATCGAGAAGCATTTTCCTTTGACCATTATTCTTCAACAGTCTTGGTGATGATCTGTTTGCCTTTATAGAAACCGCATACTGGGCATACATGATGAGGTTTTTTCAGTGCATGGCACTGTGGGCATTCCACAAGACCCGGAACAGTCAGTTTCCAATTTGCACGTCTCTTGTCGCGACGGGATCTAGAACTTTTTGTCTTCGGAACCGGCATTTCTCGCACCTCCTTACCTATCGGCCGTTATGCCGTTTGTCTTTCACTGTTTCGCCAGTGCTCTAAACGCGTTAGAGAAATTTATCAACTTCAATAGTATACGGGATTGGCCGGGGAAAGTCAAGGGGAAGTTTGCGAGCTAGTGACTAGTGTATGAACCATATATGATATTGTCTCACTGTGCCATAAATGATTTTGTCCCGCATC
>UQQQ01000005.1:0-47500 GCA_900543165.1 uncultured Dialister sp. | reverse complement strand
TTCCAATCATTGACCGCCAAGCCGCGCATGACAATGATTTCTCGCTGGCGCTCGAAATGACGATATGTGGGTCTGACGTCTGATGTCTCCTAGTCTCAAGTCCCTAGCCTTAAGTTATTAGTCACCCTGATCCCTGAACCTTGAACCCTTGAACCCCTCACAAAAAAGAGCCGGCTTGCGCCAGCTCTTTTTTTAGAAGATCTTATCCTGATGTCCGACTTTCTTTTTATTGCCTTTCTTCTCGTCGCGTTCTTCGAGTTTACGCATGATGTCATAGAGATTGATGCCAGAGTTCTCCCACATCACAAACAGATGATAGAGGAGGTCACAGGATTCGTCGATGATCTCTTCTTTGTCTTGATGCTGGTCGGCGATGATGACTTCAGAGGCTTCTTCGCCGATCTTCTTGTCGATCTTGTTTTTGCCTTCGCTCTGCAGGTAATTGGTGTAGGACTTATCCTGCGGATGGGCGCGGCGATCTTTGATTTCTTCAAAAAGAGTATGAAGTATCGCAAGGCTTCCTGTTTCTTCCCTATTTTCCCACTCTGTAAGGCTTCTGAAGAAGCAGGTGGGGTTGTTTGTATGGCAGGCAGGGCCATCGGGAATGACCTGCACGACGAGTGTGTCCGCATCGCAGTCCACGAAGATCTTTTTTACATGCTGGAAGTGGGCCGATTCTTCTCCTTTGTGCCAGAGCTTCTGTCGGCTTCTGGAGAAGAACCAAGTCTCTCCTGTCTCGATGGTTTTCTGCAAGGATTCCTGATTCATATAGGCCATCATGAGGATCTCGCCGCTTCTGGCGTCCTGCACAATGGCAGGCACAAGGCCTTTTTCATCAAAGGAAATGTTTGGTATCGATACTGTATCCATGTTGTTTGCCTTTCAAATGTAGCAGCTGGGTATCCGGGATCAGGATTCTATAGGTTAGAGGTTGCCCATCTTTCAGAAGAGCGATATTTTCACAAATACAAAGCCTTGCGCCGCTTTTGCAGATAAGACAGCGCATACCGCCTGTGAACCCTGCCCTTAGACCCGCCAACCATTTATACTCTTATTTCTACTCCGTTCTGTGCAAGGTAGTGTTTGAGGTCGGGAATCGCGATTTCTCCGAAGTGGAAGACGGAAGCAGCCAGTGCTGCATCAGCGCCTGCTTCGAAGGCTTTGAGGAAGTCTTCCTTCTTCCCCGCGCCGCCGGAGGCGATGACGGGGATGGAGAGTTCTTCTGCGAGGACGCGCATGAGCTCTAGGTCATAGCCATCTTTTTCGCCGTCGGCGTCAATGGAATTCATGCAGATCTCTCCTGCGCCGAGCTCCATGCCTTTTCTGGCCCAGTCTACGACGGACAGGCCTGTATTCTTGCGTCCGCCTTCGACGAAGACGTCCCAGCCGCCTTTAGCGTTCCGCTTGCCGTCAATGGAGAGGACGACACACTGATTGCCGAAGCGTTCAGCACTTTCGCGGATGATTTCAGGATGCATCACAGCGGCAGAATTGACGGAGACTTTGTCGGCTCCTGCCAGCAGCATGGTACGGAAATCGTCTGCTTTGCGTATCCCGCCTCCTACCGTGAAGGGGATGGTGAGCTCTTCTGCGATGGCACGGACGGTATCAACGAAGGTCTCGCGTCCCTCATGAGTGGCAGTGATGTCATAGAAAACGAGCTCGTCCGCGCCGGATTCGGAGTAGTATTTTCCTAGTGTCACCGGATCGTCAACGTCCTGAAGATTGTGAAATTTTTTGCCTTTGACAACGCGCCCGTGGTTCACGTCCAGGCAGGGAATGATTCGTTTGGCTAGCATAATGTTGCGTCCTTTGCGGGTCTACTCAAATGTGGTGGATAAAGAAGGTTCGGAGGCAGCCCAAGGGGCGTGCTGTCCCTTGATTGCATGCGAAAGAGGTTCAGCAGGTTCTATAGGTTCAAGAGGGTGGGCGGGAATGGTGCAGCGCATAATACTATGGAAGCGCCGCGAAGTAAAATAGAGCGATGCCCCAAAGTCGTATTCAAGTCACCAGTCACTAGTTCCCAGTCACTCGAGGCACCTAATCCCTAGCCACGCATCCCTAATCCCTGCTTTTAAACTTGTGGTGCGGCGCAGCCGCCGCATCAACCTTGCCCCCGTCAGCCTGAACCCTTTACTTTTCCTGGATCTCCACGATCTCTTCCATCGAAACTTTTTCTTCATAGAGGGCTTTGCCGGTGATCGCACCGTAGAGTCCCATGTCAGAGAGCTTCCGCAGGTCGTCTGCACAGGAAACGCCGCCGGAAGCGATGAGGTGAATCCCGGGAAGTGCCTGCAGCTCTCCCATCATCTCGAAATTCGGTCCGGTCAGCATACCGTCACGGCTGATGTCGGTGTAAACGATGGTATTGACGCCATTCTCCAGAAGTGTCTTGACGAAGGGCAGGACCTTCTGGCGGCTACCGTCGACCCAGCCGTTGGTGGCGACGGTGTCGCCGTGGGCATCGACGGAGACGGCGATATGGTCAGCGCCGTATTTCTTAGCGGCCTGGATCGCAAAGTACGGAGAGGCGACAGCTTTTGAGCCGATGATGACGCGCCAAACGCCGTTCTCGATATGCTGCTTGATGGCCTGCTCTGTGCGGATGCCGCCGCCGACTTCGACGGGAATCTTCACCGCCTGACAGATGCGATGGATCACCTCGGTATTCACGCCATTTCCTTTGAAAGCACCATCAAGGTCGACGACGTGGAGGTATTTTGCCCCGAGTGATTCCCACTTGAGTGCCATTTTTACCGGATCATCGCCATAGACGGTGAGGTCGCCGATCTTGCCTTGCTTTAGGCGGACGCAGCGTCCGTCTTCTATATCAATTGCTGGAAATATTTTCATTTTTCTAACCATTCTGCTAAATTCTTCCAGATCCTAAGCCCTACGGACCCGGATTTTTCTGGATGAAACTGGAATCCCAATACATTGTCTTTTCCGACGACGGCAGGCACGGTGACGCCGTAGTCTGCGGAAGCGATGACGTCTTCGCTGTCCCCGGGCGTCTTATAGTAGGAGTGTACAAAGTAGACGTAGCTCTTCGGAGGGAGGCCAGCAAGCACTTCATGCGGCCGGTGCATCACGAGCTCATTCCATCCCATGTGCGGAACTTTGAGATTTCCTTCGGGGAAATGGACGATTCGCCCCGAAAGAAGTCCCAGAGCCGGCACTTCGCCCCCTTCTTCGGAGACTTCATAGAGTGCCTGCATGCCGAGACAGATACCGGCGAGTTTCTTGCCCTTTCTGACTTCTTCGCGGATGATGTCCGTGAGACCGTAGCCGGAGAGGTGATCCATGGCATCCTTCATCGCACCGACACCGGGAAGGATCATGGCTTTCGCTTCGCGGATCTCTTCCGAATCGCGGGTGACGACGACATCAAGACCGGCCCGGGTGGCTGCGCGCACGACGTTCGCCAGATTTCCTGCATCGTAATCAATGATGGCTATTTTCATCAGAGCACTCCTTTGGTGGATAATACCGTGTCGCCTTCGATGGTGACGGCCTCCTTCAGTGCGTGGCCGATGCCTTTGAAAAGAGACTCGACGATGTGATGCCCGTTCACGCCATAAAGGGTCGCCATATGAAGATTCATCTTCGCGTTGTTTGCAAAGGCGAGGAAGAATTCCCGCGTCATTTCCGTCTCGAAGCTGCCGATCCTCTCGACAGGGATATCGACATCAAAGACGAGGTACGACCGACCGGATAGATCGAGCACGATGCGGGAGAGCGCTTCATCCATCGGGCAGAAGAAGCAGCCATAGCGATGGATCCCCTTCTTATCCCCCAGCGCTTTTTCGAATACCTCTCCCAGCGTGATCCCGATGTCTTCGATGGTATGGTGGTTGTCTACATCGAGGTCGCCCTTACAGGTCAGGGAAATGTCCATGCCACTGTGACGGGCCAGAAGGTGCAGCATATGGTCAAAGAATCCAATGCCGCTAGTCCCTTCAAAACGTCCTGTCCCATCGACAGTCAGAGTGATGGAAATATCCGTCTCGCCTGTCGTGCGGCGAAGTGTGGCTTTTCTCATGCGAGTGCCTCCCGGAATACAGAAATCAGCACATCATCGACATCTTTCGTCGTGACGGAAATGCGGAAACCATTCGGGATGTCTTGGCTGTTTCTATAAATCTTGACGAGAATATCTTTCTTGCGAAGCGCTTCGAAGATCTCCTCCTGCTTTTTATCCACCTGAACGAGGAGGAAATTGGTGCAGGACGGGTAGACCGTGACGCCCGGGATTTCCTTCATGGCCGCGTAGAGACGATCTCTTTCCACGCAGATGGCATCGCGTACTTTGAAAATATCCTCTCTGTGACGGATGACGATCGGCGCAAAGAGCTGGGTGAAAGCGTTCAGATTGTACGGTGCCTTGATCTTCGCGATGGCTTCGATCAGCGCTTCATCGGCAGCAAGGTAGCCGCAGCGCATGCCCGCTAGGGCAAAGGCTTTCGAGAGCGTGCGGAGGACAATGAGATTCGGGTATGTATCGATGAGATCTATGACGCTTTCCTTCTGGGCAAACTCCATGTATGCTTCATCAACGAATACGATATTGTCAGCGGCCTTCAGTACTTCCTCGATGAATGCGCGCGGAAGCAGCTCTCCCGTCGGATTGTTCGGATTGCAAATGACAGTCACCTTCGGCTGGTATCGCCTGACCGCTTCCAAAAGCCCCTTCTGATCGCGCCGGTATCCGGGAAGATCCTTGACCTTGATGGCAGATGCCCCCAGCGTTTCCGCGCCAAGCTCATACATGTCGAAGGTCGGACTGTGGATCAGGATCTGATCGCCCGGATCAAGAAATGTCCCCAAAAGATAGGTAATCATTTCATCGCCGCCATTGCCGACGATGAAGTTCTCCGGCTTCGCACCGATGTAATCCGCCAGCGCTTCCCGAATGTCATCGGACATCGGCTTCGGATAGACCTGCGGGCGGAACGTATCGAGAGCCTGAATAATCTCCTCTTTCACGCCGGGGATCGTCAAAACATTCAGATAGTTTTCATTCGCATTGATGACATGCTTTTCTGCGATCGGCGCCACGAAGTACGGATCAAAGTCAGCGATCGTTTTTCTGAGCCATTCAGTCTTCATCGCGCACCTCCATCGCATGAGCGTGAGCCGTCAGGCCTTCCGCTTTGGCAAAGATCTGAACCTTCTTGGAAATCTTCTGGAAGGCCTCTTTATTATACATTTCTACGCTGCTGTGCTTGACGAAATCATAAACACCGAGCGGCGAGGAGAAAGCGGCGGTACCGGAGGTCGGGAGCGTGTGGTTCGGGCCTGCCATATAGTCACCGAGCGGTTCGGAGGTGTATTTCCCCAGGAAAATTGCACCTGCATTATAAATGAGCGGCAGATACTGCTTCGGATCCGGCAGCTCGACTTCCAGATGCTCCGGCGCGATCTTATTCACGATGTCGAAGCACTGCGCCACATCCTTGCAGAGGAAAGCCTTCGCATAGTCATCGACAGAGCTCTTCATGATCTCATAGCGGGAGAGCTCTTTCATCTGGCGCTCCATCTCCGCTTCGACCTTCTTGCCAAAGTCTGCATCCGGCGTGATGAGGAAAACAGCCGCGCGCGGGTCATGCTCTGCCTGTGACAAGAGGTCGGCTGCGATCCATGTCGGATCCGCGCTGGCATCTGCCACGCAGCACACCTCGGATGGGCCTGCGATCATGTCGATGCCGACTGTACCGAAGACGAGACGTTTCGCCATAGCGACGAAGGCATTGCCCGGTCCTACGATCTTGAAGACCGGCTCGACCGACTCCGTGCCGTATGCCAGCATCGCGATGCCCTGCGCACCGCCGACCTTATAGATCTCCTTTACGCCAGCCACGTAAGCAGCCGCCAGGATATTCGGATTCACCTTGCCATCCTTCCCTGGCGGTGTCGTCATCGCGACCGAAGGGCAGCCCGCCACGAGTGCCGGTACCGTATCCATGAGTACAGTCGACGGATAGGCCGCGCGGCCGCCAGGTACATAGACGCCGACACGCTGGATGGGAAGGAACTGTTCCCCGAGCTCCACACCCTCTCTGAAATTCTTTGTCCAAGACTTTCTTACCTGTTCCTTGTGGAATGTCTCGATATTCGCTTTCGCTTCTTTCAGGACTTCCAGAAATTCCGGCGTCACCTGCGCGAGGGCTTCCTGCATCTCTTCTTCCGTCACACGGAAATCGGAGAGCTCTACCCCATCGAATTTCTTCGTCAGCTCACGGATGGCAGCATCTCCCCCATCTCTGACCTTTTCCAAAATGGCAGAGACAGATTTCTCCAGCTCTTCCGACAAATTCACATTGCGGTTCGTCAATGTACGTACTTCTCTCAAAGTAAAACCTTTTTCAGGTACTGTGATCCATTCCATGATGTTATTATCCTTCTTTCAGTATATAAGTTGGCGGGTTCAAGGTTCAGGGTTATCCCCCGAGCGGGTGCCCTTTGATTGCGTGCGAAAGAGATTCAACTGATTCTGTAGGTTCTAAGGGTTCAAAGGGGTTGGTGCGGCGCAAATAATAATGAAGCGCCGCGGAGTTTTGATAGCGCTTCGCGCCGTCGTCATTTCGAGCGTAGCCGAGAAATCTATATTGCAGAACACTCATTGCCTGATATGAGGCAGCACCAAGACATCGTTTCCCCTCAGCGCATACACGCTGATTTCCGCAGTGCAGTAGAGATCCCTCGGCTACGCTCGGGATGACGATGCCGGAGAATCCCAGTCACCAGTCGCTAGTCACTCCTAATCCTCAATTCCTAATCCCTAGCTACTAGTCCCTAGCCACCAGTCACTTATTTATTTAACCAACGCCATAAATTCTGCAATTCCCTTCTGCTTCATTTTATACGATACCTTATTACAGATGAGGCGGGCGGAGAAATCCATGAAGTAATCATAGGCTTCGAGGCCATTCTCGCGAAGCGTCGTCCCCGTTTCCACGATATCGACGATGACATCCGAGAGGCCGACGAGCGGTGCCAGCTCGACCGAGCCATTCAGCTTGATGATATCAATGGGCTGGAATCGATCTGCGAAATATTTTCGCGCGATGGACGGATACTTCGAAGCCACCGTCAGGATCCGCTTCTGCATGACCTTCTGATTTCCCTTGATACCAGACACCGCCATGCGGCAGCGGCCGATCCCAAGATCCAGCACCTCATAGACATCCTCTTCCCCGTCCTCCATGAGGACATCCTTCCCGACGATGCCGGCATCAGCTGCCCCGCGGCGCACATACACCGCCACATCCGGGCTCTTCACCAGCGTCACGCGGATGCGCTCCTCATCATCGGTGAAAATGAGCTTGCGGCTCTCATCCGAATAATCAGAAAAATGGAAGCCCCCCTCCGCCAGCCGTTTCATGACCGTCTTCGCGATGCGCCCTTTCGCCAGTGCAATATGCAGCATACTACAGACCTCCCAATTTTTCTTCCAGCTCTTCCTTTGTGAGCGCCGCCCCCTCTAAAAGGAAACGCCCCTCTTTATAAGAAACGATCAATTTATAATCACCTCTGGCGATCGCATTCGTACTCGCGACCCCCATCACCGAGTAGCCCTTCTTGCGCCAAGCCATGAGCGTCACGATGAGATCTCGGTCCGCCTTCTCATAGACCACCGCCAGATCGCACGAGGGTGCCATCTCTTCCAAAAGATTCGAGTCCGCCATCACTTCATAAAGCAGATTCATATTCATCCCGAAGCCGCACGCCGGACGCGGCACCTGGAACTGCGCCGCCAGCGAATCATACCGCCCGCCGGAAATCAGCGAGTACAGCGCGCCATCCGCATAAATGCGGAAAACCAAGTCCGTATAGTATCCCATGTGCGACGTGAAGCCGAAGTCCAGCTGCACGCGATCCGCATAGCCTGCGACCGCCAGATACTCATACACCTTCTCAAGGCGGGCGAGGGCATCCGCCATCTTATGATTCAGGCAAAGACCTTCCGCACGCTTCAGCGTCTCTTCATAGTTGCCAAAGAGCCGCGGCAGTTCCAAGAGCACATCCCGCTGGATCTTCGTGATCGACAGCTGGTCAGCCAGCTTTTCGAAGGAAACGAGATTTCTCTTCTCCAGGAACTCCCGCACCTGCGACAGCTCCTCCTTCGAAAGACGCAGCTCTTCAAAAAGCGCATCCATGTACGCCACGCTTCCGAGATCGATACGCATATCATGGATGCCCACCGACTCCAGAAATTCCGCCGCCATCACCATGACCTCGCCATCGCACTCCGGCGTCTCATCCCCCAAGACCTCGACCCCGCTCTGCAGGAAATACTTCCCGTGCGTCGACTTACCATAGTATTCACGGAAGACCATCGACACGTAGCCGAATTTCAAAAGCTGCCGCGCATCCGGATACTCGCGCGACGCCGTCTTCACGAGAGGCACCGTCACATCCGGGCGCATGACCAGCACCTCCCCCTCACCGCTGATGGTCTTGATCATCTCGCGCTGCAGCTGCGGGAAATAGGTGCCGTATGTATCGTAATCCTCAAAAGTCGGCGTCTGGATGATCTTGCATCCGTGCCGCCGCATGACGGAAACCACCGCACTCTCGATGCGGTCATAATTTTTCATTTCCTCTTCATGCACCATTTTTAAATCGTCTATTGCATGAGCCATACGAGCCCTCCTCTTTCTTTGTTACGGTTATACTTTATCACGATAAAGAGAAAAAGTAAAGGGGTTTGACATATTTTTTACCACGCTCGTTCATCATTTTCATTTCTAACGTGCGCCCCACTGCTCTTCACAAATAAAAATGCGCAGACCATAGGCCTGCGCATCCCGCCAAGTACATACTGTCCTACATCCCATAGAGATCCTTTTCTAAAGGGATCACCTATAATGGACCCAGAGATTCAGACCAACCCCTTGGATTTTAAGCGCGGATCTGTGGCATAATTAGATCAAATAGGAGGTCATTATCATGCCAAAGAAAAAGTACACCGCTGAATTTAAAACCAAGGTCATCCTGACAATCATCTAGGGGGACAGGGAATTCAATGCCATGTGCGCTAACTTTAACCTGAACCCCAGCATAGTGCGCAAGTGGAAGCAGGAATTTCTGCAGAACGCCCATCGTGCATTTGACTCAAATGAAAATAAGTCAAGGGAAAGCACCTTGACTTATTCTCAGAAGTGTGAGGGATGCTAAGCAGTCCCAGTCCTATCAATTTCGTACATTTTAAGCGTATTGTGTCAGCATGCTATGAAGCGTGCTTAAAATTTCAAAACACGTTCTTGACAGGCGGGCCATTATAGTGAATCTTTTTCGCTAACTGCCAGAACAAAGTCTGCCATTGTCATTGCTGAATTAACAAATAGACGGGCATGGTGATCTGAAATATTGATGCGCTTTGCTCCAACACCATGTGAATCGCTTACTTTTCGTCTGCGTTCTTCGCTATACGGTGCTTGCAGCCTAATAGACAGTTTGGACTTGTCCAGCACATAGATCACGCCGCCCTGGGCGAAGGATTTTTCACAGCAGCAAAGGTCGGGGTGTTTCTTGCTGAATGCTGCCAGCCGCTTCCGCAGTCCGGCCATTGTAGGTCTGCATGTGGGCGGTGTCCTCGCCCTCATTGAACAGGAAAAGGCTCTCTTTTTCATACTTCGTTAAGGGCATATTATAATGGACCGATTGTCAAGACCACGTTTTGAAATTTTAAGCGCGCTTCATAGAACACTAACACAATGCGTTTAACATGCTGTGAATGTCAATGAAAAAGTGATCCGCATGACCGTGAATTTTTGAGCCACTTTGACCGTAAAAAACTGCGACTTTCTTTTGCACGCATTTTGGAAGCGATATGATTCGCCATTCATGTTAAGGATATGGGAGTGGTAGGTCAGGCGATCTACCACTCCCACAACCAGAGTGACATCCTTGAACATCTCAGGCATTTGGAAAACTCAAGATTGGTCGTAATCATATAGTGGTTATAGATTATGGCTGGCATTAGGAGCTGATATTATTCCTTTAGGGACTGGCATTATAGGAAGATCTATTAATCTCCCCCTCTCATCAAAAATCAATTCAAAAAGAATGTCATCTAACGAAAACCTTTTTTTGATTGTACACTCATACCTACCAATCGCAGCCCCGCCATCAACGCAAAACCGCCGGAAGGGGGATCCCCAATGGATCCCCCTTCCGGCGGTTTTATACTGTGCACAAAGTGCAAAGGGCTACAAGATGTAATTCGAAATATCAATATTTTCCGTGACGTCGCCGAGCTTATTTCTCACATAGCTCTCGTCGATGGTGACGTGCTTGTCCTCGAGGTCCGGCGCATCGAAGGAGAGGTCTTCCAAGACGCGCTCCAAGATCGTATAGAGGCGGCGGGCGCCGATGTCTTCGGTCTCGGTATTCACGCGAGAGGCGATGTCGGCGATGGCGGAGAGGGCGTCTTCGGTGAAGGTGATGTCGACGCCTTCGGTCTCGAGGAGCGCGGTGTACTGGCGGATGAGGGCCTGCCTTGGCTCGGTCAGAATGCTGCGGAGGTCATCCTTGGTGAGGCTTGAAAGCTCGACGCGGATCGGGAAGCGTCCCTGGAGCTCGGGGATGAGGTCACTGGGCTTGGAGACGTGGAAGGCACCGGCGGCCATGAAGAGGATGTGATCGGTCTTCATCTGACCGTACTTGGTCTTGACGGTCGCGCCTTCGACGATCGGGAGGATGTCGCGCTGCACGCCTTCTCGGGAAACGTCGGGACCGCCGGAGGAACGGCCGCCTGCGATCTTGTCGATCTCATCGATGAAGATGATGCCGCGTTCTTCGGCGTAGTGGATGGCTTTGTCTTTGACGACTTCCATATCGACCATCTCATCGGCAGCGGCTTCCGCGAGGATCCTCTTCGCGTCGCGGACGGTGACTTTCTTCTTTTTCATTTTCTTCGGCATCATGGAGGAGAGCATCATGGAAATCTGATTCGCCTGTTCGTTATCGGTGTTCCCCGGATTTCCTTTCTCTTCCACTTCGATCTCGATCACACGGTCGTCAAGGTCGCCGTTTCGGATGCGCGTCTCGAGGTCCTTTCTTCGCTCTTTCTCGCCTTCATCCATCGGCGTCTCTTTCTTTGCTTCGCCGAAGATGATGTCCATGGGGCTTCGTGTCTCGACTTTCTTGGAGGGCCACATGGCTTCTGCGATGCGGTGAATGGCTTCTTCGTCGGCATCCTTGCCGTGGCGGGCGCTCTCTTCTTTCTTCACAAGGCGGACGGCTTCTTCGGCAAGGTCGCGGATCATGGACTCGACGTCGCGGCCGACATAGCCGACTTCGGTGTACTTGGTCGCTTCGACTTTGACGAAGGGGGCGCGGGTGAGGGTCGCGATGCGGCGGGCGATCTCCGTCTTGCCGACACCGGTCGGCCCGATGAGGAGAATGTTCTTCGGGCTCACCTCTTTCGCCATTTCCGGCGTGAGGCGGCTGGCACGCCAGCGGTTTCGGAGGGCGACGGCTACAGATCTCTTCGCATCGCTCTGCCCGATGATGTACTGTTCCAAGTATTCCACGATTTTTCGCGGGGTCAGGTTTGTATTTTCGTTCATCAGATTTCCTCCACGATGACATTGTGATTCGTATAGACGCAGATGTCGGCGGCGATGTGCAGGGATTTCTCCGCGATGTCACGGGCGGAGAGATCGGTCGCGGAGACCAGAGCACGCGCGGCGGCAAGGGCGTAGTTTCCGCCGCTGCCGATGGCGAGGATGCCGTCGTCCGGCTCGATGACTTCGCCGTTCCCGGAAACCAGGAAGAGGTGCTCCCCATCAGTCATGATGAGAAGGGCTTCGAGCTTCTGCAGCACGCGGTCGCGTCGCCACTCCTTGGCAAATTCGACGGCTGCGCGGACAAGATTGCCATTGCAGTCGGAGAGGCGCGCCTCGAATTTATCGAAGAGCGCAAAGGCATCTGCGACAGAGCCTGCAAATCCGGCAATGACGCGGCCGTGGTAGAGGCGGCGCACTTTGCGGGCGGTATTCTTCATAATGACCGCATTGCCCATGGTCACCTGTCCGTCGCCGGCGACGGCGGTGTGTCCATCCTTCTTGACCGCGAGGATGGTGGTAGCGTGAAATAGAGAGTCTTGAGACATGGGGTGTTCTCCTTTATCGTATTGACTAAGGGAAATAGGGTTCAGGGTTAGCCCCTCGGGGCGTTGCCGTCCTTTGATTGCGTGCGAAAGAGGTTCAGCGGGTTCTACAGGTTCAGAGGGTTCTACAGGGTTGGTGCGGCGCATAAAAATCAAAAACGCCGCGAGTATATATGAGGCAATGCCCGCATTCCAAATTCTCCCTCCTTCCTCTGAAAGGAGGGAGTACTATCGCGATCCGCTTCCTCTAAAAGAGGAAAACCCGCGCAGAGGAAGGGGTTGGCATTTTTATTTGCGTCGCTTTGCAACGCCTCGACTTATCTAAAACTCACGGCGCCTACTTATTTTATGCGCCGCTCCGCAACCTTGAACCTGTCAACCTGAACCCTGAACCCGTCGCGCCAGCGACTAGACTAAAATGCAAAGAGGCTCATCTGCTCCTCTTCCGGCAATCCTTTAAGGACGCCCATGGAGTCTAAGGTATCTATGATGGACTGGCTGACCTTGCCTCGCTTCTTGAGATCCTCCTTCGAGGTGAAGGGATGATCCTGTCTGGCAAGTACGATCTCCTTGGCCACGGCATCGCCAAGAGCAGGAATGCAGTTGAATGGCGGCAGGAGCTTTCCATCGACCATGAGGAATTGCGAAGCGTCAGATTTTTCCAAATCAATCGGCAGGAAGGAGAGGCCGCGCAGGTACATTTCAGCAGCGACTTCGATGACGGTCGCATTTCCTTTTTCCACGGCTGTCGGCTTGTCGAGCGCTGCGATGCGGGCCAGCTCCTGCTTCATGGACGCAAGGCCGCGCAGGATGACGGGTGCATTGAAGGAGCCTTCGGCACGGATGGTGAAGTAGGCTGCATAGTAGGCCAGCGGCTGATAGACCTTGAACCATGCGATGCGGAAGGCCATCATGACATAGGCGACGGCATGGGCTCTCGGGAAGAGGTAGCCGATCTTGAGGCAGGAGTCGATGAACCACTGCGGCACGTGCGCGGCGTCAAGCTCGGCGCGGTTGTTCGAGCCGCCTTTTTCGAGGCCCTTGCCTTTACGGACATTTTCCATGACTTTGAAGGATGTCAGGGGCTTCACGCCATGCTGGATGAGGTAGTTCATGACGTCGTCTCGGGTGGAAATCGCATCCTCCAGTTTGACGACGCCGTTCTTAATGAGGTCCTGGGCATTGTTCAGCCACACGTCAGTGCCGTGGGAGAAGCCGGAAATACGCACCAGCTCTGAGAAATTCTTCGGGCGCGTGTCTTCGAGCATGCCGCGGACGAAGGGGGTGCCGTATTCAGGCAGGCCGAGAGCACCGACGGTGACGCCTTTATTCCCGATGGCACTTGCAAGCTCATCCGGTGTCAGGCCCAGTGCCTCGGGCGAGCTGAAGAGGGACAGTGTCTTCTGGTCGTCGAAGGGGATCTTCAGCGGGTCGATACCGGTGATGTCCTGCAGCATACGGATGACCTTCGGATCATCGTGGCCCAGAATATCCAGCTTCAGCATACGGCCGGAGATGGAGTGGTAATCGAAGTGTGTGGTGATGGTCCCGGGGATCTGCTTGCCATTCTCATCCTTCAGGTATTTTTTATTCGCGGCGTACTGGAGCGGCGTGAAATTGTGAATATCCATATCACGCGGGCAGACCATGATGCCTGCCGGATGCTGGCCGGTCGTGCGCTTCACCCCGGCCACGCCGGCGGAGAGTTTTTCGATGAAAATATCATTGAATGTCAGCCCACGGTTCTCCGCGTATTTCTTGACGAAGCCGTAAGCCGTTTTATCCTGAATGCCTGCGATGGTGCCGGCGCGGAAGACATTGTCGCGGCCGAAAAGCTCTTCGGTATACTTGTGCGCGACGCCCTGATCGTCCCCGGAGGAGAAATTGAGGTCGATATCCGGTACCTTGTCTCCATCGAATCCGAGGAAGACAGCAAACGGGATGTCATGCCCATTCTTTGCGAGGTCGCTCCCGCACTTCGGGCATTTCTTATCCGGCAGGTCGAAGCCGCCGCCGACAGAGCCGTCTTCGAAGAAATGGGTCCAGTGGCACTTCGGGCAGACGTAGTGCGGCGGGAGAGGATTCACCTCTGTGATGCCTGACATCGTCGCGACGAAGGAGGAGCCGACAGATCCTCGCGAGCCGACAAGGTAGCCTCGGTCATTCGAGTGTTTGACGAGCTTGTGCGCGATGTAGTAAAGGACGCCGTAGCCATGATTGATGATCGGCGTGAGCTCGAGCGTCAGGCGGTCCTGTACGACCTTCGGGAGCGGATCGCCGTAGATGGCCTTCGCATTGTCGTAGCACATCTTGACCAGCTTCTCATCCGCACCTGCGATTTTCGGGTTATAGGACTTCCACTCTTCGGCGAGCGGCTTCAAGACTTCGCACTGCTCGGCAATCTTTCTTGTATTCGTGACGACGATTTCAATGGCCTTTTCCTTGGGAAGGTAGCTGAATTCGTCCAGCATTTCCTGTGTGGTACGGATGTAGACGGGCGGATGGGACTCGATCTTCCCCGGCTTCTCCCAGTTTGATAGGAGGATGTCACGATTTCTCTGGTCTTCCGCAAACATGTAGTGGGCGTCGGATGTCGCGCAGCAGGGCATCCCTGCCTTGTCGGCGATCTCAATGACCTTGCGGTTCAGATCCTCTAGGTCCTTCTTCGTATTGATCTTGCCATACTTGTCGTCATTGATGAGGAATTCATTGTTTCCGAGCGGCTGGACTTCGAGGTAATCGTAGAATTTTGCTTTTTGGATGAGTTCCTCATCACTCTCCCCCGCAAGGACCGCACGGAAGAATTCTCCCATGACGCAGGCGGAGCCGTAGATCAAACCTTCGTGAAGCTCTTCCAGAATGGGCTTTGGGATAAGCGGGCGTTTTCTGTAAAATTTGAGATGTGACAGTGTCACCATGCGGTACAGATTGCGTAGGCCGGTGATGTTCTTCGCAAGGATGATGATATGCCCGTACTGCTGGCGGTCGGCATCCGGATCGGCCGGGATCTCATCGATCATGTACCCTTCCATGCCATAAATGACCTTCTGTTGGTACTTGTCTGCGAGGTCCTGAATCTTCGGGAACGCCTGAATGACGCCATGGTCTGTGATCGCGACCGCTGGATGATGCCACTTTGCTGCCGTCTTTATGATTTCTTCATTGTCGATAAGTCCGTCAAGACTCATCTTCGTGTGCAGATGAAGCTCGACACGGGGCGTCTCATAATTGTCCTCGTGGTCGATCTTGACCGTCTCCCCTTTCTCCATCTGCGAGAGTTCCAGAACGAGTCCGCCGGAGTACTTGTCGAGGCGCACATTCCCGCGCACCTTGACCGTCGTCCCCGGCTTCAAAGACTCGACAGCTTCTGCTTCCTCAGGGCGGTCGAAAAACTTTTTGCACGGGATGCCATTCGTTTCATCGGCCAGATTCATGAGGAGAAGTTTCTTTTTGCTGCGAAGCTCGCGGACTTCGATAGAAATCACCGTGCCGACAAAAATGACGCCGTCCTTCTCTTCATTCACGGTGCGGATCTCGATGGCGTCTCCCGTGATGTGCTTCCGTCCAAGGTATATGCCATTCACTGCGCCGCCTTTTTTGGCAGCGGGCGCTGGCGCTATGAAAGCACTCTTCGGCAGGACACTCGAAAGAGAAGGCAGGCTGCTCGGCATGGAGATCCCCGGCATCGGTATCTCATCCGTCATAGACGGTGCTGCCATTTCCGCTTCCTGCGCCGCTGCGATGTCATCCGCAGTCGGGAAGACAGGGATATACGGCGCAAGGCTGTAGCTCTCCATGGGTTCTTCCGGCGGCGGGAAATCCACCGGCGGCATATCCGGATCCATCATGGGCGCTGCTGGCGCAAAAACCATGCCCGACACATCATCCCCATTGATATAGATCGTTTCCACGCATGCCAAAGCCGGCCCCATATCTTTGAGTGCCTTCAATGCAGCTTCTTTATGGTCGGCCTTGATGTACCATGCGCGGCTCTCGGTGTCGATCTCCATCAGCGTGATGACGGATCCCGCCTGTCTGGACTTCAGACGATACTTTCCCATAGGATCTCCTTTCGAGGTATAGATAACACAGGTGGTGGCATTTCGACTTTTTAGGATGAGACATTAGAAATTAGGGATTAGGGATTAGGGATTAGAAATCCCAATTGACTAGTGACTAGTGACTAGTCACTAAATGCCACCGTCAGGCATTGCCATGATTTACGCTCCGCGGCGCTTCTATATTTTGATGCGCCGCTCCACCATTTCTCATTTCTAATTTCTCATTTCTCATCACTTCATGCTCCCTTCTTCACTGCCTTAGGGGAGGGCGGCTCGGATGTCTGAGGAGGATCATCCGGTTTCACCTTATAGGTGATGACAGTATCGACAGGTTCATAGTCAGAGAAGAAGCTGTCGTGATAGATGCGGCCGTCAGCCCACTTGACAGACTGCGTGACGAGGACATTATGTCCTTCGTGGCCTTCCTCGACCTTTTTATCCTCTTCCTGCGAAGGGTCGACACGGATCACGGTCTTAAAAGGCAGGATTTCATCGCTCTTCCTGGCGATTTCTACGAAAGAGGGCTTGTCTTCCTGATTTCCTAAGATACGCACGGTCACAGCCCCCGGTTCATAGACCGCATAAATGTAGACGCCATGCTTCAAATGATTCAGGAAGCAGAAATCCAGAGAACCTTCCGCGACGGTCGCATCACGCCCGATCGGTGCATAGGATGCCGGCGAATAGTGACAGGTACGCTCTGTCACGGCAAGTCCTGACAAGATGACGGCATTAAAAAGCGTCGTACTCACCTGACAAACGCCGCCGCCTGTCCCCGGCTCGACCTTGCCATTGATAATGACAGGGGCTTCGAGATAACCATTCGCACTGGAGCGGGAGCCTGTCGCCTGGTTATAGGAGAAAGACGCGCCCGGTGCGACGTACCTGCCGCTGATGCTGTTCGCAGCGATCTCGATATTTCTGCTGCGGTTGCCGCCGGCGTAAAAGGTGGTCGTGTATTTGGCAAGAACCGCATTGATTCCCTTGGCAGCCTCTTTTGTCATATTCGGCTGCTGGATATCTGTCGCCGGGATCTCCACCTCTCCGCTTTCACCCTTTTGGAGCTGGAGGGCAGCTGCTTCTTCCAGTGCTGCCTCGTTGATTTTCATAGAAGGACGGCCTTCATCGAAGGAAACGGAACCGTCTTTCCCAAAGTGGGGCTTCGCATTGACAGGCGGCTTCGCATACTTGTTGGCCAGATGGGCGATGTCTTGCGTGAGCCGCTCCTCATCAAAAGAAGCATCGATGGCTGCACTATGCCCTGTGAGGAGGATCCGCCAGCGATCATACCAGCGCTGAAAGAGCCCGCCTGTCCGACCAAGCGCCATGGCTTTTTCTATGGCTTTCTCGTCATAGCGGACAGAAAGCGACTGAAAAGAGATCTCTTCGTGAACATCCCCCTTCGTGAGTAGCAGCTTCCCATGCAAAAGATCCGCATTTTTCACGGAAAAAAGCTCTTTGAGCTCTTCCTCCGTCGCACCGCCTGCCTTTGTCCCATGGATGGTGACGCGGGGGATGACCTTGCCGTCATTCGTCCATAGAAATGGCGCGCTTCCGATGCCGATAACAACCAATGTGAAAACCAGTCCGAATATCCGCTTCCAGCGGTATCGTCTTTTAGTCAATGATAGTCCCTTCGTTTCATATATGACATTTGGGTGTAAGGTGTATGGGTGCAGGATTAGCCCCTAGGGCGTGCTGCCCTTTGATTGGGAATGAAAGTCTCTCTTGAATGAGGAATGGTGGGGCGGCGCATAAAAATATGGAAGCGCGCGAAGGTTTGAAACTAGCGGTTTTCTCGTATCGTAAACCTAATCCCCAGCTACTAATCCCTAGTTACTCATTCCCTGTCACTAGTCACTTGAGACTCCTCATCCCTAGCCACTCATTCCTGCTTTCAAACTTGTGGTGGCGGCTTCGCCGCAAATAGTTATGGGGCGATGCCCGAAGGTTCCTTGGATAGCAGGTTTCACGTTTGAGCATTCCCAAACATCGACCACCTGACCGCGAATGACAAAGATTTCTCGCTGACGCTCGAAATGACGATACGAGAGTCTGATGTCTCAGAGTCTCTTAGTCTTATCCCCAGTCACCAGTTACTTATTTCCTCAAACAATACTTCAGCAGCAAATCTTTGAGTTCGAGTTCCGAGGCGCCTTGGCGGGAGGCGAGCTGGTACTTCATGATTTCCAGAAGGAACCACTCGGCCTCTTCTTCCGTGACCTTTCTGGCCTCGGCCTGCACAGCCCGCCACTGCCAGGAAGATCTCACCCCCAGCGCCTGCTGGATACGGGTAAGCGTTACGCGGTTCCTTTCCATTTCCTTCAAGATCTTGATCTTGCGGAATTTGGAAGAAAGGAGACCGAGATTTTTGATCGTAGTGGTCATATCCGTGAAGACGCGGTCCGCACTTTCTAAGACCACCTGTGACTTTTTATCCAGAAGAGCATCGACGAATTTGAAAATTCCCTGATTCATGTAGTCGGGGAGTGCAAGCTCCAAAAGCTCTTTCGTCACGACAGACTTGTCCCCGCACATCAGTACAATCTTATCACATTCCGTCTGCAAAAGGGGAAGGGAAATCGTATCCCACGAGGAGAGCACGGCCTCCAAATAAGCCTGTGCGGGGAAATCGACGCGCTTCCCCGCTGCTGACAGGAGACGTATCATCGCACCTGCTGCATCCCGCGGCAAAAGGAGCGAGAGCTCCTCGCTATAGCAGACCGACAGCAGCGCTTTCACGATCTTCGTTCGCTTGTCCGGCTTTCCATCAAGCTGGATCAGGCAGAAAATATCAGGCGGCAGGCCTTGCAGCACCTCTACAAAGTGGAGGGCCGCCTTTTCTTCTTTCTCCGCTTTCAAAATGCGCTTCAGGAAAAGGGGATTGTGCAGCACGACCGCCGTTGCACTGGAAAAAAGTGACTGCCCCGCGAGGGCATTCTCATATTCTTCCAGACTTCCCTCTCCATCGAACAAGACAGGATCGGGCGGATTTCCTTCAAAATAGGCCTTGAGCAGCCCTTCCCGCCGGAGAGCCAGAGATACCAGATCCTCCCCATAGAGAAAACAGCAGTTCTTTTTATTTAACTTTTTGGCAGGCATAAGTGTTCGTCCTTGTATAAATGTAAACAGGAATCGGGAGTGACTTGGGCTGGTGTCCAGGGATTAGGGATTAGACATAAAGACTGAAAGACTAAGAGACTGGGACGTCTGACGTCTGATGTCTGATGTCTGATGTCTGATGTCTGACTTCTCACCCAGTCCAGAAGCTGACAAATCGCAATACCAGTCACCAGTCACTAGTCACCAACTTCCACCCATTCTTGTACACGACCTCCTGCATCCCCTTCTGGTACAGGTTCACGGATGGGATGTCTTTGAAGTCGAAGAGCTCCATATCTTCATAGGCATGGACGAGACGGGTCCCGCCGTAGATGACAAGCTCAGGCGCGATGGTCTCCACATCTTTTTCTGTGTATTCGAGGAAGCCGTGGCTGCCGGCGATCCACAGGGTATGAGGCGTGGCTTTCGGGAGGGGCTTTCGCCCGGAAAGGACGATGTCTTTCTCCCCCATCGCGATGCGCCAGCTGCTGCCGTTCGTAGCGAAACGCATATCATCCAGCGCAAGTCCTGCACGTCCCGGCCGGCGCACGCTTGCCCCCGTGTCTTTCATCAGAAGCGGCGTCAGTTTTTCCGGATCGCCGCCCGTGACCCAGATTTCTTTCACGGGGATCCCCATATCGAAGGGGAGCGGCTTTTCCACGTCTTCCAGATCCAGAATGAGTACATCTGCCTCCTGCACCCCTTCGTAGGCGAGGATGGAATTCCACTCCCAGACGGCGGTGTGTGAGGAGATACGGCTTGCCTTATAGTATAAGATGTTTCGCCCGTCATTGACAAGGAGGATTCCGCGATCAGCACCAAGATCCGGGCAGATGATGCGGGGCGAAGGCGGTAGGAGCTGCGCCGCCGCGATAGCAAGAAAAAGAAGCGACAGGATCCCTCCAGCTGCCATGCGGGAGCGGATAGAAAGCCGCTTTCTGAAATACACTGCGGCAAGAAGCGCATAGTAGAAGACCGTTTCTACCAAAGAAAGGCCCCCTGTCACGAGCTGCGCTCCCTTGGCCGAGGAGAGAAGCATATTCAGACGCAGGGATGCGAAGACTCCGTAGTCCGCCGTATAGAGAAGCCCGGCCATCAGCGGGCGGCAAAGAAACGAGATGACCGCTGCGAGAAGACCGGCGATGATGACCCATTCCAGAAACGGCGTAACGAAAAGATTCGCAAAGATGAAATACACCGGAAAGCGATGGAAATCATAGAGCATGATCGGTATCGTGAGGAGCTGCGCCGCTGAAGACAGCGCGATCCCTTCCTTCACCCATTTCGGCAGCTTTCGGAAAGGGCTCATCCAGTGGAGAATCGGACGATAAAAGAGAAGAATCCCCGCAGATGCACCGACAGAGAGCTGGAAGCTCACATCATACACATAGTAAGGATCCCAGAGCAGCATGCCAAGGACCGCTGCCCCCAGAAGATTCAGCGTCGTCTTCTCTCGGTCAAGAAAAATCCCAACGACAGAGAGGATCCCCATGACCGCGGCACGGATGACGGGCGGTACAAGTCCCGAGAGGACAGCGTAAAACAGCACAAGCAGGATGGCCGGCAGGATCACAAGACGTCGCGGCAGCGAGAGCCATCGCCCCAAGAGGTACAGGAAGCCAAAGAGCAGCGCCACATGCGAGCCCGAGACGGAGAGTATATGGATGATGCCTGTCGCGGAGAATGACGTCATGACTTCTTCCGGAATATCATTGTAATTCCCTCCGAAGAGAAGCGTCATCAGGATCGAAAGGCGCACCGGATCCATGTAAGGAGCAAATGTCTCTTTCAGCGACCGCTTCAGCTCCGAAGAGAATCTCTCTACGCGATACGCACCGCTCTCACCGGCAAAGGCGGGATGCATGCCTTCGGTGAGATACAGCCTGCCAAGGAGATGACGGCTCCGATAGCGCCCCGTGAGATCGATCTTCCCCGGATTCTGATACAGGCGGATCGGGCTCATTTCCCCTTCGGCGTAAAGGCGGTCACCGGGATGGAAATACTCGATTTCCTTCTGGTCATAGAGGTAGCACGTCCCCGAGAGCGGCTGGAGAGTCCCATCGGCGTACCGGATGGAAACGAGCGCAAGCGCATACCTCGCATAGCCCTCCTCCCCTTTTTGCACCAGCGGCTCCTCCATGACAATGCCTTCATAGGTGCCTGCGCTTCGGCTCGCCCAGTGCGACTGCTCCTGCCACAGCGCATCAGAGAGCGCCATGCGGAAAGCGCTGATCGTCAGAAGAGAGAGCGCCGCTCCCAAAAGGACAAGGAAAAAACGGCGGCGGAAATGCCCATAGAGAAGAAAAAGCCCTCCTGAAAGGAGCAGCAAAACATACCCATAAGGCAACAGAAAAGGCGGAAGCTTCTCGAAAAGAAAAACTCCCGCTGCCAGCAATAGCGCACTCCAGAAAAGTCCCAGCCGGATCATCATAGGGTGATCTTATCCGCCATCTTCCGGTAACGGCTCTCCCCGATGGAGGGCACCTTTTTGAGCTCCTCCTTCGTGGAAAAGCGGCCATGCTCTTCACGGTAGCGGATGATCTTCTCCGCCGTCACCGCACCGACGCCCGGGAGTGCTTCGAGCTCTTTCGCGCTGGCGGCATTGATAGAGATGAGCCCGCTCCCCCGCGCATCTGCCTGCTCGGGATCAAGAGGGATATGGATCTTCATCCCGTCAGAAAGCGGCTCTGCCATATTGACATCTTCGAGAGCCGCATACGGCAGCACATCGCCCGCCGCCTTCACCGCATCGAAGAAGCGGCTCCCTTCGGCAAGCTCATAGACCCCAGGCTGCCTCACAGCGCCCGTCACGTAGACGAGGAGCGTCCGGGAAGATTCTTTGCTGGAAAGGTCGACCACAGGAAGCGGTTCCTTTTTCGTCTCCCCTGCGATATGCCATAGAAAAAAGGCCACTCCCAAAGCCAGAAGAGCAGCCGCAAAACAGATCACAAGGATCCGTCGGCTTTCCTCTTCTCGTCCCATGGGAATGGCCTCCTTTTACATGCTGATGTGAGGGAAACGCTGATTCAATCGCAGAGCCAGATTCTACAAGAATTTTTATACATAGCTTCGTCATAGCCTTCCTTAAATAGCTCGCTATTCGCGTCAGGTTATTCCTCGCTATGCATAAAAATTCAAGAGTAAAATCTGCCAACGATTGAATCAGTGTTTCCCTAGACAGTTGGTTGGTAGTAGTGAATGCCAAGGTGGAGCAGAGAAAGTGCGGCGCTCTGCGCCGCATGATCCATAAGGATTGGGGATTAGACATCTCAAGTGACTGGTGACTAAGGAAACACTGATTAAATCGTTGTCAGATTTAATCAGCGTTTCCCTAGATCCTTCGACTCAGTTCTCATGTTTCAGATAAGCCATTTCCTGACATACGACGTTTTTCTCCGCTCAGGATGACGAAATGCGCCGCACCAACCCTTTTGAACCTCTTGCACCTATAGAACCACTGCACCTCTTTTGCAAAGGGTCAAAGGACGCTCCGTCCTTTGAACTCACCTTGCGCCCTTATTTATTCTCTTTTTCCTGCTGGCGGGCAGCGGCGGAATTGGAATCGATCAGGCTCTGGCGGTTCTTTTTCAGGCTGTCTAAGACATTTTCCATATTCGTTTCCACATACTTCAGGACATCTGTCGCATAGGTGACAGAGCTGGTGCGGAGCTCATCGGCGGATTTGTTGGCCGAAGAAATCACTTCATTGGCACGTTCCTGCGCCTGCTTGACAAGTTCGCTTTCTTCCGTGATGCGGGCGATATAGTCTTTCGCCTGCGCCACCGTGTCTTCTGCTTTCTTTTCTGCGTCGAGCATGATGCGCTCTTTGTCTGCGACGATGCGGCGTGCGCTCTCGAGTTCATTCGGGAGCGACTGATTGATGGCATCGATCAGCCGTTCGATCTCGTCTTTATCCACCAGTTTCTTATTGGTGAGCGGTACTTCACTCGCGTTATTGATGACATTTTCTAATTCTTCTAAGAGTTTTCTTGTGTCCATAATTGCAAGCCTCATTTCTTTTTCGAAGTTTGAGAAAAATGCTGATGGAAATCAGCATTTTTCTACCTTTTTCTTGATTATTTCCTGTACATAGGGCGGGACCATCCGGGTGACGTCGCCGTCAAAATGGGCCAGCTCACGAACGCCGGTAGATGACAGATAGGAATAGCGTCCATCCGTCATGAAGAATGCGGTTTCCAGAGTAGGATCGATCTGCTTGATCATGAGCGCCCGCTGGAATTCGTATTCAAAATCGCTGAACGCACGAAGCCCGCGAATCAGCAGATGGCAATTTCTCTTCGCTGCGTATTCATTCAGAAGACCATCAAAAGCATCCACCTCGACATTGGGAATGTCTTTGGTCGTCTCGCGAAGCATATCCAGCCGTTCTTCCGTAGTAAACATATAATGCTTGGTCGGGTTCAAAAAAGCTGCCACAATCAGTTTATCGACCAGACTGGCACTTCTTCTGATGATATCCAGATGACCATAGGTCACCGGGTCGAAACTTCCTGGGCAAATCGCTATTTTCATTGCACTTCTCCCTCTGTAGATCTGCATAGCAGATAGGTAACAACAATGGCCCCCACTTTTTTCTCTTTCCAGACTTCACACTTGTCAGCAAAGAGTGATACATCCGGGGGTTCGGATATGGAATGTTCTGCAATAATGATCGCATGATCAGCAGGAAGGCCGCAGTCGAAAACCATTGCCAGTACTTCATTGATATAGCCCTTCCGATACGGAGGGTCCATGAAAATATAATCAAAGGTCCTGCCCTGAAGAGACTTCAGCGCAGCCCCTACCTCTCTTGATATGATCTGTACCTGATCTTCTACATGGCACTTCTTCGCATTCTCGCGGATGATGCGGCCTGTGGTCTTGTCGATAAAGACCGCCGACGATGCATACCGGCTGAGCGCTTCAAGTCCCATCGCGCCAGTCCCTGCAAAAATATCAAGGACATCCGTCTCGATGAGCCCCACATTGGTCAGTACATTGAAAATGCTTTCCCGTACCCGCCCCAGCGTCGGCCTCGTCGTATTTCTTCCTACGGGTGCCAAAAGGTTCGTGCCTTTGGCTTTTCCACCAATAATCTTCATATCTGTTTCCTCATCGTGATTTCAGCAGGAAACCTGCTGATTACACTCATAGTCATTATAGCATAAATGAAGGAAATTGGAATTAGAAATTTGTGACTGATGACTAGTGACTAGTGACTGGTGACTAGAAATTAGTAGCTAGGGATTAGTGGCTAGGGATTAGGAGTCCCAAGTGACTGGTGACTTACATACCACTTTCGGGCATCGCCTCATATATACTCGCGGCGAAGCCGTACCTTCATTCCTCATTCCTCATTTGAGCAAATCTTTCATTCCCAATCAAGGGCCAGCACGCCCCACGGGCTAACCCCAAACCAAAAGAGCCACAGAAATGCGGCGCATTTCTGTGGCTCCTTCATTCTCTTAGCAATACGCGAGTGCTGCTTCGAGTCTATCCATGGTCTTTTCTCTTCCGAAAAGTTCCATCATTTCAAACATGCCCGGGCCCTGGGTCGCACCGGTCAAAGCGATACGGGTCGGTTCGTAAGCAGCTTTGCCCTTGATGCCCTGTGCTTTCATGCATGCATTGAAGCATTTCTTGATCTCTGCCTGATCGAAGGTTTCCAGCGTTTTCAGATCATCGATGAAGGCTCTGAGCAGCTTACCGCTGGTTTCTGCCTTCATGATGGCAAGGACATCTTCATCGGTCAACTCCGGCATATCTTCGAAGAAGAATTTCAGCTCATCGGCTGCCTGGCCCGCGAAGTAGATGTGGTCTTTCATGAACCAGATGACTTTTTTCAGCCAGTCTTTCTTTTCTTCACTGACAGCAGCATCCACATAGCCGGCTTTCACAAGGAACGGGAAAATCAGGTCATAGAGCTGGTCTGCATCGAGTTTCTTCATGTACTGAAAATTGATCCAGTTCAGTTTATTAATATCGAAAACAGCATCATTCGAGGAAACGCGCTTCATGGAGAACTGTTTGATGAGTTCTTCTTCCGTGAAGATTTCCTGTTCGCCCTTCGGGGTCCAGCCGAGGAGCGCCAGATAGTTCACGACCGCTTCCGGCAGGTAGCCCATATTTCTATATTCAGTGACGGAGGTCGCGCCATGACGCTTGCTCATCTTCTTGTGATCTTCGCCGAGGATCAGGGAAATATGTCCGAATTTCGGTGGTTCATAGCCAAGGGCTTCATAGATAGCGAGCTGACGCGGGGTGTTCGAGAGATGTTCTTCCGCGCGGATGACGTGGGTGACTTCCATGAAAGCGTCATCGATGACGACAGCGAAATTGTAGACCGGGATGCCGTCGGATTTCATGATGATGAAATCACCGACACCGGCTGCTTGGAATTCGACATGGCCGCGAACCATGTCATCAAAAGCGAAGACGCCGTCTTTTCTGACTTTGAGACGGACGACCGGTTTTCTGCCTTCGGCTTCGTACTTGGCTTTTTCTTCTTCGGTGAGGTGGCGGCAGTGTTCATCATAGATCGGAGTCTTGCCGGCATCGAGCTGCGCCTTGCGGCTTACTTCCAGTTCTTCTGCGCTGCAGTAGCAGTAGTATGCTTTGCCTTCATCAAGAAGTCTCTGTACTTCCTTCTTGTAGAGATCAAGGCGTTCGGTCTGGCGGTACGGGCCATGCGGGCCGCCTACGTCGATGCCTTCATCCCAGTTCATGCCGAGCCATTTCAGAGAATCTTTGATATTCTCTTCGGATTCCTTGGTGGAACGCTTCAGATCCGTATCTTCGATGCGGACGAGGAAGGTGCCGTCAGCGTGACGAGCAACCAGCCAGTTGAAGAGCGCGGAGCGCGCACCGCCGATATGAAATGGGCCTGTCGGGCTCGGGGCAAAACGAACTTTCAATTTCTTTTCCATCTGTTAAAACTCCTTCTTATTTTCTATAAATGATAACGGATGCCAGAGCTGCCATACCTTCCCTGCGGCCCACCGCACCCAATTTTTCATTCGTGGTGGCTTTCACACCCACCTGATTCTCAGAAATCCCGAGAAGATGCGCGATCGATGCTTTCATTTCCGCTATATGCGGCGCAAGCTTCGGCTTCTCCGCGATGACCGTGCTGTCGATATTTCCAGTCTGCCAGCCTTCTTCAGAAAGGACGCGCGCGACTTCGAGCATGAGCTTTCTGCTGTCCGCTCCCTCATAGCGAGGATCGGTATCAGGGAAATAGTGCCCGATATCGGGAAGACCTGCTGCCCCCAGGAGTGCATCCATGATGGCATGCAGCAGCACGTCAGCATCCGAGTGGCCCAAGAGACCGCCTGTCTTTGCGATTTCCACGCCACCAAGCATGAGCGGACGGCTTTCATCGTATCGATGTATATCATACCCCTGCCCGATACGGAAGGGCAAGCCCTCTTTTTCAATCATTTTCGTAAACCGGCTCCAATCGTCCGGTGTCGTTACTTTGAAAAACTGTTCTTTACCGGGCAGCAAGGTGACCGGCACGCCCGCTTTTTCTAAGATCGACGCATCATCCGTGATCCCCTCCTCAGAGGGAAGAGCCTCCATCGACTCTTTGAGCAGCTTCGAAAATGCCCCCTGCGGCGTCTGTGCCCGGAAAAGGCGGCTCCGATCTAGCGTCCCCTGCACTCGTTCTCCATCGACTTCCTTGATGGTATCCACACAAGGGATACCGACTACGACGGCGGGATGCGCCTTGCTGATAGTGGCAAAGGCATCATCGATGGTCTTCCCATCGACGAAAGGCCGCGCCCCGTCATGCACGAGGACTTTTTCAGAATCCTTCGCCAAACAGGATAGACCATTCTTCACCGACTGCATGCGCGTCGCACCGCCTGATGCAAAGCGGACAGGAATATGATGCTCGATCCCTTTCAATATGTCAGCAAAAAGCGGCTGTTCCTCGACCCTTGCGACGATGATGAGCTCTTCTAAGAAGCGGCTCTGAAAGACATGTCGCAGCGTATAAGAAATCAGCGGAAGGCCCCGGTGCTTCAAGAGAAGTTTATTCACCGGAGCCCCCATGCGGCTGCCCTGACCGGCAGCCACCAGTATGAGACTGTTCATAAATATATGTACTCCTAAATGGATTTGAGGGTTTGAAGGTTTAAAGGTTCAGGGTTCAAGGTTCAACGGGGGGTAGTGCAGCGCATAAAAATTGGGAAGCGCCGCAGAGTATAAATAGAGCGATGCCCGAGGGTCTGCGAATGTCAGGTTTCCCTCGTATTGCCAGCCTTCCCCTCGAGGGGAAGGTGCCCCAAAGGGGCGGATAGGGCACTGGCGGTATGAAAAACGGCTGAGCCAAGCGGGAAATGCATCTGCAAACATAGGAGTACTCACTTAAGCACCCTATCCACCGCTAGCGCGGTCCCCCTTCCCCATGCGAGGAAGGCTTATACGGAGGCGGCTTCGCCGCGAATATATATGGGGCGATGCCCGAAGGCCGGAGGATAGAAGTCAGATGTCTGATGTCTCCTAATCTCCTAGTCTCTTAGTCACCCAGTCACTAGTCACTCCTAATCCCTAATCCCTAATCCCTAGCTACTAATCCTATTCTTCGAGTTTCGCAAAGATCATCTTCCCTGCCGAGGTCTGAAGGACGGAGGTAATGATGACGGCAACTTCCTTGCCGATGCTTTTGCTGCCGTCTTCGACGACGATCATCGTGCCGTCGTCAAGATAGGCGACTCCCTGGCCTTCTTCCTTGCCATTCTTCACGAGCTGGACGAAGATCTGCTCGCCGGGAATGACGGCCGGCTTCACAGCGATGGCGAGGTCATTTACATTGAGGACAGCGACGCCCTGCAGCTCCGCGACTTTATTCAGGTTGTAGTCATTGGTGATGATCTTGTAGCCCTTCTCTCGAGCGAGCTTGATGAGTTTGGAGTCCACCTCATTGATTTCCTCGAAATCATCGGTGATGATCTTGATGTCATCGCGGTTCTTCTTACGCATATGGTTCAGGATATCCAGTCCGCGGCGGCCGCGATTCCTCTTCAGTACGTCCGAGCTGTCTGCGATCTTCTGCAATTCTTCCAGCACAAAGACAGGCACCACGATGGGGCCTTCCAAAAATCCGGTCTGGAAAATATCTGCCACGCGGCCGTCGATGATGATATTCGTATCCAGCAGCTTGCCGATGCGCTGTTTTTCCTTTGATTTCTTTTTCCCGCTCTTTTCTTCCGCATGCAGCTTAAACCAGCCGACCATCTCCGGCTTCTTGCTGACGGCGAGATGCATCCCCAGGTACCCGAGCACGATGGACAGCACGACAGAGACATACGGCCCGATGAACGGCACCGAGCTGAAAGCAAGTCCGACCAGGTTCGCAATGATGAGCCCGAAGAAAAGCCCGAGCGTCCCCGCGATGAGATCCTGCGTATTCATGGCGGAGAGCGACTTCTCCATACGCGACGTCAGCGCGAAAAGGCGGGAAATCAGGTAGGGCGATACAGCGCAGCCCACGACAGCTCCTAAAATACCGCCCAAAAGCATCGTCGCCAGAGATATGAAGGTGATCCCCAGAATGGTCTCCGTCAGGACAGAGCTCGGGAGCAGTGCTGTCAGCACTGACTCGCCCTGCCTCGAAAGCACGACGCCAAGAACGGTAAAGAGCAGGATGAATATCAATCGTAATATTTTTTCCGGCATCTTGAATCCTCTTTGATTACACTATGTTTTTGTAGAAAACAACTTTTTCAGATAGTAAGTCCATTTTTACATTTTAAGTATTATCTTATTATAGCAAACTTTCGCTCTCATTTATACCGGAAATGAAAATTTCTTTTCACCCCCTTCGCCATAGCGACAAATCCCTCATCGGGAGCCCTCCAGAAAGACAGCTGCCTGTGATCGTTCCTTCTCCTTCCCATTCCATTCTTTTCTGTGCAGCTATAATGGTCTCATAGAAAAGAATGATCCAGTGAAGAGAAAGGGCATATCTCTTTTTCTAAAAAATCAACGGTGAGCACGTATGGATCACAATCCTATCAATCCGTGCTCACCGTTGTTATTGTAGATCATTTTATCCTTTCTGATCTGATTTTTATTTGTTGCCCTTTGCCTTGTTATGGGTCTTGCAGAGCATTTGACAGTTGGATATATCGGTAGAGCCGCCCTTGCTCCAGGCCGTTACATGGTCGGCATCCATTTCAGATAGTTTGTAAATCCTTTTTGCGTTATTGTCATGACCAAGAGCACAGAGAGGACAGTTGGAAATGCCTTCTTTTTTGGCTTCCTTCGTCTGTTTCTCATACACCTTCTTGATGGTGGCTTTATCAAATACACGGATATTCAGGAGCTTCGTGTCTTTTTCACCGCCAAGGATATACTCGAAAATGCCTCGATGATCCGTGACCTGTGGGTCCCCCAGAAGCTCATCCACCCTTTTCTCTACCTTTTCTTTGGAATAGGGATGATGATGGTACTCATTGTACAGGCGGCCCCATTCCAGACCGCACATTTCCTTCCCTGTATATTCGAAAACAGAATCCACCCAGTCAATGACCGTATCAAAGTGATTTTTCAATTCATCAATGCTCCTGTCATTCCGATGGCGAGCCATGTAATCCTCAATATTCCCATGGCTTACCCAGTCCAGAGCCCTTTCCAAAATGGCCTGCCGTTTGGGGTCTCCTTTGATATAGGTCTGCCAGCGATTCATATTGGCATTGTTGGTATTGGAAAACTCCTCTCGTGCCAATGTGACGAATGGACCGTGATAGGCTGCATTGCGAAGCTCCTGCTGTACCAAGGGTACTCCCGCAATATTGATGGTTTCAAACCACGCTTCAATTTCCGAAGGCTCCCCTTCGCAGACGTAAATGGTGAGCGGCGCATGTAAAACCCTGTCCCTGTCATCATCATCCAGACTGTCGATATATCTTGTCTTGCCCTTCCAGTTCACCGCAAAGGGCCAGGTTTTCTTCACGAACCGGGCAAAGGATGTGATTCTCTGCTGTCCATCGAGGACTTCATATTGACCGTCCTTGTTCAGGACAAAATAAATCAGTCCCAGAGGATATCCCTTGAGAAGGGATTCCACCACGGCCACATCTCTTTTGCCATCGCCGTAGATATAGTTTCTTTGGTATTCCGGCTGGATAATGAGCTTTCCATCCAGTCCGAAAAGCCCTTTATTTTCATTCTTATCAAAAATGAAACCTTGGCAAAGGTCTTCTACTGTCCAGTTCGTGTGCAAAGTAGTCTTCATAGCTTATGAGTCCCTTCATTAGATTGAATAAGTATTCGTCCGTAACGCAATTTCCCATTAATATATGGGCCATCCTTATCAATTTTTGATGGAATTCCTGCAAGGCCTCGAATGTTTCCTGCTATCAGGCCTATAATTTTAAACTGCTCCAGATTATATTTATCCATAAAGGTAATAGGAACG
Source organism: uncultured Dialister sp. (assembly GCA_900543165.1). Lineage (GTDB taxonomy): Bacteria > Bacillota > Negativicutes > Veillonellales > Dialisteraceae > Dialister. The sequence continues at coordinate 16,791 of UQQQ01000005.1, read as the reverse complement.
CCCATAACACCGTCATAATCTGATGGAATACATTCCGTAAAGGGAACTTCTATGGCATCATAGTTATCATAGTGCGGATATGCAATACCCTTGAATTCTTTTTCCAATTTCCGGCGTAACTTCTTATTGAATTTCAGATTATGAGCCATGGTGTCCAGTTTCAGCCATTCATGACGTTTACCATGGTCGATATTGGTAAACCAGCAGGCAGAGGCCAACCTGCCCATGACTACGCCGTTAATGATTTTATAGGCAGACCCTTCCTTCTTATTGGCCAGAAGCCAGGCCTTGTAATCGTCGGTGACATTGAAATACATATCATGATTCAAGTCCTTGTACCCCAGCCAAATCACATTATCCTTCAGGTAGGGAAACACTTCCTTATAGGTAATGGCGTTCATATTTCCTAGAATGATAAACTGCTTCTTTGCTTCCATAATCCACGCCAGAAACTTTCTGAACTGCGAAAATGGCGGATTTGTAATGATAATATCAGCCTCATCCCGGAGCTTCCGCACTTCCGGGCTGTTGAAATCTCCATCTCCTTCTAAATATCCATTGAATTCGATATCGTCTGTATCTATGCTCCCAGAGTGATCCTTGTCTCTAGCTACGGTAAAAAGTTTGCCGTGGGTGCTGTGCTTTGCTGCATCAAAAGCAGGGGATTCGCTCTCAAACAGGCTGATTTCCCTGTTAGCTGCTCCCTTGGCATAGGAAGTAGAAATCAGCTTTTTGATTCCAAAACGGGTGAAATTGGACGCAAAGTATTTCGTAAAATTTGACCATTCGGGATCATCGCAAGGAAGAAGGATCGTTTTCCCTCTGAATACATCAGGATTATATTCCACATACGCATTCATTTCTGCTTCAATATCGTTATACTGGGTATAAAACTCATCGTTTTTAGCTTGTTTCGCTGTTCCTAAGCTGGAATTATCTGCCACTTTACACTCTCCTTTTTACCTTACCATTTCCTTTTCTCCGTATATGGGCTTTTTAGCTATTTCCCTATGATTGAAATACGCTTACGTTCATTGACAGGTCTTTTGAAATTTGGCTCAAAAAATGAGGAAAGTCCCCTTTCTACTACCATGGTTTTGTCATTCCCGCTTCTTCACAGAATTGTTCCAGCTTGTCATAGACGGGAGCTACCCATGTAATATGCAGTATTTTATCATCCTTTTGGGGTCTAGGTATTTTATTGTATTATAGCATGCCTTTTTATAGAAAAAGTGTCTCTATTTCGCTTCCCTGTTTAGGAGAATGAATGATGCTGCCACATTGTCAGCCATCTGTTTCTAGTGAATACAAAGATCGGTATGACAGACTCATACCGAAGGATCATTCCCTTCGTAAGCTCTTCGATCTTGTAGATATCTCATGCATATATGATGAGCTTGTGGAGGTGACCATCGGGCACGAATCCCCTATCCCCTATGTCATGGGCGGGGAAACAGGATTCGTGGAGAGGCTGCCCCTAATCATTTCACGGCTTCCATCAAGTCTTTCAGATTTCTGACGAAGACGGTATGTTCCCTGACCTCGTCCAGATGATGCGCTTCATAATAGGCAAGGACTTCTTTTTTATTGCGTTCCGACAGGATGAAATGGGTAAATTTCATCTTGAGTGCTTCTTTGAGACGAAGGGTAACGCGGGAAACAGGCATGATTTCTCCGGTGAGACCGATCTCCCCGAGTGCCATGAGGTTCTGCGGGACGGCGACGTCGCCTCTGACAGAGATTAGCGCGAGTGCGACAGCCAGGTCGGCGGCAGTTTCCTTCACACGGAAACCGCCCGCCACATTGAGGTACACATCTTCGGTCGAGAAAGGGATGCGTCCGCGGCGTTCCAGGACTGCGAGAAGGATGATCATGCGGTTGTAGTCATAGCCCGCCGCGATGCGGCGCGGGATGGCAAGGACCGAGTGGACGGTGAGTGCCTGGATCTCTACAAGGACCGGTCGCAGTCCCTCCATGCAGGCGACGACAGCCTGCCCCGGCGTCTGGCTCGTGCGGTCACGAAGCAGGTATTTCGACGGGTCTTCGATCCCTTTGAGCCCCTGCCCCTCCATGACGAAGAGTCCGGACTCTGCGGTGGAGCCGAAACGGTTCTTCACCGTCCTCAGCACACGGAATTGGTAGCTGCGGTCGCCTTCCAAGTAGAAGACCACATCGACCATGTGCTCCAAGATGCGCGGTCCCGCGAGATTTCCTTCCTTCGTCACGTGTCCGATGATCATGACAGCGATATTCTCACTTTTCGCGAGGCGCACGAGTACGGCGGTGCAGTCGCGGATCTGCGCGGGACTTCCCATCGGGGATTCATTGGCAGAAAGATACATCGTCTGGATGGAGTCGATGACCAGCATGGATGGCTTTTCTTTTTCTGCCTCAGAGACGATGGCATCCAGATTGCCGCCGGAATAGACGAAGAGATTGTCATCAGCAGCGCCGAGTCTTTCGGCGCGCATCTTGATCTGTGCTTCGGACTCTTCCCCGCTTGCATAAAGGACACTCCGTCCCGCCTTTGCCATGGCGTGGCAGACCTGGAGAATCAGTGTCGACTTGCCGATCCCCGGCTCTCCGCCCCAAAGGATGACGGAACCGGGTACGACGCCGCCTCCGAGCGGACGATCGACCTCGGGCATCGCCAGCTGCATGCGTTCATGGTTTTCCAGATTCACTTCCGAGAGTTTCTGCGGACGCTTGCCGCTGACCACCTCATGCGTCGTCCGCAGCTGCTTGGGGAGGACTTCCTCCACCGTCTCCTCGAGTGTATTCCATGAGCCGCACTGCGGGCATCGCCCCATCCATCTCACAGTCTCTGCCCCGCAGTTCGAGCAGACGTATTTGGTTCGGTTCTTGGCCATGGACGTATCTCCTTTATCATCATATCGTTCATCAGTACGCTATACAATTTCTCAAAGTGAGGAGTGCGGAGTGAGGAGTGGTGGTGGCGGCTTCGCCGCCATTTTATCATTCGGCGCTTCGCGCCGCACTTTCTCCGTTGAACCTTCAACTCGTTGAACCCCTAAAAACGCAAAAAGAGTGCAACGGGAAATGTCTACTACATTCCCATTGCACTCTTATTATATCATCTGCCTAAAGGCGATGGCATCATTCCGCGTGGAAAGTCAGCTTGCCATCCTTGGCATCCATATGGAGGACTTTCTTCTTTTCGAGACCCTCCTGCAGAATGAGCTCGGAGATCGGGTCTTCGACTTCTTTCTGGATGGTACGGCGCAGCGGACGGGCACCGTATTCCACATCGGTACCATGATCGATGAGGAGCTTTTTCGCTTCTTCGCTGGCATCGAGCTTCACTTCGAAGTGCGCGAGCTTCTCGCCGACCTTGGCAAGCATCAGGTTCACGATAGAGGAAAGATCGGTAGCGGTGAGCGGATGGAAGACGATGATCTCATCGATACGGTTGATGAATTCCGGACGGAGCGTGTGTTTCACTTCATCCATCATCAGCTTCTTCACATCCTCGAAGGTTTCCTTCTTCTCGCCTTTGTCCTCTGCTTTGAATCCCAGTTTCTTCATCTGGTTTTTCAAAAGGGCAGAGCCAAGGTTACTGGTCATGATGATGACAGCATTCGTGAAGTCCACGGTGCGGCCCTGACCATCGGTCAGACGACCATCATCGAGTACCTGCAGAAGGATATTGAAGAAATCCGGATGCGCCTTTTCGACTTCGTCGAAGAGGATGACGCTGTACGGCGTCTTTCTCACGGCATCGGTCAGCTGGCCGCCTTCTTCATAGCCGACATATCCTGGAGGCGCACCGACGAGACGGGACACTTCGTGTTTCTCCATGTATTCCGACATATCGAAACGAATCATATTCTTCTCACTGCCAAACATGCATTCAGCGAGCGCTCTGGCCAGCTCGGTCTTGCCGACACCGGTCGAGCCGAGGAAGAGGAAGGAACCGATCGGACGTTTCGGATCCTTCATGCCGGCACGCGCACGACGGATCGCCGTGGCAACGGCATGGACAGCCTCATCCTGACCAACCACTCTCTTATGCAGCTCTTCTTCCAGATGGAGCAGGCGCTCGGAGTCGCTCTTCTTCAGATTCTGCAGCGGTACACCCGTCCATTTAGCGACGACTTCTGCCACATCTTCTTCCGTGACTTTAAGATCATCATGATCTGCACCCTTCCAGTCCTTCTTCATGAGGGCGATCTCACTCTGCATCTTCTTGGCATCATCACGATACTCGGCGGCTTTTTCAAAATCCTGCGAAGCCACAGCCGCTTCCTTTTCTTTCAAAAGGGAGGCCAGCTTCTCTTCCTTCTCTTTCAGCGCATCCGGTGTCGAAGACGCTTCCATGCGGACCTTGGCGGCAGCTTCATCGATGACATCGATGGCTTTATCAGGCTGGAAACGATCCGTGATGTAACGACCGGAAAGTTCGACAGCCGCTTTCATTGCTTCATCGGTGATCTTCGCTTTATGAAAGGCTTCGTAGCGATCACGCAGACCCTTCAAGATCTTCAGCGTATCTTCCGGTGTCGGTTCACCGACTTTGACCGGCTGGAACCGACGTTCCAAAGCGGCATCCTTTTCGATATACTTCTTATATTCTTTCAAAGTGGTCGCGCCGATGCAGCGCAGCTCCCCGCGTGCCAAAGCCGGTTTCATGATATTGGCTGCATCCATGGAGCCTTCCGTCGAGCCTGCTCCCACCAGTGTATGCAGTTCATCGACGAAAAGGATCCAGTCTTTATGTTTCTTCACTTCATCAATGACTTTTTTCAGCCGTTCCTCAAATTCGCCTCTGTACTTGGTACCGGCGACGACGGAGGACATATTGAGAGAAATCACATGGCAGTCCTTCAGAATCTCGGGCACATCATGAGAAACGATCCGCTGTGCAAGCCCTTCTGCGATGGCTGTCTTGCCTACGCCCGGCTCACCGATGAGGACAGGGTTGTTCTTATTTCTGCGGGACAGGATCTGGATCACACGATTGATCTCCGTCTGACGCCCGATGACAGGGTCGATCTTGCCCTGTTTGGCTTTTTCATTGAGGTCGATGGCAAAATCACCCATCTCTCCCAGCTCTGCACTGCCTTCTCCATTTCCGTCTTCCGAAATATAGGTATCGAAGGCTTTCTGCAGCTTCTCCTGTGTCACGCCGAAATGCTCCAGGATCTGCATCGCAACGCCGCTGCCTTCCCGAAGAATGGCAAGCAGCAGATGCTCCGTGCCGACGAAGGAATTGCCAAGATCATTGGCTTCCTCCAGCGCCATTTCCAGCACCCGTTTCGTCCGCGGCGCTACATACAGCTCACGGCGAGAGAAGAAGCCGCTCCTTCCCTGCCCGGCGAGCAGCGGCTCCACCGCCTCTACGGTCACGCCGAGCGAATTCAGGATCTTGCCGCCGGCCGAATCTTTTTCGTGGGCAATGCCCAAAAGCAGGTGCTCGGTTCCCAAATAATCACTGCCCAGCTTCGAAGCCTCTTCTCCTGCAAATTTCCAGGCATTTTTTACACCATCTGTATATCTGTCTTCCATAGAAATCCCTCCTTTGTTTTGGGGTTTATATTAAATGAGAAATTAGAAATGAAGGTGGTATTTCAGTCACCAGTCACTCATTTCTTTCCTTCAATCGCCTTGATCTTATCTCTGACCTCGCAGGCACGCTCGAAGTCTTCGCGATCGACGCAGCTCTTGAGTTCTTTTCTTAAGGCTTGCAGCTCCTCGCTCTCCGCCGGAGCGTCCCCCTTTTCTTTTGTCTTCGGTTCATTGACGGGAATTTCATTCTTCCCTTTCTGGAACGACGGGCGGATGGACTCTTTGAAGCGGCTGTAGCTGTCTTCATTCTCCGGCAGCTTTTCCGGGCTGACTTCGATGAATTGTCCGCCCTGATCTTCCAGCGTGCAGGTCCCAAAGGGATCTTCTAAGAGATGCCCAAGCATCGATCCGCCGAAGAAATGATCCAGCGGACTGTCGAAGAATCCATTTCCAAAGAAACTCTGCTCCTTCTGAAAAACATGCTCTTTCTCCGCGCACTCGCTGCAGAGATGCTCTTCTTTTCTATTTCCGTTCACCACCTGCACCATATGAACGGTGGCAGGATGTGCATGACAACGTTCACAAAGCATATTTATTCTCCTTTCAGTGCCCACTCGATGCGATGGATCATCGTCCGTCCGGCTTCCTTTCGGTGTCCTTCCGGACAATACTCCAACATCGTGTGCGTCATGGCATACATCAGCCGATACTCACGCTTGGAAATGATGTCGTAATTCAAAAGCATCTGGAAATATCCCCGAAGGCCGTTTTCTATCTCCTCCTGAGATATTGATTTGTCTTTTGTTTGATGATTTGACTTTTCATTCTGGTACTGGCTCGCTGCCGCCTTCAACCGATGGTAGTAGTCCGGCACCTCCTCACGCTCTACAGGACGCAGAGATATCTTGATATACCCACCGCTTCCCCGCCGTGACTCGACGATGAATCGGTCATTGGAAGAAAACCTCGTATTGATCACATATGTCACCTGAGACGGTGCACACGCGAGGTGATCGGCCACATCCTTGCGCTTTAAGAGCAGCTCGTCTGTATTCTGCTTATTCATCAAGTCCAGAATGAAATTTTCTATTTTATCAGATAGCATTGTACTATTCATATCGCTCACCACTTTCCACTTGACTTCTTACCTCATTTCTGTAATCCATTATACATCAAATAGTCAAATAGTCAATAGCTTTTTCGATTTATTTTTAGCTTGCCGTGAAAAAGGATTAGTGACCAGTCACCAGTCACTCGTATAGCAATTTGTTAACTCCTGGACTTAGTGAGAAGTGCTGGAAGGGGCACACAATTCATATAGGGGCTCAATACCCCTCATTATATAAAACTGTTTGCCCACCATTTATATAAAACTCCGCGGCGCCTCCTAATTTTATGCGCCGTACCTTCACTCCTCACTCCTAACTCCTCACTCCTAACTTAATTTGGAAGTTGATTTAAATGCCAGTTATTTAGAAAGCGAAATACTAGGGAAACGCTGATTAAATCTGACAACGATTTAATCAGCGTTTCCCTAGTCTCTAGTCCCCGCCCATCAAAAAACGGCAGACCTCTCGGTCTGCCGTTCTCACTCTTCTATTTCTTCAAAATCCATCTCATGCATCACCGTCATGACCGCATCGCGGGAAAAGCCCCTTCGCAGGAGGAAAGAGGCTGACTTTTTGAAATCTGTCCGCATCTTCGGGCTCATGCCCCATTTCTTTTGCAGGAGGGCGGCCGCCATCTCGATTTCTTCCTCCAGCTGCAGGTGCTTCTCCGTCACAAGCCCCTTCAGCTTCAGCTTCTGATGGATGTAGGCGTCTCCGTACTGCGCGCGGCGGCGGTAGGCTTCGAAAAGCTCATCGGCGAGATTCTCATCATTAACATAGTCATAGTCCCTGAGCCTTGCCATCGCCTCTTCGATTTCCTTTTCCGTGTACTCCCTATCTTTCAGCTTCCGCGTGAGATCCTTCTCGCTCTGGTCGCGGAACTGCAAAAGGTACACCGCCGTCTCGTAGCAGGTCCTATCCTTCGGACGAGTCCGTTTCGCTGTCCGCTTCCGAGTGTACGCCATCTTCGAAATGATCCGGTTCTACGACAAGGGTGTCACGGATGATCTTATCGATTTCCGCTTCGACATCCGGGTGTTCCTTCAAGTAACGTTTCGCTGCCTCGCGGCCCTGGCTGATGCGGCTGCCCTTGTATGAGTACCACGCCCCGCTCTTCTGGATGATTTCCATATCGACCGCGATATCAAGGAGTGTGCCTTCCTTGGAAATACCTTCCCCGTACATGATGTCGAACTCAGCCACTTTGAATGGCGGAGCGACTTTGTTCTTCACGACCTTCGCCTTTGTGCGGTTGCCGATGATGTCCGAGCCGTTCTTGATGACTTCGAGCTTGCGGATCTCGATGCGGATGGAGGAGTAGAATTTCAGCGCACGGCCGCCGGTGGTGGTTTCCGGATTGCCGAACATCACGCCGACCTTTTCACGCAGCTGGTTGATGAAGATGACGATGGTCTTCGACTTGCTGATGATGCCCGTCAGCTTGCGGAGCGCCTTGCTCATGAGGCGTGCCTGCAGGCCGACCGATGCATCGCTGATATCCCCTTCGATTTCCTGCTTCGGTACGAGGGCTGCGACCGAGTCGATGACGATCATATCGACCGCGCCGCTTCTGACCAGAGACTCTGCGATGGAGAGTGCCTGCTCGCCGCTATCCGGCTGGGAAATCAAAAGCTCTTTCGTATCGACCCCGAGATGGTGTGCATAGACCGGGTCGAGCGCATGCTCTGCATCGATGAATGCGGTGATGCCGCCCATCTTCTGCGCTTCTGCGATCGCATGTAGTGCCAGTGTCGTCTTACCGGAGGACTCCGGCCCATAGATCTCGATGACGCGACCGCGCGGATAGCCGCCGACGCCGACAGCGATATCCAGTGCGAGCGACCCCGTCGGGATGACCTCAATATCGAGCTTGTCCCCCATTTCGCCAAGACGCATGATGGAGCCGGCGCCAAATTCCTTGGTGATCTGCTTCATCGCATTTTCAAGTGCTTTCTGTCTGTCCTGCTGCATATTTGTGTCTTTCGTTGCTGCCATAAGTCCTCCTTGAAATACAGTCTTGCGGAAACGATTGCATCCATGTTTCCTTACTCTGATGTAATTATACGATACAGCCAGAGGAAAAGATAGCGAACCCCAGATTAAATCTCGCCACTCTCTTCCCTGTATTTTCCCCCCCAATCACTTCATCAGTCAGATGCAAAAACCCGCCGCGCTTTTCCGCGCGGCGGGTTTTTGCTGGGATGTATGTGGCTGGTGACTGGTGACTAGGGACTATGGATTAAGATCACGAGAATCCCCTGTCATCCGCTTATTCTTCCTCATCTTCAGCTTCTGGATCATTCGAGAGCACGTCGATGGAGGCGATGCGGTCGCCTTCTTCGAGACGCTGGAGGATGACGCCCTGTCCTGCTTTCGTCTTCTTGCTGACGATCTGGCTCGCTTTTGTCTTGATGGTGATGCCCTGTTCGGAGACGCCGACGAGCTCATCCTTATCATCCGCTGCGACAAGAGCTACAACTTCGTAGCCGCGGCGGAAATTCCGGATGCCCTTGCCGTTTCGGCTCTGGATATGATAGGCAGAGGCCTTGTTTCTCTTCGCATTACCGTCAGCGGAAATGGTGAAAATATCCTTATCCGCTGCGATGCATGCACCAACGACTTCATCATCGCCGGCGAGCTTGATGCCATGGACACCGGCGGCGGCGCGGCCCATGGAGCGGACTTCGCTGTCATCCACCGAGAAGCGGATGGCCATGCCGTCCTTGGTGCCGAGGATGATCTCCTCTTCACCGGTGATCGCAAGCACAGCAGCGAGGCGGTCGCCTTCATTGAGACGGATGGAAATGAGACCGTTCTTATTGATATTCTTGTATTCCGCAAGCTCGGTCTTCTTCACATAGCCCTTCTTCGTGACCATGAGGAGGTACTTCGTCCCTTCCTGAACGTTGTCGAGGTCGAGAAGCTCGGTGACTCTTTCATCACGGGCCAGATTTGGAATGAAATTGATGAGCGCGCTGCCGCGTGCGGTTCTCGTGGATTTCGGGAATTCCACGGCAGTCTTCATGTAGACCTTGCCCTTATTGGTGAAGAAGAGGATGCGGTTGTGCGTGGAGGTATTCAGGATCTTCCAGACATAGTCTTCGTCCTTCATCTTCATGCCGGAAACGCCGCGGCCGCCCTTCTTCTGGACGCGGATATCCGCAGAGTCCATACGCTTGATGTAGTTCTGCTTCGTCAGGGTGATGGTCATCGGTTCATCCGGAATGAGGTCGGTCAGGGTAAAGTCTTCCTTCGTGGCCGAGATCTGGGTGCGGCGTTCATCGCCGAAATTTTTCTTTTCATCCTGAAGTTCGTCTTTGACGACGCCCATGATTTTCTCTCTGGAGGAAAGGAGATCTTCGAGGTAAGCAATGGTTTCCTGCACGTCCTTGTAGTCCTGTTCGAGCTTGTCTCTTTCGAGGCCTGTCAGCTTGCGCAGGCGCATGTCGAGAATGGCGATGGCCTGCTTTTCCGAAAGTCCGAATTTCGACATGAGAGCCTGTTTCGCCACGTCATCGGTGCGGGATTCGCGGATGGTCTTGATGACTTCGTCGATATGGTCGAGCGCGATGAGGAGGCCTTCCAAGATATGCGCTCTGGCTCTGGCTTTGTCGAGTTCGTACTGACTTCTTCTGGTGATGACTTCTTCCTGATGCTTCAGGTAATAGTAGAGGATCTGCTTCAGGTTCAGGATGCGCGGATGTCCGTCGACCAGCGCCAGCATGATGGCGCCGAAATTCACCTGCATCTGGGTATGCTTGAAGAGATTATTCAGCATGATGTCCGGGCTGACGTCGGCGCGCAGCTCGATGGCGATGCGCATGCCGGTGCGGTCGGATTCATCGCGAAGGGCGGTGATGCCGTCCAAGACCTTCTGTCGCTGCAGGTCAGCGATGGACTCGATGAGGCGCGCCTTGTTCACCTGATACGGGATCTCCGTCACTACGATGCGGTGCTTGCCGCGATCCATGTCTTCGATCTCCGTCTTTGCGCGCACGGTGATGCTGCCGCGGCCGGTGCGGTAGGTATCCTCGATGCCCTTCACGCCCTGAATGATACCGGCGGTCGGGAAATCCGGGCCTTTGATATACTTCATCAGCCCTTCGATCGTGATATCAGGATCATCGATCATGGCAGAGAGGCCATCAACCACTTCCGACAGGTTGTGCGGCGGGATATTCGTCGCCATACCGACGGCGATGCCGTAGGAACCATTCACAAGCAGGTTCGGGATACGGGACGGCAGGACGAGCGGTTCCTGCAGCGAGCCGTCATAGTTCGGCATGAAATCAACGGTATTCTTGTCGATGTCGCGCAGCATTTCCACGGTGATCTTCGCCATACGCATTTCCGTATAACGCATGGCAGCCGCGGAGTCACCGTCGACAGAACCAAAGTTCCCGTGGCCATCGACCAGCGGGTAGCGCGTCGAGAAGTCCTGCGCCATACGGACAGCCGACTCATAGACGGCGCCATCGCCGTGCGGATGGTACTTACCTAAGACATCGCCGACGATGCGAGCCGACTTCTTGTACGCTTTGCCCGGCAGCATCCCGGCCTCGCTCATTGCGTAGAGGATGCGGCGATGTACGGGCTTCAAGCCGTCTCGCACATCCGGCAGCGCACGAGTCACGATGACCGACATGGCGTAGTCAATGTAGGAATTCTTCATCTGCCCTTCCAAGGGGGTATTGATGATCTTTCCTTCTTTCCATTCGATATCCATAGTGTCTCCTTGCGAAAAAAGACAGCGCTTTGCGCGCTGTAAATTAAACAATGACTTAACTTATTATAACACAAAAACGCTCTCATAGCCATTTGAGAGCGTTTTATGGGATTCTTTGAAAAAGTTAAACAAAAGCAGGATCCATGCATAGCCAATCGTCGTTATCCCCGATCGCTACGAATGGGCGCATCGACCGGCAGGCACTTCCACTTTACTTAGATACATATATATTATCTTCCAGCACCATGCGCCACGGGAAATTTCTTCCATACGTCGCATAGTCGATGCCGATGCGTTTGGTGCGCTTCACGGGAAAGTGTCCCTCCCCCTTTTCGATCCAGAGACGGGTTCCGGTGAGGTCTTCCCCATAGAAGGAGCGATCGATCCCCATCGCCATCGTCAGGCGGCCGGGCCCTCCTGTGAGAAGCCTACCCTTCGCCCCTTTCCGTCGATGCTGCATGAGCTCCACGCCGGAGAGCGGCTCAATGGCTCGGATAAGGACGCAGCCGGGTATTCCCTCGGGTTCGCAGACGATATTGAGGCAGGTATACATGCCATAAATGAGATACACGTAGGCATGACCGGGCTCACCAAAGATCACTTTCGTCCGCGCGGTGATGCCCTTGGCAGAGTGCGCGCCATCGTCTTCATGACCGCGCCAGCATCCGCCGTAGGCTTCGCACTCCACGATGCGACCGGTGGTCAGGCCCTCCTTCGTGCGGCAGCAGAGTACAGCGCCGATGAGCTTCTTCGCCAGTGTCACGGGATCGGTGTCGTAGTCGGCGCGCTCCCATTTCATTTCACATCGACCTCCATGCCCATTTCGAGGTCTTTCGTCGGATCCGTCACGACGCGGTCGCCTTCAGAGAGACCATCCATGATGAGCAGGAATCCCCCTGTCTCGCTGGCGACGTCTACGGTCCTGATGTCGATGAGCCCGTCATCATTCACGACAGCGACGGAGTCCTCGCCGATCAGAGCTGTCTTGGGGATCATGTAGGAAGACATGGTCTTGCCGCTTTCGATGCGGATGTTGTACTCATTCCCGATGGTGATCTCATCATCGCTGTTATCCACCTGTACTTTGTAGGTGGTGTATTTGTCGCCGTCTTCATTAGGCTGCTTTTTAAGCTCGCCATACCAGATCTCATCACCATCCGTCATCGTGACCGTCAGCGTCTTGTCATCCTTGGCGCGTTCCATCAGCGTATCCAGCTTGGACGGGATCTCGATAGAGGCCGTCACCGGTGAATCCTGTCGGATGACGAGAGCGGGCTTGCCTGCCATGGCCATGTGCGTATCTCCGATGTAGACCTGAGAAACGATCCCGCTGATCGGCGCACGGACAGTGCAGCCGGCGATGGTCTTCTGCAAGGCTGCGAGGGCGGACGCCAGATTTCCATCCACCTGCGCCCCGCCGCCGGAAGGTGCCGGCTGCGCCGCTGCGCTCCGTCCCTTGATGCGGTTATATTCGGCGCGGGTGATGATGCCCTGCTTCAGAAGCGAGGCTTCCATGCTGTTATCGATCGGCGCGCCGCCATAGCTCGCCGCCGGAGCCGAAGAGGCACTCTCGGCGATTTTCGCCTCGAGCGCTGCCGCCTGCGACTCATACTGAGAGGAGTCGATCCGGAAAAGGACATCGCCTGCTTCGACCGTGGTCCCGATATCAGGCGGATCGGAAAGAAGACCGCCCGATACGGATGGGATGACCGGCGCGACATGAAGCGCCTCCGGCACTGCCTTTGTCTCCAGAGTAAATGGTTCCTGACTGGCCTCCGCCTTCATCACATGCACGGAGGGTTTCCCGCAGCCCGAGAGAAGCAATACAGCAGAGAGTGCTCCTGCCGCCATCCAAGAGATCCATTTCTTCATCATGCGCCTTCTTTGCCAAGAATATCCGCGGCCAGCGTATCTGCCAGAGAAATCAAAATTTCGTCATCGCCGGTGATGCTCCCCTTCACATGGAGCGGTTCCTCGATGATCTCACACTTCTTCCATGTGCTGACGATATCCTTCATGAGCTTGCCGGATACATTGGGCGCCCAGCTGCTGTTCCCCAGAATCGCCACTTTGCGGTTCTTGATGCCCATCGTCGTACATTCGTGAAGGAAGGAAGCCATGGCAGGATTGAGACACATATTCATCGTAGGTGCTGCCAGCACCATGTGACTTCTGCGGAACACTTCCGCCCACGCATCACTCACAGGAGTCGTGCAGAGATCGATGAGCTTCAGATTTCTCACACCTCGCTCGCCGAGGAGCGTCGCGAGACGAGCAGCTGCCATCGCGGTATGACCGTAGGCAGAAGCGAAGAAGATGGAAGCCGACGTATAATCCGGTGTAAAAGACGCCCACTTCTTCACGCGATCGATCACATACGCCTTGTCCTTCTCCGTGCGAAGGACAGGCCCATGGAGCGAGCAGATGATGTCGATGGGAAGAGCCGCCGTCTTTTTCAAAACGGAAAGCACCTGCATGCCGTACTTGCCCGTCGTATTCGTGTAATAACGACGACCTTCCGTGCCATACACATCCGCATAGTCGACGGCATCGGCAAAGATGGAGCCGTGAATCGCGCCGAATGTCCCGAAAGCATCCGCAGAAAAGAGAACCTTCTCTGTCTCATCATAGGTGAATGTCACTTCCGGCCAGTGGACCATCGGTGCCTTGATGAAGCGGAGCTTGTGCACGCCGAGATCCAGCACCATCTTTTCATCAGAGATGATGTAGCGATCTTTGAATGATACATGGAAGAACTGCTCGAACATTTTGATCGCCTGCGGAGAAGCGATGATCTTCGCTTGGGGATGTGCCTCTGCGAGTGCCAGAAGAGAACCGCTGTGATCCGGCTCCATGTGATTGATGATGATGTAATCAAGCGCACGGCCCTTCAAAAGATACGAAAGGTTATCCATGAAAATGTCCCGGCATGCATTGTCGATCCCATCCATGACGCAGGTCTTTTCATCATCGATCAGGTAGCTATTATAGGAAATTCCCTGTGGGAGCGGTACCAGATTATCAAAGCGAGGCGTCACGAAATCGTTTGCGCCGATCCAGTAAATGCTGTCCGTCACTTTCTGTTCATTGTGCATCATAACAAGACTCCTTTGGAAAATAGGGTATATATATTTATTATAGCATTCGCGGGAAGAAGGCTAAAGGCTCAACGGGTTCAGGGTTAGCCCACGGGGCGGCTCCGTCCACTGATTATGAATGAAAGCTTTGCTCGAATGAGGAATTAGGAATGAGGAATGATGGTGCGGCGCATAAAAATATGGAAGCGCCGCGGAGTATAAATAGGGCGATGCACGAAGATGGCATTTCAGTCACTAGTCACCAGTCACCAGTCAAAAAAGCACCTGCCTTCGCAGATGCTCACATGTTCTTTTCCAGTTTTGCAAGGAACCGACTGGTAACGACCGTCAGAAAGAGATAGATGACGGCTGTCGTGATGAACGTCTCCCACACGCGATAGTACTGTGCATTCGCTGCATTCGCCCAGTACATGAGCTCCGGCGTCGCAATGACGGAGGCGAGAGACGAGTCCTTGATCAGGCTCACGAAGGAATTGCCCAGTGCCGGTACGACCGACTTCAGCGCCTGCGGCAGGATGACATAGCGCATGCTCTGCCATGCGGAAAGCCCCAGCGCACTGGCGGCTTCCCCCTGCCCTACATCGACTGACTGGATGCCCGCACGGATCGTTTCCGCAATGTATGCCCCCGCATTGATGGAAAGCGCGAGTGCGGCTGCGAGGACCCCGTCCGGCTTCTTCATAAAAAGAGGTACGATGCCGAAGTAGGTGATCAGCAGCTGCAGGAGAAGCGGCGTCCCGCGTATACTTTCGATGAAGAGCAGCGCGGGGAAAGACAGGCATTTCTTTTTCGAAATACGCAGGAGTGCCAGCACGAGCCCCAGCAGAAATCCGCAGAGGATTGCGATCACGGAGAGCTTGATGGTGAGCCATGTGCCGGATAAGAAAAACGGCGCATACTCCTGAATGATGGAAAATTTGAAATCAGACATAGAATAGCCTCAAATAGAAAAAGGTTCAGGGTTCAGGGTTAGCTCACCGGGCGAGTTGTCTTTTGATTGCGGGTGAAAGCTCTGCTCGAATGAGGAATTAGGAATGAAGGTGGCGGCTTCGCCGCAAATGTATAAGGCGATGCCCGAAGGTTTTGGGGATAACAGGTTTTCTGTTTGGAGTTTATAAACATGATCCGCCTGATCGCGAACGAAAAAGATTCGAGGGCTTCGCTCGAAATGACGATACGAGAGAATAAGATGTCTCCCAGTCACTAGTCACTAGTCACTCATCTCTACTTTCAATCTTCAGCAGGTTCAAATTGAACCCATGAGCCTTTTATTTCCCCAGTTTCCCGAGCGTCTCTTCATCGACTTTCGTCTTGAACCATTTTTCATAGATCTTTCCATAGGTGCCATCCGCGATCATATCCTGCAGCGCCTTGTCGATCTTGCTTTTGAGCTCTGCGCCCGTATCCTTCGGATACAGGATGCCGAAGAGCTCGGGCGTGAAGGCTTCGTCATCATAGACGATGGAAAGATGCGCCTCGGGGTACTGCGCCTGAATGGACTTCACGGATGTCTCATCGCCGACCAGCGCATCGACCTGCCCTCCGATCAGCATCTGGATAGACATCGGTGTCTTCTTGATGGAGGGATGATTCTTTCCAAGAAGTTTTTCCAGCGCTTCCTGACCCGTCGAACCATTCTGCACGGCGATTTCTTTGCCGTCCATCAGATCCTTCGCGCTGTGGATATCCACGCCTTCCCGCGCCAGGATCGCCTGACGGGAGAGGAAATACGGCGCAGAAAAGAGATAGGACGCTTCTCTGTCCTTCGTGATGGTGACACCGGAAATCGCCATGTCCGCCTGATGTGAGCGGATCTGCTCGAAGAGCGCTTCCCAGCCCGCATCGGTGAGATCCATCGTAAGCCCGGCGCGCTTCACCGCTTCTCTTGCGAGGTCCACGTCGAATCCGACGATCTTCCCATTCTCCATATACTCGAAGGGATTCCAGTTCGCATGTGTCACGACATGGATTTTATTTTTCGTCTGTTTGGGCGCATTTTCTCCGCAGCCTGCGATAAGGAAACAGCCTGCCGCGAGAAGCGTTGCCCCTGCAATGATGATTTTTTTCATTGTTCTTCTCCTACTTATTTCATGGGATACCATGGAAGAATTTTACGCCAGCCGAAAAGGTTTTGTTCAGCATGCCTCTTGGATATTCCCATTATACGACCGCGAGCATTCCAATACAAGTTGTTTCGTATTTATTTTATAAAACTCTAGGTAAATACTGATTCAATCGTTATCAGATGTCATCAGTATTTCCCTTAGTCTCCAACAAAAAAGGCGATGTGAAATAACGATCATCTCATTTTCGCGTTCCATCTGCCGCGGGG
>UQQQ01000004.1 GCA_900543165.1 uncultured Dialister sp. | reverse complement strand
TAGGGGAAGGTGCCCCGCAGGGGCGGATAGGGTGACTATGGCATGAAAGACAGCTAGGATAAGGTTTCCCGGTCACTCCTATGAGAGCTGCAACTGCAAGTTCCCCGCAGCAGATTGAACGCAAAAATGAGATGATCGTTATTTCACAGCCCCTTTTTGCGTTTTGTGAAGAAAGAACGTTTCTTTAACTCGGGACACTCATGTATTGTCAATCTTTTTTCCGAGAAAATTGAGGAATCTCATCAATAAAAATTTGTGGGTCATGGCAATTTGTTGTATTAGTATTTCCTCGGAAAGACCGCTGAGATGATTCAGCGGTCTTTTTGCATGCACAAAAGAGCAGTCAAAGCGACGGGAGAAAAGCACGCCGGTGAAGCGTCGGTTCGTATGAGACGTTTTGCTCCGTTCCCGCTCAGATGGAGAGGTTGGTGTGAAGCAGGAATATATGCGATAGAAAAAAGGAAAAACAAACATGTTATTTTAAAAATTTAGGAATGCATAAAATCTATATTCATAATTGACGAAACGGGGGGGGGTGGTATTTTTTAAGAAAAAAGTTAAATTGCATATAAATACATTATGGTGAAGCATCTCACAAATACCATTTTATTATGATTATTCGATAAATAAGAAAAGACCAGCAGAAATGCTTGCAAAAGAAGGAAAGCAGGACATATGAGATACAGTTCTTTCCTTTGGACTGAGAAGGAGGTGGATGTAAGATGCTCTGCCAATGGTGTGGTAAGGAATTTCAAAAAGTAACAAGCTGGCAGAGGTATTGTTCTGATTTATGTAGGATACAGGCAAATCGCCATAACAAAAGAAAGGAGGAGAAAGCCCCTCCGGATGCGATGATACTGCGTTCCTTTGTATGTAGGCACTGTGATGAGATGGTGAATGTGACGGATCCCAAGGATAACCGATACCGTTTTTGTTCTCCTAGGTGTGAAAGGCTGTACTGGAAGCATCCAGAAAAGGGAAAAACGACATTTTCGCGAATCTTTTACTGTCAGTATTGTGGTAAGAAGGTCGTCACCAATGATCCGAAGGATCGGCGAAGGTTTTACTGCAGCAAGGAGTGCCGACTGGCAAGCCATCAGAGGCAGAGAACCATGACTAGACTCAAAGAGAAATTGTATAGAGAAAAATCTGTCGTGAAAGAAAGAGGGGATATATGATGAATCGCATTTACAAGGTGGTATGGAGTCAAGTGAAAAATTGTTATACGGTGGTGTCGGAAATCGCAAATTCGCATATCCGCGGGGGAAATCGTTCTCGTATGGGTGTCGTTATGCTGGCGGTTACTGTATTGACAGGAGGCTTAGGGCTGCAATCCACCTCTGCAGAGGCTGTCAAGGTACAGGCTGGGAAGAATACTACCGTGGTCGTGACAACGGATGCATCGACCGGAGACAAGATCTACACGGTGAATGCAGCAGACGATGCTATTGTCTATGAAGGAGAAGGTGATACCAAGGCACTGAAGAGTACAAATGCCGATAATAGGCCGCAGGGGGGAAATGCCATTGCATTGGGGCGTGATGCCTGGGCCAAGGAGGAGAAATCCATCTCTATCGGCGATGATAGTTGGGCTGACGCAGTTAGTAGCATAGCGATTGGTGATCAGGCCTCTTCGCGTTATGAAAATGCGATAGCCATCGGAAAAAATGCAGATGCCGCTGATGTAAGCACGGTAGCTATCGGTGATAATGCCGAAGCAAACAGCATGTACACGATCAGTATCGGGAAGGATTCGGAAGCTTACAGCGATGCTGCGATCGCCATAGGCCATGAGTCTGAGGTAGATGCAACAAGAGGAATCGCTCTTGGTGCGGAAAGCGTCAATTATGTGACTGATGGTGTAGCACTTGGATCGTATTCTTACGTGTATGCCGATGCCGGAGTCAGTGGATATGATTTCTCTGAAGGAAAGGAATCAGTCAATGATAGCGCAGTCTGGAAATCGACATTGGGATCCATCTCAGTAGGGGATACGCGTTTTTCTGATGACCTTAAAACTCGGCAGATCACCGGCGTTGCTGCCGGTACGGAAGATACCGATGCGGTCAATATAGCACAATTAAAACAGGTCAATTCCAAAGCAAACAAAGCGGCTGAAGCCGCATCCAAAGGCTGGAATATTTCCACCAATGGAGGCAATCAGACCCAAGTCGCACCGGGCGATACCGTAGACTTCACAGGGGATAGCAATATCGGCGTGAGCAACAATGGCAAACAGGTGAAAGTCGAGCTAAGCAAAAACCTGACAGGACTGGAAAGTGTGACTTCGGCAAAGGCATATGTAACGAGTGTAGATGCTAGTGATGAGAACTCGGTCACCAATGTAGCCTATGTGAAGAGTCAGGTCGCAGACGCTTCTTTGAGCGCAGGGAAAGGCATCTCCATCACTGATAAGAAGATCCATGTGAAGCTCAAAGATGGAGAGGAAAATCTGACGGTCGATGAAACAGGTCTTTTCATGAAGAAAGATTTGCAGTCCATCAGTGGCGCAGGCGGCGGCAAGATCAGCTTCGCAGGTGGAAATGTGACTGTCAATAAGAATACCTTTGCCAGTGACGGCAGAATTCAGAATGTGACTGCAGGTACGGCGGATACCGATGCTGTCAATGTAGCGCAGCTGAACTCTGCTGTCGCAGCAGGCAATACAGATACGCACATCAAGGCAGGAGAATACAGCGTAGGTACAGACAACAAAGTCGCGATGGATGTCGTCGATAAGACTGGCAAGACGATCGGTGCGGTCACCATTACCGATGTAGCGAAAGCCTCTGATGTGGGCAATATAGGCCAGATTCACCAAGATCTTCAGAATAAAGATGGGAGCAAGACGACGGTCGTCGATGCAGTCAATAATCTGGACAATAAGGTCGGAGATCTGAATTACAGTGCTGTCACCAAGGGGGATATCGAAGACGGAGACAGCTCGACAACGGCGATCGGCAAGCTAGACAAGAAACTGTCTGACGTAGCTGCTGTAGCAGGTCAGCACAGCAGTGTTTCTACTACCGATGCAAATATCCAGATCCAAGAGGGAACCAATGCAGCGGGTGGCAAGGACTATGCGTTGAGCCTGAACAAGAATCAGCAGCTTACTAGCGTCACCACGGGCGAAACAAAGATGGATACGAATGGCATCAAGGTCGGTGACAAAGTCACTCTTACTAAGGATGGCTTGAGCGCGGGTGATACCAAGATCACGAATGAGGGCCTTTCCATCGGTGAGAAGACCTATGTGACCAAGGACGGTTTGAATGCCAATGGCAACAAGGTCACTCATGTGGCTGACGGCAAGGTCGAAAAAGACTCCAAGGATGCAGTCAATGGCGGTCAGCTATACAACACGAATCAGATGGTCATCAATAATGCGAATAGCATTTCTAGCTTGGGAAATGCGCTTGGCAAGCTCGATCATCGCGTGAATAAGGTCGGTGCAGGGGCAGCTGCTCTCGCCGCACTCCATCCGCTCGATTTCGACCCGGAGGATAAGTGGGACTTTGCAGCAGGCTATGGCAACTACAGTGGTGCAAGTGCCGTGGCGCTCGGTGCATACTATCGCCCGAATGAAGACACGATGTTCTCTGTCGGTGGCAGCTTCGGAAATGGAGAGAATATGGTGAATGCGGGCGTGAGTGTGAAGCTCGGGCAGGGAAATCATGTTTCTACTTCCAAAATCGCTATGGCGAAGGAAATCAAGGATCTTCGCAAGGAAGTCGAGGCACTCAAGTCTGCACTTCTGGATGTCCATGCTGGCCGGAAGTGGAATACGTCGAAGCTGCAACTCTTCCCGGATGTGTCTCAGAATCACTGGGCTTATGAACAGATCTCTATCCTGAAAGCCAATGGCGTCATTACAGGCTATCCAGATGGAAAATACGAGGGGGAGCGTCCGATGACGCGTTATGAATTTGCGACCATGCTTTTTAGAGCGATGGAAAAGGGTGCCGTTCTTTCGAAGCGGATGCTTGCGGAATTCGCACCGGAACTGGAACGTTTTACTGTTGATGCTGTCCATACAGATAAAGATGGCAAACCGACGGTCGAACGTGTTCGAATAGCCAAGACCCAAAGATCATAAGTAGATGGAATCTTCCTTTTTAAACAACTTCTGATGCAGGATCAATGAGAATGGCAGGGAAGGCGCTATAGAGATTTCCCGCCTTTCAGGGCGCATCTTACCAAAGTAAAGGCAGTATGAGAAATGATATTTCTTGTACTGCCTTTTTATCTGTTCATTTTGGTGAAACGAATTTGAAATTTTCAGAAATTTTCAAATTTCATAGGAAAGTATGGTACAATAATAAGGTATGTAAAAAAGAAGGATGAGGAAGCGGTATTCACATATTGCTCATCGGGGAAGGCTCCTATTGGATCTCGCTCCCCGGTCATCAGTCACTAGTCACAAAGTCACTACAACCCCCAAGGAGGTCTATAATGGCAAAAGATTATTCATTCGACGTGGTATGCCGCACGGATCTGCAGGAAGCGGCAAATGCTGTGAATCAGGCGTCTAAGGAGATCGGCACGCGCTATGATTTCAAGGGCAGCAAGAGCTCGGTCACTCTCGATGAGGATAAGATCACGCTGATCGGCGATGATGATTTCAAGCTGAAGCTGGTGAAGGATATCATTCATGGGAAGCTCGTAAAGCGCGGGATCTCCCTCAAGAATCTGAAGGAAGAGAAGAAGGAAGCGGCAGCTGGCGGGACGGTCCGTCAGGTACTCTCGCTGCAGAACGGGATCTCTTCGGATATGGCGAAGGATATCGTGAAGCGTGTGAAGGCTTCGAAGATCAAGGTCGCTGCCAAGATCAATGGGGATGAGGTGCGTGTATCGAGCAAGGATAAGGATTGCCTGCAGGAGTGCATCCAGTTCCTGAAGCAGCAGGACATTCCGGCGGATCTGCAGTTTGTGAATTACAGATAGGGAGGCTCTGCGGGGGCAGGGGATTTCGCAGGTGTGACGAGGCTGCGCTTTCTGAATGGTGCGGTGCAGCGTTTTCCTGGAACCGATTGCCCCGTTGAACCTTTATGTATGGGAGGAGTTATGAACGCAGAGGAAATGATGACGAAGACGCTCCGAGAAGGGCGTACCACCGGCGCTACGGCGACGGGGGCGATGAAGGCAGCGATTCTGGCTATGCGAGGAGAATTTCCAAAGCAGGTGACGGTCCTTTCGCCGCAGAGGACGGAGCTCACGATCCCTGTGGAGTCGGCCGAGGCGCATGGGCGGACGGGCATCGCGACTTGTCTCAAGGATGCGGGTGATGATCTGGATTGTACGCATGGGACGCCGATCGTCGTGACGGTGGAGCTGGTGGATACGCCAGGTCTTACGCTCCGCGCGGGGAAGGGCGTGGGCACGGTGACGAAGCCGGGGCTGCAGGTGAAGGTGGGACGGCCTGCCATCAACCCGGGCCCGCAGATCATGCTGCGCTATGTGTATGAGGAGCTCATCGGTAAGGATCATGGCTGTATCGTGACGGTGTCTATCCCGAAAGGGGAGGAGCTGGCGAAGCAGACGCTGAATCCTTCGCTCGGTATCGTCGGCGGTATCTCGGTCTTGGGGACGACGGGGATCGTGAAGCCGATGAGCGAGGAGGCGTACAAGAAGTCGCTGGCTCCGCAGGTGCCGGTGGTCTATGCGAGCGGGATCCGCACGGCGGTCCTCTGTCCCGGCCGTATCGGTGAGACGGCGGCGAAGATCATGGGCATTCCATCGGATGCGATCATCGAGACGAGCAATTACATCGGCTTCATGATGGAGCAGTGCATCGCAGGCGGTTTCCAAAAGATGCTGCTCATCGGCCATATGGGAAAGCTGGTCAAGGTGGCGTCAGGCAGCTTCCATACGTACAACCGCAATAGTGACGGGCGTATGGAGACGATGGCGGCGTATGCGGCCATGAACGGGGCATCGACGGATACGGTGCGGGAGATCATGTGCTGCACGACGACAGATGGCGCGGCGGCAGTCGTACATCGCGAAGGGCTGGATATGATTTACCAGCAGATGGCGGAGCGGGCGCAGGTGCGCTCGGAACGCTATATCTTCGGTAAGGCCAGGGTCGGCGTGATTTTCGCGGCGATGGATGGTACGGTGCAGGCAGTCAGCAGCCATGCGAAGGAGATTCTGGAGGAGGAACAATGGAGCATACATTGATCGTAGCGGGGATCGGGCCGGGAGATCCGGACTATATCCTGCCGAAGGCGCAGAAAGCCATCGAGGGGGCGCGCTACCTCGTGGGCGGTCGCCGAGCGCTTTCTGACTATGCGAAGCCTTCTCAGGAAACATATCCGGTGACAGGCAAGCTCTCTTTGCTCGCGGACTGGCTGGAAGAGGCGCTTAAGAAGGACGATGTGGTCGTCATGGTGAGCGGGGATCCGGGCTATTACAGTCTGCTCCCGTGGCTCAAGAAGCGGTTTCCGGAGCATCCGATCGAGGTGATCCCGGGGATTTCTTCGGTGCAGGCCTGCTTCGCTCTTGTCAAAGAACCATGGCAGGGGGCGCTGTGGCTCTCTTTCCATGGTCGCGTGCCGGAAGAGAAGGATACGTCATATATGCCCGGACGAAAGCTCGCCTTTCTGACGGATCATGAGCACAATCCGGCCTATATCGCGAGATACCTGATGGAAAAGGGCTGGCCGAAGGAGACGCGCGCTGCGGCGGCCGAGCATATTTCGTATGAGAATCAGCATCTTTCAGATTCGACTCTTGAGGAATTGTCGCATCTGGAAGGCTATGGTGAATCAGTCATGGTGGTGATGGGATAAATGCAGTTTGGTATCAAAGATGAGGAGTTTATTCGGGGAAAGGTACCGATGACGAAGGCTGAGATCCGTGCGATGGTCATGGTGAAGGCCGCCATTCAGCCGGGCGATATCGTGGCTGACATCGGTGCAGGCACAGGCTCTCTCTCTATCGAGGCGGCGCTCTGCTGCCCCAAGGGGGCTGTGTATTCGATAGAAAGAAATCCAGAGGGGATCGAGCTGATCCGGAAAAATGCGGAAAAGTTCGGCTGCCGGAATATTCACACCATAGCCGGCACGGCGCCGGAGGCGATGGAAGGTCTGCCGAAGATGGATGTGATCATCATCGGCGGGTCTTCCGGAAATATGCATGAGATCCTGGATCGATGTGAAGCGCTGCTCGCTCCGGGCGGACGCATCATTCTCACCGCTGTCACCGTGGAAACGACGGGGGAAGTGGTGAAGGAATTCGCCGATCGTCCTTTCGAGCTGGAAGGCTTCGAGATGCAGATCAATCGACTGAGAAAACTGGGGTGGTATCATCTCTATGATCCGATGAGCCCCATTTTCATATTTACAGCAATCAAACATTGAGGAGGAAGTTATTATGGGAAAATTGTATTTCATTGGCGCAGGCCCTGGAGATCCTGAGCTCATCACGGTGAAGGGACAGCGTCTCATCGCAGAGGCAGATGTCATCATCTATGCCGGCTCTCTGGTAAATCCGGAAATCCTGAAGTACGGCAGAAAAGAAGCAGAGATCTACAACAGTGCGACCATGAATCTGGATGAAGTGCTGAAGGTGGAAATCGAAGCCCTCAGAGCAGGCAAGATGGTCGCTCGCGTACACACCGGCGATCCGGCGATTTACGGTGCGATCCAGGAACAGATGGATGGTCTGCGCGCAGCAGGAATCAAAGAAGATCAGTTTTCTGTCATCCCGGGCGTCAGCTCCTTCCTTGCGACAGCAGCTGCACTGAAACAGGAATATACTCTGCCGAGCATTTCTCAGACCGTCATCATCACTCGTATGGAGGGCCGCACACCGGTCCCGCCGAAGGAAAAGCTCGCGCTTCTTGCCCAGCATCAGGCGACCATGTGCATTTTCCTCTCTGTCCAGGCGATCGATCAGGTCATGGCGACACTGAAAGAGGGCGGCTATCCGGGAGATACTCCGGTCGCTATCGTAGCCAGAGCGACCTGGCCTGACCAGCGTATTTTCCGCGGTACCATCGATACCATCGCGGATATTCTCCATCAGGCGGGCGTCGTCCGTCAGGCCATGATCGTCGTAGGCAAGGTTCTTGATACCGACTATGAGCTCTCCAAACTTTACGACAGCAAGTTCACTACCATGTTCCGCAAAGGAACGGATGGAGAGTAAGGCTGATGGGGATGACTGTTGGTCTCATTCTTCATTCAAAACTACTTCGCAGAGTGAGGAGTTAGGAATGAGGAGTGAGGAGTGGCGGTAGCGGCGCACAATTTATAAAGCGCCGCCAATAGGAGAAAGATCTACAAATGTAGAGAGAGTCGTAGGCATGTAATCATCATGAAGGTGTGTTTCTCTAACTATTTAAGGAGAATAATGACGAAGCAGTGTATAAAAATTCTTATGAAATCTGATAATCAGCGTTTCCCTAAATAAGGTCAATGTACAGATCAATATTTGCGGCGCTATATTATTTTTGCGCCGCACCAACACTCCTAACTCCTAACTCCTAACTCCTAACTCCTAACTTGTAATAAGAGAAGCGAGAGACAATATCATTTTCTGGAGTTTATCGTATGAAGTACGCTATTATTTCTGTATCCAAAGAAGGAGCCCAGCTGGGGGCGCGCGTGAAGGCGGGCATTTCCGGCGAGGGAATCCTGTATGAAAGAAAGGGCAGTGCGAGCGGCGAAGAAGCGGTGTATTTCACCCGCACGCTCGCGCTCACGGCGGAAATCTTTTCCTGCTATGACGGGATCCTTTTCATCATGGCGTCCGGCATCGCGGTCCGCGCCATCGCGCCGCATGTGGTGAGCAAGGCGTCCGATCCGGCGGTGCTCGTCATGGATGAGTGCGGGAAACATTGCGTTTCTCTGCTCTCCGGACACCTCGGCGGGGCGAATGCCTGGGCAAGAGAAGTCTCAGCGGCGGTGGGGGCCGATCCCGTCATCACGACGGCGACTGATGTCCATGACCGCCGCGCGCCGGATGATATCGCCCGCGAGCTGATGATGCGTGTCGAGCCGCTTGCTGCCTTGAAACCTGTGAATACCGTCATCGCAGCAGGGCGCACATTCTGCTGGTTTCTAGATGAGACAGTCGAAGGGAGCGCATCCATCGCGACGCGCCTCAAAGAGAAAGGGATCCGCACGGAGCCCTTAGACCGTCTGGATGCCAATGCATTTGACGCATGCGCTATCATTACGGAAAAGCCAGTTACTGTGAAGAAGCCTTTCGTCTGCCTTCGTCCGAAAAATCTTTTCGTCGGCATCGGATGCAAGCGCGGCACCTCCCAAGAGCTGGTGCAGAGCGCATTCACCGCAGCACTGGCTCAGGCAGGGGCTTATCCCTACCAGGTAGCATCGCTTGCGAGTGTCGATGCGAAAGCGGATGAAAAAGGCTTGCTTGATTTTGCCAGTTCCATGCATCTTCCGATCCATTTTTACAAGGCAGAGGAGCTTAGAAAAATCGCGGAAGAGTATCATTTAGAAAGTTCAAAATTTGTAGAGAAAACGATAGGAGTGGGAAACGTATGTCAATCAGCAGCGTTAATGGAATCAATGAAGGGAAAAACGCTTCTGCCGAAAACGAAGTTTGTCAGTGCCACGGTGGCGATCGCCCAGGGACTATCCGGGTCATCGGCATTGGACCGGGCCATGAAGAAGAAATGACACCGAAGGCCGTCAAGGCCATGGAAGCTTCCGATATCATCGTGGGCTATAACACATACATTGCTCTCGTAAAAGATCTCATCAAAGATAAGGAAGTCGTCGGAAATGGCATGCGACAGGAAGTCGACCGCTGCCAGAAGGCTGTCGATCTGGCGGCAGAAGGTCATCGGGTGGCCGTGATTTCCTCCGGTGACCCGGGCGTCTATGGCATGGCCGGCCTGGTGCTCGAGCTCATCCAGAAGCTGCCGAAAGAAGCGCGTCCGGAGTGCGAGGTCATCCCGGGACTTACCGCAGCAAATACGTCTGCTGCTGCGCTCGGTGCCCCGCTCATGCATGACTATGCGGTCATCAGTCTATCTGATCTCATGACTCCATGGGAACAGATCAAAAACAGAGCGAAGCTCGCCGCAGAAGGGGACTTCGTCATCGCCATCTACAATCCAAAGAGCCGCGGCCGCGCGACCTACCTCGATGAGATCCGCGACATCGTCCTTCAGTACAGAAAGCCGGAAACACCGGTCGGCATCGTCAGAAAAGCAGGACGTCCGGGCATGAACTGGACGATTTCCACACTGGAAAAACTGCCGGAAGAACATGTCGACATGCAGTCCACCGTCATCATCGGCAAGAGCACCACCTTCGTCGCTGACGGCAAAATGATCACACCAAGAGGATACAAAGCATGATCTGGATCATTTCCGGAACACAGGATGGCCGGGAAATCGGCGCTGCACTCGCAGACCGGGAACAGTCCAAGCCGGAAGGGGAGCGCCGTGAGATCCTCATGACCGTTGTCAGCCAGTACGGCAAAGTGCTCGCCGCACATAAAGGGCTCGACATCGAAGTGGGGCGCTTCCGGGAAGAAGACATGCTCCGTGTCATCGCCGAAAAAGGCATCTCGCTCATCCTCGATGCGAGCCATCCCTATGCGGCGATCGTTTCTGAGACCGCCCGCGCGGCCTGCACCAAGGCAGGGATCGACTACGTCCGCTATGAGCGCGCGGAGATCCCGCTCCCTGACTATGACAAGCTCTATCACGCAAAAGATGAATTCGAAGCGGCGGATCTGGCCGGCAAGCTCGGAAAGAGCATCCTTTTGACGACCGGATCCAAGACGCTTGCCACCTTCGTAGAGGCAAAAGCGCTGGAAGGCAAGGCAATCTGGGCGCGCGTGCTCCCGACGTCGAATGTCATCAAAATGTGCGAAGACCTCGGCATGAGGGCGAAGTACATCCTCGCCCTGCAGGGACCTTTCTCCTATGAAATGAATCTTGCTATGATTCATGACTATCACGCGGATGTGATGGTCACCAAAAACAGCGGCCTCATCGGCGGCAGCGATACGAAGCTCAAAGCCGCGATGGACGCCGGTATTTCCGTCATCGTCATCGATAAACCGAAAGCAAAGCTGGACGGCGCTGTGGTCTTCTCGACCGTAGAAGGCGTCCTCAGCTATATGGAGGAACACTATGGATTTCATCAAAAGCCCTAAGGCCATCGAAGATAAAAGCATGGATCTCATCAATCCATTCATCATGGACATCGACCTCACACCCGAGGAAGTCACCGTCTACTCCCGTATGATTCACGCCTCCGGTGACGTGGACTACGGACATCTCATCCAGACCAGCAAAGGCGCTGTCGCTGCCGGCATCGAAGCGCTCGCCAAAGGCTGCAACATCTATACCGATGTGAATATGGTCAAAGCGGGGATCAATAAGAATGCCCTGCATGCGCTCGGCAGTGAGGTATTCTGCCGCGTATCCGATCCGGAGATCGCAGCCATTGCCAAAGAGAAAGGCATCGCCCGCTCCATGGCAGCGATGAACTCCTTCGGCACCGACCTCAATGGCTCTATCATCGCCGTCGGAAACGCTCCGACCGCTCTCTACGAAGCCATCCGCATGGTCGAAGAAGACGGTATCAAGCCGGCACTCATTATCGGTATCCCCGTCGGCTTTGTCGGCGCCGCTGACTCGAAAGAGCAGCTTGTTCGCCGTGCGCCCTGCCCCTTCATCACCGTCCGCGGCACCAAGGGCGGCAGCTCCATCGTCGCTTCCTGCGTCAATGCGCTGATGTACAATCTCGTAAAGCGCAACAATAATATGCTCTTTGTCGAAGGTAAGAAATAGCTAAAAGCCTGCTAAGTTCCAAATACTAGTATTTATCGGACTTAGCAGGCTTTTTATATTGCGTGGGTAAAATATAAAGGTAGCAATAGGGTAGCAATTATCTAAAAATCCTCTCTACATCATTGGCGACTTTTTCGTCGTTTCCTGGTATCCAAGAGGTATAGGTGGTCAATGTAATGGCAGGAGATGCATGACCTAAACGCTTAGACACTTCAGCAATGGGGACGCCATTGGCTAGCAGCTGGCTGGCGTGGGTGTGGCGCAGCGCGTGGAAGCTGCGAACAGGGGAAATTCCCAAGCCTTTTTGGATGCCTTGAAAGGCGATCCTTTCATTGCTGGGGAACAGGAAATTCCCATTCTTCGCTTTGAAAACCAGTCCGCCGTGGGCTCTGGTGCTTTCCTGCCATTCTTTCAGCGTCTCGTAGAGTGATAGGGGAATAGACACATCCCTGCGGGAGTGGGAGGTTTTGGTGGCGTTTTGGACATATATGACCCCGTGCCCATCCTGGCCTAGTGTCTTGGTGATATGGATAAATGCGGGGGTGATATCGTTCCATGTGAGTGCCAGCAGTTCACCGATGCGCAGCCCGGTGTAAGTAGCCACTAGGATTTCCATATAGAGCCTATCCCGGTGCCGTTCTTTGGCATAGGCAAGTATCTGGTGGATTTCATCAATGGTGAAAATCTGTATTTTCTTCTGCGTCACCTTGGGACGTTCTACGGTGCCTATAGGGTTCTTTGCTAAGATGTCCAGAGCCACGGCTTTTTTAATGGCCATGTTAAGAAGCTCGTAGATCTTTTTGATATACGATGTAGAAATTTTCCCATCAAGGGAATTGATCAAGGCTTGCACGTCCATCCCCGTGAGTTTCTGTAGGGGAATGTCGGCGATGGGCTCTATTTTTTCCAAAATAGCGAAATACAAGGACAGCGTGCGAGGTCTTACATTCTTCTTGTAGGTGTCGATGTATTGCAGGATCCATGCCCCTGTGCGCATGCCTGAAGGCGTCACGAAAGTGTTGTGGCGGATGCTATAGCGGTTATCCTCTAGCCAGTTCTCCGCCTCTTCAGTGGTGGAGAACCGCTTCACGATGCGCCTTCCCTCTGGGGTGATGAAAGAGGCGGCGTATCTTTTCTTTGATTTCTCGTAGTAAATGGACCCTTGCCCATTGGGGCGTCTCATGATAACCCTTCCTTTCTATAGAATACCTTTGTCCAATTGCTGCATCCCAGAAATGTCTTTATTCCCCCTATCAAAATAAATGTATTGCCATTTTGCCGACCTTTGCAAAATGGGGGGGGAACCGTTGCAGAATTTGCAACAGCTGCTAGCGATATGTCAACCATTTCCGTGACCTCACGAAAATGGAGGGATCTCACTTGCAGGCAACTTGCAGAGGTGCAGATCCACACGGGGGGAAGTGCGGTAAAACCGCGCTTTTTTATTTGCCGGTCATTTGCAGGCGTGAAGAAGGCGAGCGAGTTCACGCCTGTCCTCTTGCGCGCTCACGCCACCTTGTCAGCATGTCTTTAGTTTCAAAAAGTGGGGAATTTGAAACTAAGCGATGAATCAGAGAGCCTTTAGTTTCAAAAACGGCCAATTTTGGAACTAAATTAGATGAAATAGGAAACCGTAGGAAAAATAGGAAAAATTGCGCTCTCCGAAAGCGTCCGAGCGTGGCCGAGCATGTCCGATTTCGTAGTTTCGTCTCAAAGTATAAAAAAAGAGGTCTCTATGGCAGAGACCTCTTATAAACGAAAAATTGGGAACATGTCGTAACACGTCCCCTGCAAAACGACTAAATCGTTTTCAATGTATTTACATTATACATTTGTATAGGGGTCCTGTCAATAATCTTTGAAAAAGTAAATAACCATTTTTGCACAAAAGCGATATGCGTTGTATATGTATTGGTTAGAAGAGAAATATTCTTTATGCTCACGCATTCTTTGGAAGAATAACCGATAAAGGCCACGTTTTCGCTTTCTTAGGAGACCGTCACTCTTGACATTGGAAGTGTACCAATATAGCAATACGGCAAAATCATGGATAGGGCGGATAGATAAATACTTCAGCCTGGAAGAAGTCGAAATAGTTGGAATTTGTGAAATCACATGATTAATATCTTTAACCGATGTATGCTTCGCTCCATGAAGTTTATATATAAGGCAGTTGCTGTGAGCAGAAGCATTTCGCAAATTACGGATAGGATAAAGCAAATTGGATTTTGGGAGAGTGTTCCTCGTTGGGTACATCTTAGAATAAAAATTATACAATTTGATAAGCTCACCAAAACTAATCAATTCACAAAATGCATAAATCGGATAATCTGACGACTGCTTATACTTATATATCAAATCACTAGCATAACTACTATTAGCTTGTTTTAGTAAATTCTCCCGGATATCCTTAGAAGGATCGAACTTATTGATAAGCGTATAGCCGTCTTCATAAGGATTATCTGCAATATCCTTAATAAGGAGTAGCTTGATATGATGTTCAATATCTAGGCACATCTGTAAAATCAAATAGCGAAGATGCATATCAATGATAGCAAGTTCCTTCAAATAGGCAAATTCAAGGTTTTCATATTGTCCTGCAAACTGTCCCCTTTGGCGTTTGGTATAATTATTGCGGTAGGATGCCAGCTTGAAGAAGTAATTATTATGCTCTAAATATTCAGAGGCACTTTGCTCATTCGTAATATTAAACTGTATGCCTTTGTTCTTCATATGCATTATTAAATCTTGAGTGGATAATAACTGTTTCAAAATATCACATTCCTTTCGTTCAGAATACCCTTTTATTCAATTCCCCTATACAGGAAATACTTTTTTCACCTATGGAAATAAAGGTATCCGAGGCAGTTGTTGCAAAATTTGCAACTACTCACACCTAGACCATTTTCGTGAGGTCACGAAAATGGTTTATTTTAATGCTTAGGATTTTTCAATAACTTCTTCTTCTCCTTTTCAATCTGCTTGATACTTTTATCAGGAGTCGGTAAATCCTCTGGCATGGTACCGCCGAGTTCTTTGATTGTTTCGCGAACCTTCTTGCCGACAGCGAAGTGAGTTGTATTAGCGGCAGCTTTCCCTTTCACATGGTCACGGCGCAGCTTCTCGTCGGTCTGCGTGGCGCGGAAGAGATTCGCAGCCAGTTCCGTGCTGCCCATATGGTCAAGGATAGCCTGTCCTTTCTTCAGCCCTTTGCGTTTAGCGATATCCTGTGCCTTGAGACCGCCATATAATCCCATATAGCCGAAGTTTTGAAATATAGCATAGTCGCGAGAAGTCTCTACCCCTGCCTCATGGGCGGCATCGGCGAGAGACTTATTATGATGTTTCAATTCTCCACGAATAGCCAGTCGCTTCTGCTCTTCAGACAGCTTCTCAAAATTCTCCGAAAGCTCCTGCTGGCGAGTTTTGATTGCGAAATAAGACTGAGCCATAGCGATGGCTTTCTTTCGGGGATCCCCATTCATTGCGATAAGATAACAAGCATACCGAGAGAGATGATAATCTTCGATTTCTTTAGTAGCCACGCCAGTTTTGACTATTTTGCGGGCGTCCGCAAAATAGTCAAATACACGATTACCACTCGTTTCGCAGGCTTTCTTTGCACGGTCTATTGCATCGGAAAATTGACGCCATTGCTTATATTCCAGTACTGGCATCAGCTCTCTAGCTGTCCAATATTCCATGCCATACTCATTGATATGCTTAATGGATTCAAATAAGGATTCATCGATAGATTCAATATCTTTTGTCATGTCAAATACCCTTTCTCACTGTTTGATCACTGAATACTTCGCCACTGCCAGCCCGATGATCTGGATGGAGTCACAATTCCCGGAATTGAACACCATGGGAGGGTACTTGGGGTTCATGGACACGAGGGTGCAGCCGTCTCCGTCTGGATTTTTGTAGAAGCGCTTCAGGGTGGCGTCGTCGTCGATACGGACGGCGGCGATCTGGCCGTCATCCACGATGGGCTGGCTGCGGATGAATACAACGTCACCGTCATGGATGTCGGCGCCTATCATGCTGTCCCCGCTTACCACGAGGCCGAAGTCTGCGTGTACGCCAGTATCGCAGGGCAGAAAGGCTTCTATATGCTCATCAGCCAGTATTGGCTTTCCGGCGGCGATCTGTCCGATAATGGGGACCATGCGCCTCTCGATGGGGACAATGTTTTTGAGAGAAGAAATGTCGTAATTTCTCTCTTCAGATTTTGTGCCAGGAACCATAGGGACGTCATAACCCATTAACCAAGCAGGAGAAACGTTTAATGCCGTAGACAATAAATCAACTTTATCCTGCTTTGCCTTATAATCTCCTCGAAGATACGTGCTAATTGAAGATTTATTGATGCCCGTTCGTTCATGAAGATCGGTCTGCGTCATTTCTCTGATGCTCATTGCTTCAGCTAACCGCTTGGAAAATGTAGAGTTTTGCATAATATCACCTCAAAAAAGAATCCCGTTTATAAACTGCTTTAATATCATTCTATATGATAAAATTCAGGAAATCAATATTAAATTCAGGAAATCTGAAAAATATTATTGACAACAAAATTCACACGTGATAATATCAATTCAGAAAAGCTGAACAGCAGAAGGGAGGTGAGCCATGAAATATAGTTATAGTAAGCTGAAAGGGAAAATCGCGGAAGTGTTTGGAACGCAAGAACGTTTTGCACAGGCTATCGGGATTAGTCCAGCCGCTCTTAGCGCTAGGCTTAATAATATCACCGGGTTTACTCAGGACGAAATTGCGCGTTCTTGTGCCACCTTAGGAATTCCCGCAACACAGATTTCTTTATATTTTTTTACCCATAAAGTTCAGGAAATCTGAACAAGAGGAGGACCAACCATGACAAACAAAGAATGGAGCGAGAGAATCGCCAAAGAGAAGAAAGCCCGCGCAGATGCGGTCGAGCTGCTCTGCCAGTCGTTACAAGTAGCAGGTGTACCGTTGTGGTCGCTGGAAATCGTCGAGCGTGGTGCCAGCGACTGCATGGTCAAGGCGACATTCGAATGGGGTGAGAGATGGGCGAACATCTCTATGGACGCCCCGCACACGGCGCTTTGGGACATTCTGCGACAGATCCCGGAGCTTAGGTAACCATTAGGAGGTGCCATCATGGGCAAAGAAAAAAGGTGGATCTCCGCGAAGGAATACGCGGAGACCCACGATCTCCCAGTAAGTACCATTCGCAGGTACTGCAGGGCAGGGGAAATCCCCTGCTTTAGGATTGGCCAGCGGTTCATGTTCAACCCCAAAGACATGGACGCCTTCCTCGAGCGGAAGGCACGCGAAGGGCTGAAAGATAGACCGGGGACCTTCCTAGAAGCTTTGAAAAAGGCGAAGGAAGGGACAAGGATTTCTGTCTGGCGAGCCAGACAGAATGAGGAGAAGGCCATGGAGACGACCTAAAGGAGGAATGAAATGAAAGAAAAAGCAATGAGAGAAGAAATTCTCGCTCAGTTGGGTGCGCTTCGCGCGGATGCCGGCGTCGAGCAGGTCGCGTGCAAAGATACCTATGTCGGCGACTACTTGGTAGGCAAGGCTGACGCCCTCGCCGTTGCCATGCAGTTGGTGGAGGCGAAGGCGCTGATCGAAACCCTGGCACATTTATTGCGCCACGAAGCAGCCCGCAATATGAATCTAGCGGGAAGTGCACGGTTGTGTGCAAAGGACATGATGGCGCGTATCTACGAGGGGAAAGCTGCCGGATACATGGCGGCCTCCAGAGTGGTTACCGAAATCAGGGAGGAGAGCAAATATGAGTAGCGCTGATATGGAAGGAACAGATATCAGAAAGGCGGCCATAGAAGTGGTCCGGGTGCTCCATGAAAACAAAATACCGATTGTGCTGGCACAGTCGGTATTTAAAGAAGCTATGGAATTGATTGAGAGAAATACCATTCCCTATAGTCCTAAAGCTTTCAGCACAATGGACTCTGCAACTTTGGCAACTACCGGGAGTGCTACGGAATCTAGCTTGTGAATACGTTCTTTGAAGGAAACCTACATATGGGATGCGCTTTCAATGGCAGCTCGTGTGGTCACGGAGGTCAGGGAGATGAATAAATATGAGTAGTGCAGAAGCAGTAGAAATCGTCCACCAGATGATGGAGGCCCGCGAGCAAGAAGAGGCGAGAACCGCGGCTCTCGCCTCTCAAGTAGCCACGAAGAAATACGATCCTAGCGCCGCACGCAAGAGGTTCTGGAAGGAAGTGGCGATCTATCCGCTGACGCTGGTGTGCGCCGCGGCATACACACTCCTTATGGCGGTGGCACAATGACAACGCTGAACGATATCTTGGTACTCATTCCCATGGAAGACCAGTGGATCTACGTCTTCGATACAGAGGGGAACGAAGGCTATGAAGGATTCAAAGGGAATCTGAAGCTCAGTGAAGAAAGAGAATCTGAAAGAAGAGGGGGGAAAAATGAGTAAGATCTGTCCCGAGTGCGGGAAATCATTTGTCGGCAGTACAAGCCAGAAGTATTGCTCCTACAGGTGCTGTAAAAAGCACAACAGGAAAGCAAAAGAAAATAAGCATCCTGATCCGCCAAAAGGCATGGCGATTATTCGCGCCTTTTCCTGTAAAGAGTGTGGGCATGAAGTCCTTGTCTGGGAAAGAACAGATAAGAGGACCGTCTTCTGCTGCAGCCTC
The DNA here is from genome assembly GCA_900543165.1 of uncultured Dialister sp. Taxonomy (GTDB): domain Bacteria; phylum Bacillota; class Negativicutes; order Veillonellales; family Dialisteraceae; genus Dialister. The sequence goes on along the minus strand of UQQQ01000004.1, from coordinate 41,026 downwards.
TGCGAGAAGAAATACTGGAAGCACAACACCTCAAAGAGTAACAAGCATAGAAAAGGCGAAATCGGCATGTCCGGCGGCATGAGCTTAGGGAGCCTCATCCGAAGAGAAAAGAGGGACCTATTGTGACACGAACGGTCGAAGTACCGACCGTTCGTGGATGGAGGGAGCAACTAAATGAAAGACGAAGTCACCCTGGAACAGGCGCTCGAGCTCCTCATGGAAGATCAGCCTGTCCACGTGTTCAATGAGGATGGCGACGATTATTTCTTCGGGTACAAGAGCGCTATCAACGAAGAAGAACCTGTCCCGCCTCTGGTCGTCACCGGGATCTTCGCGAACACCGAGGATCTGAAAGATGGCAATGGCGAGAGGCAGGTCATTGAGCTGCAGGTGAAAGAGTAAAGAAAAAGAGCCTTGGCAGCGGCTACTGCTAAGGCTCGGGCAGGAAGGTTTTGAGGCATTCCTGCCTCTATTATACCAGAAATGGAGAAATCATGGCAGAGCTTGAAAATCACATGGTGTGCGGCATTGGCTTCTTCGATGAAGAAGCCGCCCGCCGCCGCCTTGAACGGGAAGAATACGAGATGGAGCACGCGGATGACGCATGGGATGACTGGTTGGGAGGCGAGCCGATTGAACACGAAGCCGAAGCGGATGTATCCGCATCAGTGCCGGATCTGCGGTAAGACCTACTACAATTCGCGCGATAGCAAGAAACAGGGCACATGCTGCAAGCGATGCCGCATGATCCAAGAAAACATCAGTCGCAGGATGAAGCGGTACCCTCTGAGAGACGCAGCCGCGCTGGCGAAGCATCTGCAGCTGATGTTTAGCACCATCGAACAGCAGATGGGAGACAAGCAGCAGATGATTGATTTGGCGTCTTCTCTCGAATGGGACATGATGATCGAGCTTTGTGAGAAGGACTGGCCGTTCCTTGAGGATTGCTCAGAGGAAGAGCTGGATACGCTCGCAGAGCTGGTGGATGTGGCGGAGGACCTGCTGGACCTTCCGGCACAGATGCCGCCCACAAAAATGCCGAGTGATGTTTATTGGGAAGTTATCAATGTGGTGGATTCATACCATAAAAATAGGAGGAGAAATGGCGACGTTATATGAAATCGACGAAAGGCTGGCCAATATCTTTGTCACTCCGGAAGGCACTGCCGTAGACGGCAGCACCGGGGAAGTACTGGATGCAAAAGCACTGGATGACCTCGAGATGGAGAAATGGGCCAAGGTGGATAACATCTGCCGGTATATCAAGAATCTCCAGTCGGATATCGAGCAGTACAAAGAAGAAGTAGACAAGCTGACGGCGAGAGCTGTGTCGGCGCAGAAGAAGCTGGAGAGCCTTAAAACCTATCTGGCCATGCATCTGGAAGCGGGCAAGAAGGCGGATGTGCCTAGTGCACAGATCCGCTGGAGGAAGTCCGTGACGGTATCCATCCCGGATGAGAATATGATCCCCATGTGCTTCATGAAGCAGGTCATCACGACCAAGCCGGACAAGCTGGCTATCAAAGAGCTTCTGAAAGCAGGGGAAACCGTCCCCGGCGCGTCTTTGGAGGAAAAACAGAATCTGTCTATTAAGTGATAGCCATCCGGCGATTCACTTTTAGAAATATATCATAGGAGGTATATATGCTTACCATCAACAAGGGTATCCAGCAGAGTGCCGTCAAGGTCGTGGTATACGGCGTGGAAGGCATCGGGAAGACGACTTTCGCCAGTCATTTCCCCGCGCCGCTTTTCCTCGACCTGGACCGCGGCAGCCGCCGGATGGATGTCGATCGCATCGACTCTATCCAGGACTGGCCCACTCTCATGGGCACGCTGGACCAGATCCAGCGCGACCCATCGCTGCCCTATTCGACGATCGTCATCGATACGGCGGATATGGCGGCAAAACTGGCGAGCGCCTACATCTGCAAGGCGAACGGCAGCAAGAAGAGCATCGAAGAATTCGGCTACGGCAAGGGCTATGTGATCCTCGCCGAAGAATTCGCAAAGCTCTTGGTCAATGCGGAGGTGCTGGTGAATATGGGCTTCAATGTCGTATTCCTGGCACACGCGATGCAGCGGACGGTCACCCGCCCGGATGATACCGGGAGCTATGACCACTGGGAGATGAAGCTGCCCGGGAGCAAGAACAATTCACTGGGGGCTCTTCTCAAAGAGTGGGCGGATCTCTTGCTCTTTGCGGACTACAAAGTCATCATCCGGCAGGGCGCAGACGGCAAAGGAAAGGCGGCAGGCGGCCAGCGGAGAATGCGCGCGACGCACACGCCGTTCGCGGACGCTAAGAACCGCTTCGGGCTCGCAGATATTCTGGACTTCGACTTCAAGGAAATCCAGTCCATCATCCCCACCCGTCCTGTCACACCGCCGAAAACCACCATGGAAAAGGCGTATCAGGCGAAGAAGAAGGCACAGAAGGGAATCACCCCTAAAACGGCCACGGACCCCGCAGAAGCGAAGCCAGCCCCGCCCACGAACGTGTATGATGAGCTCGCGCGTCTGATGGCGCTTGGAGTATCGGAGGCGGACCCTTCACCGATCACGGAAGGGGAGCTGCTGAAAGCTATCCGCGAAGTAGACCCCAACGAGCCCGCAGCGAAAGCAGAGAATCTGACAAAGATCCCTGCGGACTATGTAGAAGCACTCATCAAGCCTAATACATGGGCGGGATTCAAATACTATGTGCTGAACAACATCCGCACTCCGTTTTAGTCTATAATCACGATTTCTGTTTGTAATCATGATTTTGAGAGATTTTTCTCAATTTCCACACGTTAAGTTACGAATTTTATATCTTAGGAGGAAAATACTATGCCGAATTTTGGACAGTTTGGAAATGCTACGCCGGATACCGAGAAGGAAAAGGCAATGGTGGTTACCGGGTTTTCCAGTTTTACGGACGATGATTTCGAGGAGAAGGGAGGTCTTTTCGACCCCATCCCAAAAGGCCGTTACCACTTCGTGGTCTATGACTGCCAGACGAGCTTCACGAAGAAGGATAATACGCTCATGAAGACCATCCTGATGGACATCCATCACGAAGACGGAACAAAGACGCGCCTTACAGATTACTTGGTCTACAAGAGCAATCAGAAGTGGAAATTCGCCTGCTTCTTCGATGCCATCGGTCTTGGTGATGCGCTTAAAGAGAACGGCATCGGCGGCGCGGATGACCCGCTCTGGACGACCGCCGTAGGGCAGGAAGGGGACTTCGAGGTCAATAATGAAACGTCCGAGTGGAATGGCAAGCAGACCACGCGCAATGTCATCAAGAAGTACTACAAGCCCGAACGGTAAACGGCTATGAGCAAAATTGATCTAGTGCCGCTCTTGGCCTTCATCGACCCAGACTACAGCTATGAACGATGGATTCAAGTGGGCATGGCTCTCCAGAAGGAGGGCTATCCCCTGTCTGTCTGGGAAGCGTGGAGCCGCAGGGGCGGGAAGTTCCATGAAGGGGAATGCGTCAAGAAGTGGCAGTCTTTCCATGAAGACCGCGAGCAGCCAGTCACTGGCGCCGTCATCACCCAATGGGCGAAGGAAGGCGGGTGGAAGCCCTCCGGGCGTCATGAAGGGCCGGTTCGCACCGTGACGGGGTTCACCTTCACGGATTCTGATTTCCTGATCGATCCATCGACGGTCGAGCCGGAAGATTTCCATGAGCCAAGTGATGGGGAATGGGACCAGAAAGGGGATCTCATCTCCTATCTGCAGGCGCTCTTCAAGCCGGATGAGTATGTCGGGCTGGCCGTGAATTCCTTCCTGGCTAAGGACGGGAAATGGAAGCCTGTCGATAATGGCCAGTGTAAGCGGACGTGCGGGGAGATCGTTGAGGCGTTGAAGCATTCGCAGCAGATATCCAGCGCTATCGGCAGCCTGCAGAATGAAGCGGCAGGGGCGTGGATCCGTATCAATCCGCTGGACGGAGAAGGGGCTAAGAATGCGAATGTCACTGATTATCGCTATGCGCTGGTGGAGTCGGACACACTGCCTCTCGGCCAGCAGCTGGCACTCATCCGCCAGATGCAGCTGCCATGCGCTGCCATCGTCTACTCCGGCGGGAAGTCGGTGCATGCCATCGTCCATGTCGATGCCGCGACACAGAAGGAATACTATGAACGCGTCGCTCATATGTATGACATCTGCAACAAAAACGGCTTCAAGGTCGACGAGCAGAATAAGAACCCGTCCCGCCTGTCCCGTATGCCGGGCGTCACGCGGAACGGCAAGAAGCAGTTCCTGATCGGCGTCAATCAGGGGCAGAAGGACTATCTGGCATGGCTCACATGGACGGAGGAGCAGCAGGATGATCTGCCACCTTTCCTCCCGCTCAATACGGTCATCGATGATCCGCCGCCTCTAAATCCTGTCTTGATCGATGGCATCCTCCGTCTGGGGCACAAGGCTATACTGACCGGCCCCTCGAAGGCGGGGAAGTCTTTCTGGCTGATGCAGCTGGCGCTTGCCATTGCGTCCGGCGGCGAGTTTCTGGGATGGAAATGCCGACAGGGGAAAGTCCTCTATATCAATCTGGAAATCGACGAGAAATCTTTCATCGACCGACTGGAGCACATCTATAGGGCAAAGGGGATGCCGATGCACCCCAGCTCCAGCAATCTCATCGTGTGGGATCTCAGGGGCAAGGCGCTCCCGATGGACAAACTGGCAAAGATCATCGTCCGGCGGTGTAAGGATATGCATCTTGAGACGATCATCGTCGACCCTATTTACAAGGTCATCACGGGTGACGAGAATGCCGCCAGCGATATGGCGTACTTTGGCAATCAGTTCGACTACATCTGCCGCGAGTTGGGATGCTCTGTCATCTACTGCCACCATCACTCCAAGGGCGCGCAGGGCGCTAAGCGGGCGACCGACCGCGGCAGCGGCTCGGGCGTTTTCTCCCGCGACGCGGATGCTATCATCGACCTGACGGCGATCGAGCTGAAAGAGGAGGAAAAGGATCAGTATGGCTGCGACGTCGCTTACTGCTGTACCTGCATCCTTCGCGAGTTCAAGACGCCGAAGCCGAAAGCCATCCTCTTCCAGTATCCGATCCACGTACTCGCCCCTGATATCGATCCGAAGCGTACCGAGGGCAGCATCGAAGGGAACCGCGTCAAGGGGAATATCACCCAGACGCAGAACAAAAATGATCGCTACGAAGAATTCATCCGAACGCTGGAGCATCATTTAGCGAACGGGGATGTGGTGAATCAGAACAATCTGGCAGATGAGATGCAGATTTCCTCATCAACAATTCGGCGTTACTTAAAGCAAGCGAACGAACCTGTGCAGGTATATGAAGTAACGGCCGGACGAAGCGGACGAATCCGAAGGCTCGATGAACGAGCCTAAACCCTACCATAAACCCTACCAACTCTATATAGGAAATATATATAATGGTAGGGTTTAATCTCACGCGGTGAATGGGGGTGTAAGGGTGGGTGTTCCTTAACATACACACCCACCCCTTCCACCCCTTCACTCACCGTAAAAAGAGTTTGCAGGATTTAGGCATATCTTTTTATGATAGCAAACCAGCTGATTTTGTAAGTAGTCAGAAAAATACAGATTTGTATTTTAGGAGGGAGGTAAGTCATGCGAAGCCATCTTGTGAAGGGCGCTGACCGCATCGAGCTGACGATCCGGAGCTATACGGACCGGACGGGGCGAACGCCGAAGAAGAAAGTATTTCTGCAGATGCATCGCTACATCGAGAAGGATGATAAATGGACGAACAAAGACTTCCTCTGCAAGAGTGAGGCAGAGGCTTTGATGAAAATGAGAGAAGTCAATCAGTATTGGATGGAGTTTCACGGTTACACAGTGGAGGCGAGAGAATAGATGAAAACATGGGAAGCACTGAGAGCGGCAGATGAAGGGGAAAAGATCCGGCGGCGTTGGTGGTCTGAGGGCGTGTATAACTTCAAGAAGGAGTCACGCTTTGGTAAGCCGGTTCTTGCGATGCACTACCCTAGGAAAGATCACAAACCGACGGAACGCATGGACGATTTGCAGTGGCACGATATTTTTGTGGACGATTGGGAGATTTACGAGGAGGAATCATGATTATTATTCAGACAGAATCCGGGGCTATTGTCACGGACCCGAAAGAAATCTATATCGACAAGGATCTGGATGGACATCTGCATCTTTACGCGGACTTGTCCAGCACGGATAGAGTGAAAGCTGTAAAGCTGACAGTGTTCAGCTATTCAAAGAATGAATTGGGGCAGATGCTTAAAACGATGTATAAGACAATGAATAACTGGCTCTTCATGGATGAATGTCCTTACTATGTCATCAGCATGAAAGAGGTACTGAATATAGCGAAGCAGGATAGCATGGAGGCATCTCATGACTGAGTGGGAAGTCCTGCTCCTTGTCTGCATCGTCGGAATGATGCTGCTGGCGACGATTGCTTTCCTTTTCGGGAAGATCGGAGATCTTTGGCTGGCCGTCGATGAGCTGCAGAACGACCAGCGGGGCGTGATGCGTGACCTGATGGTCTTAAAGACAGAGGTGGATGCTATGGCAGCGCGGGAAGCGGAAAGACTGAGGAAGGAGAGGATCTCATGAGCAGTGCGGTGTGGTTCTTCGTTGGTGTGCTGACGGGCTCGCTGGTGGCAACTGCTGCCATCCTTCTTACCGTCGAATGGTTACTCAGGAGGAAGTGATGAGTATGGTCTATTTCTTCGTGCCTGGTAAGGTACAGGGCAAAGCAAGGCCGCGGTTCTCTTCGAAAAGCGGGACTGTCTACACGCCGGGGAAAACGAAGTCGTACGAACGGCAAATCGCAGAGGCTTATGCAGCACAGGACGGGCCCTGTTTCGAGGGGGCTGTGATGGTCGTGATCGAGGCAGTCTTTCCGATCCCGAAGTCATGGCCGCGGGCAAAGAAGTCAGAGGCGATGGCGGGGAAACTTGCGCCGGGGAAGCCTGACATTGACAACATCTTGAAAGTCGTACTCGACGGATTGAACGGCATCGCCTATGAGGACGATAAGCAAGTAACTATTACTCAGTGCAAAAAAGTTTATGCAGCCACAAACAGTTTGCCGGGGCTGCGGGTGTACGTCCATTCAAACGAATAGCGCAAGCGGATATTATTAACAAGGAGGGGCTAAGCATGATCGACACAACCGGATCCCTACTCAGCAGGCAAGTGCGCAGGAAGATCGAGCGGCAAAAGAATAAAAACGCTACACTCACGGTCAAGCCGGAGTATCTAAAAGACTTGTGCGCGCAGGCAGTCCAACAGGAAGCAGCGAAATTAGCGACACATGCAAAAAATGAAGCTGTATCAAGGCTATTTGAAGAACTGATCGCGATCCCGGTCATGGTCATCCATGACCACTTCGGTGAACTCAGGAAGAAAGACGGACGGGAAGAGCGGTTTGCAGAGATGTGTCTCGAACTTTATGATACAGTAGAGAAAGGGTTTGTAACACCGGCGGAGCTGAGGCAGTGTTTATTCGAGGAAGCTGGCGTGCGGTTTAAGCACCCAAGCGGCTCACTGACGTCAGAAAGAAAAGAGGCGACCAAAGTATGATCCTCTATTTCCGTAAGGGAGCCAGAGTGACCGAGCTCTTGCTGGCGAAGGATACCCTGAGGCCTGGCATGCTTACAAATGGTTACCTTTTCATGGTGATCGAGAGCGACGCTCGTGGACATATCGGGATCATGCCCAGCGAGCGGGAGCATTTCGACCTGGAGTGGATGGCAAGTGCTGCCTTCTGGACGAAGGCACGGCAGCTTTCTGACCGCGGGTGGGAGGCAGACGGTTATCCGGGAGCAGTCATCCTCTTGAAGTACTACGAGGCAAGTGACATGGCAGAAAAGCAGAAACGCGCGCTCGAGCGAAAACACGAAAAAAGGCAGGCACTTTGCCGGAAGGCATACAAGCCAAGGCTCTGCGCTGAGTGCGGTCACCTGTTTCAGCCGAACACCGCAAAGCAGAAGTACTGCAGCATAGGCTGTCAGCGTAGGCATTATCAGTCATAAAGGAGGAAATAATGAGGGGAGACATGGAGAAGCTGAAGGGATTTCTGAACTCCATCCGAAAGCAGCAGGCTGATTATCTCTCTCTACGGGAAGAGCTCCGACGGTTGGAGTTTGAGACCCATAACATCCAAGGCGTCAAGATGGGCGAAAAGGTGCAGAACGGTCATTGCGCCGACCTCGGAGAAACCGTGGAGAAACTGGAAGACTATTATGAGAAGGTAATCAAGGCTTATTCTGTGCTTGTTGAGTTGAGAACAAAGGGTGAGGAGCTCATAAGCAAGGAAGAAGATGGCGTCCGGCGGGCAGTTCTCAGAAGACGGTACATCCAGTGTGAGCGGTGGGGAGATATCGCAGAAAAAATGCATTTCGCTGAGTCGAATATCTACAAAATCCATGGGGAAGCACTGGTAGATCTGGAGCCGTTTTTCCGGGAGTCCTATTTCAGATGAACACGAAAATAGCAGGCTGTAGTTGACAGCCTGCTATTTAGATTTTATGACATATTTAGATAAAATGTATTGACGAATAAACAAAAACGCGCTATAATATAGACAGTTCAAAAAGAAAGGAGGTTTAAGAATGTGAGTAATGATTGGCTAGATGTAATAGAAAAGGTCACCGCCATTATCCTCAATGTGATCGGAATCCTGACAGGGATGAAAGCACTGAAGAAATAACGATGACCGGACGGAAGAGGGCGAAAGCCCTTGACCGTTCTCATTATATCACATTCAAGAAAAACTATGGAGCGATGGATGCTTATCATTCTGCTGGCATGCAATCTGGCGGCGCTGAAAACGGTGGATTTCCATAATCTGCATGCCATTGACTGCTTATTGCTGGTTACTATGGTTATCCTAGTGGCGGTGAATTTATATGGATGGTTGGTGAAGAAGCATGAGGGGCGGTAAGAGAGAAGGCGCCGGCAGACCGGCGGGCAGTGTATCCGCAAAAGGAGTACGAAAACAGAGACAGCTCAGGGCCTTCGATGATGAGTGGGAAATCATCAGGAGGTTTTCGCAGATAGTCAAAAGAGATCCGGAGCGGGCGAAGAGAATGATGGAAACCGAATAGATGAAAGAGTATAGTAAAATAGAGTAAATGGTGTGGTAAAATGATAGTGTGAAATTGAGGCAAGAGAACCACACACGGGTTACCACCTCCTAATCATTCAGGGGTTCACACAAGAGCACGAGCTAATGTCGATAGGCTCGTGCTTTTGCGTATTACAAACCATATTGAGAGTGCAGGCCAGCCCCCCGGGGCTACAGGTACTGTGGTTAACAAAAGGCACGGCGGGTCCGCGACCCCGAAAAATGTCTGAATGAAATCAATTTTTTCAGGTTGGAAAGTTGGGGATGGAGGACTAATTGAATAAAACAAAGAGTAAAACTTCCCAACCGGACGCCTGGTGGATTCGAAGCACAGCGGAAACCTGTGCTTTTTTTGATGTTTCGGACGAAGCGCTGCGGAAATGGGCGGCCAATGGGGCCCCAAAGGTAGCCAGGGGAAAATGGAATATCAAGGATTTAATAGCCTGGAAGTATAGTGAAGCCGGTGCAAATCAGCGGAAGCTGAATGCAGAGGCTAAACTGAAAGAAGCCAAGGCATCTATTGAGCAGATCCGGCTGGAAGTCACGAAGAAGAAATATGTAGAAGCGGTGCAGGTCACAAAAGATCTGAACCGCCTTTTCAATTCACTGAAAAAGTCTTTCACAGCCCTCGGGCACCGGATCACCACGGAACTCAACGCCATGGATCCGGATGTAGCAATTACGGTAGGCAAGGTGGTAGACGATACGGTGCGGGATGCCCTTACGAAACTGGCAGAGGGAAAGGAGATCGGAAAGAAATGACATATCCGGAATATATTTCCTCTGCGCTGTCGGCATTTCGTCCGCCGGAGAGGCTCACCGTATCTGAGTGGGCGGACAAGTACAGGGTGCTTTCTGAAAAAGATACAGCGGCGCCCGGCAAATGGAATACTTCAAAGACTCCATATCTTCGGGGAGTGATGGATGCCTTCAATAACAGACGTATCCAGGACATTACATTCTGCGCTGGGACGCAGGTCGGGAAGACCTCCGCAGAGCAGAACATGATCGGATATGCCATTGACCAGGATCCGGGTCCCATGATAATCGTCTATCCGACTGATAAACTGGCAGAATTTACGTCAGAAAACCGATTGAAGCCGATGCTCCGGCTGTCTCCTCCTCTGGCAGAGAAATTCATGGAGAATGACAGCCAGCGGTTGGAGCTGCAGTTTCCGCAGATGTATATTGCGCTCATAGGTGCAAATTCTCCAGCAAATCTGTCTTCCCGTCCTGTACGCTATGTCTTTTTCGATGAAATTGATAAGTTTCCCAAGTGGACGGGAGATGAAGCAAGCCCGATGGAACTGGCTGCAGAACGAACAAAAACATTCTGGAACCGGAAGCTGGTTAGAGTATCCACCCCCACACTGGAAACGGGGAATATCTGGCAGGCGTGGCTGCGGGCGGATGCACAGTACAAATATTTTGTTCCGTGCCCGTTCTGCGGGGCATACCAGCAGTTGGAAATGAAGCAGTTGAAGTGGCCGGAGGGAGCTTCCCCACAGGAAGCTCTGTATACGGCGTACTATGAGTGTCCGCATTGCCATGAACATATCGATGACCGGCACAAGGCAGATATGATTCGTCACGGGGAATGGCGGCAGGTGAATGAAAAGAAGGGGCGTGTCCGATCCGTAGGTTTCCACTTGTCGTCTTTCTATTCTCCGTGGGTATTGCTGGGGGATGTGGCAGCTAAATTCCTGACGGTGAAAGATACACCGGAGCTTCTGATGAATTTCGTGAATTCCTGGCTGGCTGAGCCGTGGAAGGATAAAGCAGACAGTATGCGGTCGGATATCGTGATGAATAAAAGGCTGCCGTATCATCGAGGGATCGTTCCGAAGGATGCGCAGCTGCTGACAATGGGTGTAGACGTTCAGCTGGATCATTTCTGGGTAGGCGTCCGTGCATGGGGCCCGTCCATGACAAGCTGGCTGATAGACTACGACCGCGCGGAGACATGGGGCGATGTAGAACAGTGGCTGCTTCGGCTGTATCCAGATGAAAACGGAGAGCCGCATAGCATCAATTTATGCTGCATCGATTCCGGTTTCCATTCGGAAGAAGTCTATTTCTTCTGCGCACAGCACCCCGGGCTGACAATCCCCACAAAGGGATCTAGCCGGCAGATGACCACCCGGTATAGTATCAATCGCCTGGACAAGGCTATGGGTTCTATGACGGGTATGAATCTGTATGTGTTCGACACAAATCAATTCAAGGATTTCATTGCAGGACGCCTTACCATCGGAGCAGGTCGCCCGGGAAGCTGGAATCTGTACGATGAAATCGATCGGCGGTATGCGGACATGATCTGCGCAGAACAAAAGGTACAGCACCGGGACAAGAAAGGCCATATTTCCTTCACATGGGAACCGATATCCAGCCATGCGCAGAACCACATGCTGGATGTAGAGACGAATAACGCACTGGCAGCGGAAATCATGGGTGTGCGGTATCTGCAAAAGCCGCAGGTGCAGGAAACTGTTCCGAAAGAGAACAAGAAAGAAGAAGATTATCCGGCATTTCCGGATTTTGATTGGTGACGAATAAACCGCTTGCGATATGCAATCGGTTTTTATGTGGGAGGAACCATGGACGAGGAAACGATTATGCAGCAGCTTCGGCGGGTACGCATTGCCATATCCCGCATTGAGGACGGAGCGCAGGAGTACACCATCGGGAATCGTAGACTGACTAGGGCTGACCTGAAGACGCTGTATGACAGGAAAAATGCGCTGCAGAATGCCCTGACAGATATCCGCGGCGGGGGGCTTTGCGTGACTTTCGCGGAGAAAGGTACGGACTAATGAATTTTCTGGATAAAATCATTGAATATGTCAGCCCCGCAGCAGGAGCCCGGCGCAAAGCCTACCGGGAGATGATGAGATACTATGATGCAGGAGAAATCAATCGGTATAACCATCGCTGGGTACCGATGGATATGCCCGATCAGGAGAACGCAGAGGCGGGAGAACGTACTCTGATCCGGAGCCGGTGCCGCTGGCTAGAGAGAAACAGTGATCTGACTAATTCCATCCTGTCTGCCATGGTGCGAAATGTAGTCAATACGGGAATCCGCCCTCAGGCGCGGTGCGCAAATGAAGCGCTGAATACAAAAATCGAGGCCCTATGGACTGAATGGACCCGCCCGGAGAACTGCGACATCACAGGACAGATGGGATTCTATGAAATCCAGCGGATGCTTATCCAGCGTAAGACCGTTGACGGGGAAGTACTTGTCAAACTGACGGTCAACGAGAAAGAACGCTTTCCGCTCAAGCTTCAGATTATCCGGCCCGACTTGCTGGACGACAGTCTGATGACTGCTCCGGGCACAGGGAGAATCGTCCGCGGAGGCATCGAGCTGGATGATTACCTCCGCCCGGTGGCGTACTGGATCAAAAAGAAATCGGCTGACGGATGGGAAACCGCCGGATCGGAGCGGATCCCCGCAAAAGAAATTCTCCATTTGTGGCAGAAAAAGCATCCGGATCAGATTCGGGGGATTTCGGATCTGGCTGCCATTGCGCATCGAGTGAAGGATCTGGACGAGTACTTGAAGGCAGAGAACATGGCTGCATTCATGGCTGCGTGCTATTCCATCTTCATCGTTAAAAACAATTACGGCGGAGTCGGAGTGGGAAACATGGCCGGTCAGAAATCGAGCCTGACGGATATTGAGGGTAAATCCGTGGAAAAAGTCCGGCCCGGCATGATCGTCCGCCTGGCGCAGGGGGAAGATATCAAAGCGGCCAATCCGGGACGCCCGGCATCCACTGCCTCTGATATCACAGAGCTTTATACCCGCATGATCGGCTCCGGAGTCGGCTTGTCCTATGAAATGGTCAGCCGGGACTTCAACGGATCCAGCTACAGCGCTGCCCGTCAGGGGAATTTAGAGGATAGAAGAACCTTTCAGCCGATGCAGCAGTGGCTGGTAACTCATTTCTGCGAGCCTGTATATCGGGCTTTCTTGGACACGATGTATCTGTCAGGCGCTTTGGACATGCCTGGATATGCCGACCAGAAAGCAGAATACCAGAAAGCGGAGTGGATCGCGCCGGGCTGGCAGTCCATCGACCCTGAAAAAGAAATGCAGGCGGACGTGCTGGCTATGAAGAGCGGGACGCTCACGCTGGGGCAGCAGTGCGCCGGGCACGGCTATGACTGGCGGGACCAATTGGACCAGATGGCAAAGGAAAAAGAGTATGCCGAAAATTTGGGGCTGACGCTTCCGATCCATACGCCGGAAGCCGTCCAGGCGGCAGAGCGTAACCATAAGGAGGATGAATGATGAACAGTGTGGAAAGACTTCATGAAATGACGATGACCAGGGAGCTGGCGGCACGCGCGGATGCCGTCAGCGAAGAAGAACGAACGGCGGAGCTGACATTTTCCAGTGAAACTCCGTATAAGCGCTGGTTCGGGCTGGAAATTCTGGATCACAGCGAGAATTCTGTGGATCTTACCCGTTTGCAGGAGATCGGTGTGCTTCTGTTCAACCATGAGCCGGACCATCCGATCGGGAGAGTGGAAAAGGTGTGGATCGGAGACGATTTCCGTGGGCATGCCCTGGTTAAATTCGATACTGATGAAGAATCTGACCGGATTTTTAAAAAGGTATCCGGAGGTTCTCTCCGCGGGGTGTCCGTAGGATACCGGATCAAGGAATATACCCAGCTCAAGGAAGGGGAAACCAGTAAAGACGGCCGATTCGAAGGACCCGCAGTCATTGTCAGCCAGTGGGAGCCACTGGAAATCAGTATTGTATCGGTACCCGCCGATGCCGGAGTCGGTGTTGGGCGGTCTATTGAAGATTTGAAAGGAATGAATAAAGACATGGACAAAAAGCCTGAAATGAAAAATCAGACAGAAATGAAGAAGGATATGGACGTAAAAAAAGATATCCAGAATGCCATCGAGCAGGAAAGAACCAGAAATGCGGAGATTACGAAGCTTTGCCGTTCTTTTGAAATGTCCCCGGACGGTTACATTGAAAAGGGACTTACTCTGGAAGAAACCAGAGCCGAAGTCCTCAAGGAGCTGGCGAAGAAATCCGCCCCGGTTTCTGTGAACGTTCTCTCTGATGAATCTGAAAAATTCCGCGCGGCTGCCGCTGACGGCCTTGCTATGCGTGCGGGAATCGAGATTTCTACACCTGCTGATGGTGCTGAATCCTTCCGCGGCGTATCTCTGATGCGCCTGGCTTATGATATTTGCGAGAGGGAGGGCGGAAAGCCGAGCCGTATGGATAATGACACACTTCTCCGAAGCGTTTTCTCCGGCGGAAGCGGTGCATTCCCCAATATCTTGGCTAATGTAGGACACAAGGCACTCATGAAGGGATATAACGAAGTCCCGGCTACTTTCCAGTATTGGACTTCAAAAGGATCCAATCCGGATTTCAAACCGTCTACTCGCGTAGGCCTTGGCGCAGCGGACGAACTGCTCCCCATGACCGAAATGGGTGAATTCAAGAGCTCCGAAACCACGGATATGGGCCAGCAGACTACAGTTCACACTTTCGGTCGCGAATGGACACTGACCAGAAAAGCCATCATCAATGACGACCTGTCTGTGCTGGCAAGACTTCCGGCGGCATACGGCGCGGCGGCCCGCAGGACCATCAATAAGCAGGCCTATGATCTTCTGACGAACGGATCCGGCATCTTCACTTCCGCTCATAAAAACAGCGGGACTGGCACGCTCAGCATTGCAAGTCTGAAAGCAGCAAAGGCAGCCATGTCCAAGCAGAAAGACCCGTCCGGGAAGATGTATCTGAACATCCAGCCGGTCTATCTGATCGTTCCGGCAGAGCTGGAAGTGGAAGCGGCGACTTTGATTGCATCGGCTGTGGATCCGACAAAGAACAATGCTTACCCGAATCCTTTCGCAAACCGTCTGACTGTGGTGGCAGACCCGAACATTGAGGACCCCAATGCTTGGTATCTGGCTGCAGCTCCTGGTGTGCTTCCGGGTATTGAAGTGACATATCTCAACGGGCAGGAAAACCCGACCATGCGTACCTTCACCGATACGGATGTGCTGGGCATTAAGTACCAGATTTACATGGATTTTGGTGTGAATCTGCTGGATTACCGTGCTTTCTATAAGAGCACCGGGGCATAAGGAGGAATAAACAATGGCGAAAGCAGCATATTATCAGAAAGCGGACGTGATTGATTATACAAACACCGGGGCTGCCATTGGTTACCATGATGTGGTTGTTATGGGAAGCCTGATCGGTGTTGCGGAGGAGGAAATCGCCTCTAATACAACAGGGGCAGTGGCTATCGTGGGAGCTTTTTCTCTGCCTACTGATGCAACCGACATTACCGTGGGCATGCCTGTTTACTGGGATGCTTCCTCTGGGAAAGCCGTCAAGGAAAATTCCGGTTCCCTTCCCTGCGCCGGAGTGGCCGTAGGCGCTTCTGCATCCGGAAGTGTTCCGGTCAAGCTGAATGTTCTGTCTGCGGTTGCAGGATAATGAGCCTTCATGACCAAATTCCCGAGGATTTGAATACTTTTCTGGACACGGACGATTTCGGAGAAATGCATGATCTAAATGGGACGGTGTGTGCTGCCGTTGTTCAGGAAATATCCGCGGAGGAAGAGCTTACTTCCGGAGAAAATGTGCACCTTGGGCTGTACGGGACAGTTCTGCAGGTTCACTGCAGGGAGCAGGATCTTCCGGAAGTTCCGGCTTATGGGCAGGCTTTTTATCTGGATGAAAAGCTTTTCCTTGTTGTCAGTTGTGCGCGGAATGCAGGGATGCTGACGATTAAGCTGGAGGCGAATGACCGATGATCCGGGTGACACTGAATGAAGAGAATGTGCAGCGGGCAGAGGTGTTGATGAAATCATGCCCTAAAATTGTGCAGCGCGCTGCAGTGAATGCCATAAATCGGACCATTACTTCTACGAGAGCGGAAATTTCAAAAGCGGTACGAGGACGATACGCAGTTAAGGCAGCTGATGTGAAGAAAGCACTTTCCCTGACAAGAGCGAAAGGCCAATCTCCGCGAGGTGTCATAACTGCTTCCGGATCCCCGCTGTCTTTAACAAAATTTTCTCTGCGTAGGAGAAAGCGGGGACCGATTCGTGTGCGGGTGCTGCGGAATGGTGAGCTGAAGCCCGTGAGCGGTCTCTTTTTTAATCGATTCCGAAGCGGATATACCGGCCCGATGCATAGAAGACAGAAGGCCAGGTACCCGCTGGTATCTCCTTTTGGACCTTCTGTGCCGAGCATGGTGGGGAATGAGGAAACATTGAATCAATTTATCCCGAAAGCAGAGAAAGTGCTGAACGAGCGTTTTCTTCATGAGATCCGCTGGAGGTTGGATAAGAAATAAATGACATTGGTTGAAACGATGGAAAATCTGGCAGAATTCCTGCGGGAAACCGTGAGTGAATATTCCTCCGAGCAGCCATCCGGCAAAAAGCCGGTGGCAGTGTATGCGGGGTATCCTCCCGTGGCGATTTCCTCGGAGGAAGGTCCTTCCTTCATTTATGCGCTGGCCACGGATTTTACGGATGCGCAGGAGGATCCTTACGGAACCGTCAAAGTGGAAATCGGATTTTCCGTTTATGACGAAAATAAGGAAGACGGCTGGAGAAGCCTTTTTAATCTGATGGAGCATGTCCGGCAGGCTCTGCTGAAACATCGATGCATTGCCGGGCGGAGTTCCCTTGTCCTTCCGTTGAAAGGGGCTGTCTCGGACAGCCAGCCTTTTCCACAGTGGGAGGGGAAAATCACGGCATCCTATACGATTGGACAGCCGACGGAGGTGGGAATCGATTATGACAGCATCTGGGGAAATTAAATTGATTTACATAGGGCCGTCTCTGCGGCATGCACAGCTGATGCGTCATCAGATTTTCATCGGCGGGTATCCGGCAAAGGTAGATGAAATTGAAAAAACCTGCCCGAATATCCGGAAACTTTTCGTGCCGATCGCTCAGCTGGAAACAGCAGAAAAGGCGGTCAGGACAAAAGGGACCCCGCTGAATAAGTATTTTAGAAAAGCAATGGAGGTATGAAATGGCCTATAAACACGGCGTTTATACATCGGAAGCGGCAACTTCCATTATTTCTCCGGTCAATACCACCGCAGGACTTCCCGTTATCTACGGGACGGCGCCTGTCCATTTGGCGACCGACCGGGCAGAAGTAAATAAGCCTATCCTCTGTCACACTTATGCAGAGGCGCTGGCAGCCTTCGGATACAGTGATAACTGGGAGGATTTCACGCTCTGCGAAGCAATTTACAGCTACTTTACACTGTACGGGGTGGCTCCGGTGGTTCTGGTCAATGTTCTGGATCCGAAAAAACACATTGAAAAAGTCAGCGCAGCGGAAAAAACAATTACAGAGGGTACTGTGGTCCTGTCCGATCCGGTCCTTCCCGAGACGCTGGAGGTCCGGTCCTCTTCTGCCGGAGAACCGCTGACTGCTGGAACAGACTATGAAGCGGCCTTTGATGATGATGGGAACCTTGTAATTACGGCTTTGGAGAAGGGGGCTTTACATGGTTCTGCTTCTCTGTACGCAACATATACGAAGCTGGATCCTTCTGCGGTGGAGGCAGATGATATCATCGGCGGTATTGATGTTTCCACCGGAAAGGAAAGGGGTCTGGAAACGATTGGGCAGGTCTTTACCCTTTTCGGCCTTGTTCCTGGAATCCTCCTGGCACCGGGATGGAGTGAGGATCCGTCTGTAGCCTCTGTCATGAAAGCAAAGGCCTCCGATATCAATGGATTCTTCAACGCGGTATGCCTGGTGGATATTCCGGCCGATACAGTGACCAAGTACAGCGATGTATACAACTGGAAGAATCAGAATAACTATACCGGAGCCAATATGGCTGCATGCTGGCCGATGGTGAGAAATGGGGATCATGTTTTCCACATGTCTACTCATCTTGCCGGAGTAATCGGTAAGGTAGATGCAGATAATGATGATGTTCCCTTCGAATCCCCGTCCAATAAATCTATGCAGGCTACAGGACTGTGCCTGAAAGATGGATCCGAGGTTGTTCTTACCATTGATCAGGCCAATTACCTCAATGGGGAAGGAACTATCACCGGTCTGAATTTTATGGGCGGCTGGGTCATCTGGGGCAACCGCACAGCAGTATATCCGGCCAATACGGACGTGAAGGATTGTTTCCTTTGCGTGCGACGGATGTTCAACTGGCATGCCCAGACCTTCATCCAGACATACTGGCAGAAGGTGGATAAGCCCATCAATAAGCGGCTGATCCAGACCGTAGTAGACAGTGAGAACATCCGCTTGAACGGATTGGTAGCATCCGGGGCGCTTCTGGGAGGCCGCATTGAGTTCCTGGAAGAAGAAAATCCGACTACAGATCTCCTGGATGGTATTATTCGTTTCCACACATACATCACGCCGCCGACTCCGGCCCGTGAAATTGAAAATGTGATCGAATATGATCCGAGTTATTTCTCTACACTGTTTGAATAAGGAGGTACAGTATGAAAGTACCGGAAAAGCTGATCAATTTCCGAGTATATGAAGACGGGGATGACCTGGTAGGGGTGGCAGATGTCACTCTTCCCACTCTGGATGCCATGACGGAGACCGTTAAAGGGGCGGGCATTGCCGGAGAAGTAGAATCCCCTGTAATGGGCCACTACAGCTCTATGACACTGGAGCTGAACTGGCGCACTCTCGAAAAGCCAAATGTGCTGCTTTCTTCTCCGAAAGGGGTTCACCTGGATCTCCGTGGAGCGCAGCAGGTATGGGACAGCGGGGAGGGCGCCTTCATCGTCCGCCCGGTGAAGGTTGTTGTTTCCGGTGTCCCGAAGTCCACAGAGCTGGGCAAGCTGGATGTGGGTACCACCAGCGACACGAAGAACACCATCGAAGTGAACTATTTAAAGGTCACGATTGATGGGGAAAACGTACTGGAGCTGGATAAGTACAATTACATCTGCAATATTGGCGGGACGGATTATCTGTCCGATGTCCGTGAAGCTCTTGGTCTGAACTGATTATTTTTTGCATGAAAAAGAGCCTGCCGGGGGCAGGCTCAGGAGATAAGGAATTATGAAAACAATCGTTACACTGAATAAGGCCCTTGTGGTCAAAGGAAAAGAAGTCACGGAAGTCTCGCTGGACTTTAACAGAATCACAGGAAACGATCTGCTGAAAGCCGAAAAGGATTCCAGAGCGCTGGGTGATCAGTCTCCTTCCGTATTTATTTCTATGACATTTCAGGCAATGATCGCAGCTAAGCTGATCGGAGTGCCGCCTGATGACATCATGGCGCTTCCCGCCACAGATTTCCGGAATATTGTATTCCCGGTGGCTAGTTTTTTATTAAGTTAGGCGGTTCTACCAAGGATGTAAGAAAGCTCGCACTGGATATGGCTGTAAACAGCTATACACCGGTGGGCTTTTATCTGTCCTGTACAGTATATGAGATGCTGGAATACGCAGAGCTGCTGAAAGAAATGCAAAAAAAATAACCCCTCCCGAAGGAGGGGCAAGGTCAGCACAACGCTGTGCCGATTGCTAAGAAGAAGAAAAAGACGGAACCGATACGGATAGTCCACGACTCAGCCTTCAGCGCGGCATAAGTGGCCAAGGCAAATATAATCAGGAACATATACGGCCCAAACGGATGGTAAATGGCTGAAATCACCGATAGTACAGCAATCAATAGTATAACAGGCATATTTTATCATCCCTTTCTTATCTTTATTATATCATAGGAGGTGATGGCATGCCAGGAAAGGCCTTTTCTTTCGGATTCAGTATCGGCGCCAGTCTGGCTCCGTCCGTTGGCGCATCCTTCATGAAAGTCAATAAAGGCCTTTATGCAATGAAGGGGGCCATGTGGGACCTGCAACAGGCCCAAAGCGACCTCAACAAGGCTTTTAGCAAAGGGATTATCAATCAAAAGTCCTTTGACAATGCGCAGAAGATGACGAAAATGTATCAGGATAAGCTGAACAGAGTCAATTCAGGGGAAATTTTTCATAAATCCATGCTTGATATGACGGCGTTATTTTATACGGCGCAAAATGTTGCGGGATTTCTGGCTGAACCTGTACAGTCCGCCATACAGTTTGAATCGGTTATGGCTGATGTGCGTAAAGTTGTGGACTTTGATACGCCGGAACAGTTTCAGCAGATGAACCGAGATATCCTGGAACTATCGAAGAACATTCCTATGACGGCGGAGGGGCTGGGGAAAATCGTGGCTGCCGGCGGGCAGAGCGGGATCGCCAGAGAAGATCTGACGGCCTTCGCGGAAGCTGCGGCCAAGATGGGGGTGGCCTTCGATATTTCTGCCGATCAGGCGGGGGATATGATGGCCAAGTGGCGGACAGCCTTCAAGATAAATCAGGCTGATGTAGAGGCATTGGCCGACAAGATCAACTATCTTGGCAATACTACGGCGGCTTCTGCACCTCTCATTTCCGATGTAGTGACGCGGATCGGGCCGCTCGGTGAAGTCGGCGGTGTGGCCTCCGGAGAAATCGCCGCTCTCGGTGCCAGCATGGTCGGATCCGGTATTGAATCCGATGTAGCTGCAACAGGCATCAAGAATCTAATTCTGGCCATGGTATCCGGTGAAAGCGCCACCAAGACACAGAAGGAGGCTTTTGCACAGCTGGGTATCAGCACGACAGAGCTGGCACAGCGGATGCAGACGGACGCAAAGGGAGCTATCCTGGATGTTTTCCAGAGCATTTCTCAGCTGGACAAGGCATCTCAGGCATCCGTCCTGCAGAACATCTTCGGGAAGGAATCCCTGGGAGCTATTGCCCCACTCCTGTC
Source organism: uncultured Dialister sp. (assembly GCA_900543165.1). Lineage (GTDB taxonomy): Bacteria > Bacillota > Negativicutes > Veillonellales > Dialisteraceae > Dialister. The sequence continues at coordinate 20,087 of UQQQ01000004.1, read as the reverse complement.
CAATCTGGACGGACTCCGGGACAATTTCAACAAGGTGGGGGATGCGGCCAATTACGCCGGAAGCATGCAGGCTGAATTTGATACCCGTTCTCAGACGACGGCGAACAGCGCGCAGTTGATGAAGAACCGGATGGAAGCGGCGAAGATTGCCATAGGGACAGGTATTCTTCCTGTCATGACGCCGTTCGTTGAGTTGTTGGGCAGTCTTGCCTCCAGTGCTGGGGATCTTGCAGCACGATTCCCGGGGCTGATTCAGGCGCTGGCGCTTTTTACAGCGGGAGTATTTTCATTGGTGGTTGCGTATCGAGCTTGGCAGGTTGCATCGGCGGCAATGACTGCGGCTCATCTGATCATGCAGACTGTGCTTAAAAATAATACAGTGGCTACTATCATCAACACCAATGCCGCCCTGTTCTCCTCCGGCGTGATGAAGCTCTGGGCAGGGGCACAGTGGCTGGTGAATGCAGCCATGGCTGCGTGCCCGTTCTTTCTTATGCTTGCGGGAATTGCTCTTCTTACAGGGGCTGCGGTATGGCTTATCAATAACTGGGATACGGTTAAGCAGTGGTTCATTACTCTCTGGAACGATCCCGCCCAGGCACTGCAGGAATTTGTGGACGGTATCAGAAGCCGCTTTGGGGCAGTCATTGACTGGCTTTCTCAGAAATGGGAAGCGCTGAAAGGTTTGTTTTCCTCTCCGATTTCCGGACAAATCAACGTCACGGCAAATGAGAGCGCAGCCGTTGCACAGAATGCAGAAGGCGGTATCTACCGGAAGGGCGCTTTCCTGACGACCTTTGCAGAAAACAGTCCGGAAGCGGCTATCCCGCTTAACGGAAGTTCTCGTGCGGTCAGTCTCTGTGGACACAGGCGGGGCAATCTCTCGGTGTTCTTCCTCGCGCATCGAACGGGATAGCCTCCGGACACGGCGGAAATGTTTCTGTGGAATTCCGGCCGGTCATCAATATTTCGGGAAATGCGGATGAGTCCACGGTGCAGCGTGTCATGGCGCTTTCTATGGATGAACTTCGCCGGATGCTGCTGAATCTGCAGCGGGATGAAAGGAGGCTGTCCTATGAGTAAGATCTACACCACCATTCAGGGGGACATGTGGGACAGTATCGCCAAGCGATGCTATGGAGATGAAGCTGGAATGAATGTCCTTATGGCGGCCAATCCGGAATATATATCAACCGTAGTTTTCTCTGCGGGCGTTACACTCATCGTTCCGGATTATACGAAGCCCGCAGCTTCTGCACTTCCTCCGTGGAGGCGTACATGATCGGGCAGGCAAGACGGGCTTCTGCGGTGATTTCGTACAACGGAAAGGACATTTCCGCAGATATAGCGCCGTACCTAAAAAGTCTCAGTTACCGAGATAACCTGTCCGGAGAAGCAGATGACCTGCAGATTGTCCTGGAAGACCGGGCAGGTCTGTGGCAGTCAAGCTGGCTTCCTGAAAAAGGAGCCTCTCTGGATGTGACCTTGAAGGTTTCTCAGTGGGCGAGTCTGACCGGAGAAAAAACATTTCCATTGGGGGCTTTTGAGATTGATGAAATATCCGTATCCGGATACCCTTCGGAGGTGCAGATCAAGGCCGTGAGCGTTCCCGACGGTAACACCCTGCGGGGGGAGGAACATACCCGCAGTTGGGAGAAGGCAGAATTGAAGACGATTGCACAGGATATTGCTTCCGGTGCGGAAATGGAACTTTTTTACGACACAGAAGATAATCCCGTGATTGACAGGGCAGAACAGACCGAGCAGTCTGATCTGTCTTTTTTGCTTGCGCTCTGCAGGGATTACGGACTGGCGCTGAAAATCAGCGACGGGAAAATTATTATCTTTGATGAAGCCAAGTATGAAGCGGAGGAAGCTGCGCTGACCTTCGTCAAACCGGGAACCGTCTACACAGAGGACAGTGAAGGGAAGATGACGTTTCTCCCGCACCTGCTGTCCTACAGCATTTCCTCTAAAATCCGTGATGTATTTGCTGCCTGTCATGTAAAGTATCAGGACAGCAGCACAAAGGAAATCATTGAAACCACCTTTACGGCGCCTGGAAAAACAGGAAAGACATTGCAGGTAAAAGAGCAGGTGGCGAATACAGCTGAAGCGGAGCGTCTGGCAAAGAAACGGCTCCGTGAAAAGAATAAGGATGAAATCACCGCCAGTATATCTTTGCCGGGCAGTTTCCATATTGCGGCCGGAATGACCGCCATGATGCAGGGCTTCGGTGCTTTTGACGGTAAATATATCATCACGGAAGCAGAACATTCCATGAGCGGAGGATATACCGTCCGTGTCGATTTGAGGAGGTGTCTTAATGGATATTAAGTCTCTGATCCGCGTGGGCTCTGTATCCAGTGTGAATCCGGCCAACGGGACTGCCAGGGTGGCTTTTGAGGCCAATGATGGCAATGTGACGTATGAGCTCCCTGTCCTGACACGGGGAAGCAAGGCCAATAAGGACTACTGGATCCCGGATATCGATGAGCAGGTAGTATGCCTGTTCTTGCCAAACACCTCCGGAAGAGGGGTATGCCAGGGCTTTATTCTGGGCACGTTTTACAGCCGTACGGATGCGCCGGTGGAAAACTCGCAGGATGTGCAGGCAATCAAGTTTTCTGACGGCACGGAAATCCGGCATGACCGGTCGAGCGGGGATTTGACAATTCACGCAGCCGGAAATATTTCCATTATTGCTGATGGGAATATCACAGTGAATGGGCAGATGATTTATCTGAATTAAGGAGGCAAAAATGCCGCAGGCAACAAGGTTGGGAGACAATGACACAGGACACGATGCCTGCCCGCCGACAGCGCTGGTATCGGCCAGCGCGAATGTCTTTATCAACGGGAAAGGAGCAGGCCGGATGAGTGACAGCTATGCGCCGCACGGCTGTATCGATCATCCTTCTCACAGCGGTGTGCTCTCCTCCGGGAGCGGAACAGTCCTGATCAACGGACGCAAGGCGGGGCGGATCGGGGACAGTGTGAGCTGCGGAGGAAACGCTGCGGAAGGAAGCAGTAATGTAATTATAGGAGGTTAGTATGTACGTAGGATCCCTGGGCAGCATCCTCTTTATGACTTCCTCTCAGGTGGTTAATACTTTCCACGATTACAGCAGGGAGTCCTCCGGACGATGGGCAAAGCATGAAATCATAGGGGAGAAACCAGTTATGGAATTTTTAGGCCCCGATACGGAGAAAATCAGCTTCAAGATGCTGCTCCGGCGAGACCAGGGAATATCTCCGAAGGAAGAGCTGAACCAGCTCCGGGAATACAGAGACACGGGGGCGGTTTTGCCTCTGATCATCGGGGGGAATGTGGTTGGAGATAGTTTCTGGGTGGTGGAGTCGATTGGGGAAACAGTGAACTACTGGGACTCTTTAGGGGGAATTCTGTCCGTTTCTGTGGATGTTTCGCTCTCTGAATATACAGAAAGGCTGGTGGTGTAAGTGGATGTTTCCCTTGTTGTGGGAATTCCTTCGGAAGTAAATTTATCTCCTGCGAATAAGTATGAAGAAATCCTCCAGAATGTACGGACAATCCTTGCAACACCTGTGGGAAGTGTACCGCTGGATCGGGACTTCGGAGTGGATATGCGCTTTATTGACCATCCGCTTCCTAAAGCGCAGGCAGAAATATCCTCCGGAATCGTTAACGCCATCCGTACTTATGAGCCGCGGGTTTCCGTCAAAGCAATAACATGGACTGCGGATGCGGACGGGATTTTGAGACCGAAAGTGACGGTGAGAATCAATGACACTGAATGATTTGCAGGATGTGGTCTTTGTTGATGCCGATAAGGAATCTGTGCAGGCGGAGCTGATCGGGCTCTATACATCTATCACGGGGCGGGCGCTTGCCCAGGGGGACCCGGTACGGCTCTTCCTGCTGACTATCGCGGAAATCATCATCCAGCAAAGAGAATTCATCAATTACACAGGGAAACAGAATCTTCTGAAATACGCGGTTGGGAATAATCTGGACCATTTAGGGATCCTTGTGGGAGTGGAACGGCTTCCGGCATCCCCGGCAGTCACTACTGTGCAGTTTACTCTCTCGGAGAAAAGAGCGGTATCCACCGTAATCCCTGCGGGTACCAGAGTTACCGCGGGAGATAATGTTTTCTTTGCTATCGGTGCAGATGCAGCTATTCCCGCAGGGAAGTTGCAGATGGAGGTTCCTGCGTCCTGTACGCAGACAGGAACAATCGGGAACGGATATCTTCCCGGTGAGCTGTCCACTTTGGTGGATCCGGTACCCTTTGTAGCTTCTGCACGTAATACGACTACATCGGAAGGCGGAAGTGAGATAGAAGCCGATGAAAGTTTCCGGGAAGCTATTCGTGAGGCGCCGGAAAAATTTCCTACTACCGGTCCCTCCGGAGCGTATGAATATTATGCAAAACGGGCTTCTTCTCTGATTTCTGATGTCCTGGTATGGTCTCCGGCAGCGGGTGAGGTGGAAATCCGCCCACTTCTGAAAGGCGGAAAGGTCCCGGGAGAGGAAATTCTGAATCTTGTAAAGGCTGCGTGCAATGATAAAACGGTGCGGCCCCTGACAGATCATGTGAGCGTACAAGCTCCGACTGTGAAGAATTATGCCATTCAGGTTACTTATTACATCGGAGAAGATAGCGAAAGCTTTTCTGCAACCATCCAGCAGGCCGTCACGGAAGCGGTCAATCAATACGTTGAATGGCAGAAGGAGAAGCTGGGCAGAGACATCAATCCGTCGCAGTTGATGAAGAATATCATCGAAGCGGGAGCCAAACGGGCGGAAATCACAGAGCCTGTATTTACGAAAGTAAAAAGCACAGAGGTGGCTGTAGCAGATCGGATATCAGTGGCCATGGGAGGGATCGAAAGTGAGTAACCTGTCTGAACAGAAGTTGATTACCATTGTCCCGTCTTCCATTTCCGGGGATAAGACGATCCGGAACATTTCCGCAGCTACTGATCCGGGGCTCCGGAAAATCTCCAGAGATGCACTTCTTCTTTTACTTCTTCCCAGGCTGGATGAACTTCCGGAAAAAATCGTCGATGCCCTGGCATGGCAGTACCATGTTGATTTCTATGATGACGCAGCTACGTTGGAGAAAAAACGGGCGCTGGTGAAGCAGAGTATAAAATGGCACCGCCGAAAGGGAACCCCGTCCGTGGTAGAAGAAGTCTGTACGGCGATATTCAAATCCGCAAAGATTGAAGAAAACTGGGAGTATGGTGGGGAACCCTATCACTTCAAGGTTGTGATGATTACCGAAGCGGTCCCCGACATTTCCGCGATCAACAGCCTGTACCACGCCATCGAGCACACGAAAAATGTTCGCTCCTGGCTGGATGAGGTGTCTTTTCACAGAGACTTGCCGAAAACGATTTACTATGCACTTCCTGTTGTCTCTGCAAAAGTTATCAATATTTATCCTGCAGCTTTCAGGATGTCGGACATATCCGGTACTGTACGTGAAGCTGCAGGAGTGAGAGTTCAGAGAAAGGTGGAAATTCAATAATGCCAAACTGGAACGGGCTTGTATTGACTAAGAAAGGGCAGCTTCTGCAGGCAAAAGTAGGAACCGGCGTTGTGCTTGCACTGACTAAAATGAAGCTGGGGTCCGGTGTTTTGCCTAATGGGACTTCGCTTGAAGACCTGACAGACCTTGTGACGCCGGAACAGAATGTAGGGATTGCGTCCAAAGAAGTTCTGACAGATCAGAAGATGTGTAAAATCAGCGCGACAATTACCAATGTCGGACTTTCCGCAGGATACTATGTGCGGGAGCTTGGCGTTTTTGCCAATGATCCGGACGATGGGGAAATCCTGTATGCTGTTACCTCTGATTCCGCGCCGGACTACCTTCCCCCGGAAGGAGGTTCTACAGCGGTATCCCAGGAATTTGCCGTATATATTTCGGCATCTAATGCGTCCGATGTTGAGGTTTCTATCGATCCGGGGGCCCTGGCAACGATGGGCTATGTCGAAACTGCTATAACTGCGTATAATTCCCTTGAAACTGCCCATCCGAATTTAGATTTTGTAACGCAGCTGAATGCTGCAGCTGACGGACTTCACTACCGAACAAGAAATGGAAAATCGGAGCAGGTGATTGACTTAATCAACCAGCTCCAGGCAACACTCTCTCAAGGAACAGTACCGAGCGGAAATACCGGAACTTTGGCTGCTCTGCTTTCCGGTATCGTTCACCAGATTGCAGCATTGTCCGGTAAATCTAACTGGTGGGATACACCGAAAACTAATTTTGAAACACTGTCTGCCGGCGACATTACCGGCATTCTTCCAGTAGCTCATGGTGGTACAGGAACCGATTCATTAGCCAATGTAACCGTTGGCAAAGCAGGCACTCTGGTCGGGGATGCAGGGCTGTGGGACTACCTGCACAGGCTCGGGAAAAACCCAACACTGCCGACCACAAACGACGCACTTAACGCACTGGGTGTGTTTATAAGCTACTTTGATCAGAGCAATAAAATAGCAAACCAGCCGACACAATATGGGCAGCTTATCAACATTCCGGCGCTTAAAAAAGGGGAATCGACGCAACTTTGGATTGAGCAGTCTTCCGGCAGGATGTATCACCGTGGTGGAAATTACGAAACCGCAATCAACAACACTCCGTTCAAACGGTTTCTCGATACGGATGACCTCTCAGCAGCTGGCGTCGTCGCGGGCAATGTGTCGAATGCGAATGCATGGTGGGTAAAGCTCGGCGGTGCGGTGCCGCTAATTATACAGGGTGGATTTAGCTCATCGGGCACATTCACTTATCCCATATCAATATCAACCTTTCTTACTGGGGGCACTACAACAAGAATGTCTTCACGAAATTATGACAGTGACTGGGGAGAAATCATAGGAGCGCCCACGTCATCGTATTTTCGCTTTCGCCAAAATGGTTACAGTGACGGGACCTACTGTTGGCTTATTGGGCGATGAAAATAGCTGCTTATATGCCGACTGCCAGCCATGTTAACCGTTTATTGCCTATATCGAAACCCGAATAATATACGAAAGATGCTCCAGAAAACATCTTGATATGTTCGAACCCGCGACCGGAAGGATTCTGATCATTTACCACTGCAAGCCCCGCAATGCCTAATACCTTCGAAAACGAGATAGGATACGTGACCGTGATATTACTCCTTGAACCTACCCACGTATATCCACCCTGTCTAATAGCCTATTGCGATAACTCGGAATCCAGATCCACTGCTGATACTGTTCCATCTAGTAGTATCCCCTGAGATTGCTGGTCCCCAGTCCATAGCACCGCCTTCGCCTGAATAATCGCCTGATATACCCAGCAGAGCGTGAGGGAATGCTATTGCCCATGATCCAGAGTTACCATTTCCATATCCACCCTGTAGAAAATGATTTTCACAGAATGGCAGAAAAGCCAATAATTACGGGTATCCTAGAATTGTCTATTTGCCCGAAATCCTAGAAATCGCAAGAATCCTAGCAACAAAAAAGTATCACGATACATACAATACTCGCGGTACTTTTCAAATTGGGCAATTCTTTGGTTAGTAGCAGGTTAGTATCAAATCTTTTCGATGGCTTTACGTAGTTGTCTTAGATTTTTGTGAGTGTATACTCCGTTAGTCACATCATGTCTAGCATGACCAAGGATCATTTTTCTGGCGTTGTCATTCACTTCGGCATTATCTAGCCATGTAGCGCAGGTATGACGGGTATCATGTAATTTGTGCTTTTGCCCATTTATTGCTTTCATGATTCGAGAGAAAACCCTAGAAAGTTTTGTGTAGGGATATTGGATTTTTCATTTTTTAGACCTCTAATCATATTGATGGAGGTTATTTTAATGGAAGGAGATAGTGAGATGGAAGTTTCAACCGCTAACCCCACACTCACCTATTTGTCTATCTATGACGCAACGGGTGAAAGAGTAACCTCTTATGTGACCGGTGTACATGGTGACACGGTGGAAGAATTGCAAGCCAAAGCGGAGGCAGAATATCCGGATAAAATCCATGTCGTGCAAGACGCTTTGACCTATAACAAAGCACTTCAGGGAGATTTGCTGTATAAAGATGGGGAATATCAGGCTAGGCCGGAACCAACAGAGGATGAGAAGCGCGAGACAGCACTCGCAGCTCTTGATTCTGAATATGCTAGAAAAATCGGTGATATCGAAACAGAAATGGCGAAAGCAAAAGCCGTAGAAGATGAGGACTACTACAATGACCTCAAAGCTGAAAGAGAAGAACTGGTTGCAGAATACACAGAAAAGAGAGGAGCGATTTAAATGGAAAGATGTTTCCTTTGCCATCGCAAGATGGATAACAAGACTGGGCTTTGCACAAATCCAAAATGCGTGAGAAGCAAGCCGCTTGTTGAAAAGGCGGAAGTGAAAGAGGGTAACAAGGTGAAAGCCAATGAATCTGAATGAGATCAGTATCTGGGTAGGAAAAGTGTTTGACGGGCTATATATTGGCTGGCCATACAAGACGGCTTCGGGCATCGTATTTCTGGCGCTGGAGCGACACCTCGAACTCTTTACCGCGTTCGCCTGCATTGTGTGCGTGGATTTATTCGCCAAGTTTATCGCGCTGTCCTACGGCTATTTGTCTGAGCCTATGACGGAGAAGCCGTCCCTTGCCCGTGGGATGATTGCCCACATAACGCAATTATCGATGCGATGGCAGAAGCTGAAAAAGAAGACGAAGAAAAGCAGAGTGAAGGGAAAGGAGCCTGAATATGTCAGCTCTAGACAGTATTGCAGCGGTTTTGGCTATTGCAACAACGCTCAGCGGAGCGTTTAGCTACATTGTCATTCGGCCGTTGCAGAAAGCGATTGATGTCAACAGCAATGTGCTGACAGAGCTAAAAAAAGAGCTCGAACGGAGTGCTGCAGATCGCCGCTCTCTTGACGTTCGGGTTTCTAAGCTAGAAGAAGCACATCGAATCAATAAAGACCGTATCAGTCATATTTTGGACCGCCTTGACCATATAAGGGAGTGATAGCGATGAAAAGAATTAGAGAATGGGCAAGAATGCTGTTTTACGAGAATGGAGAACTGTCCTATACCAGATTGATTTCTGCCATTTTCGTATTGGCATTTTTAGGAGTGAGCTTTTATCTGGTTCTAGCTCATCAGTATTGGCAGAATTATGACACCTTTGCAAGTCTGACAGGTGGTGGCGGTGGAGCTACGCAGCTTGTAAATAAATTTATCAATAGCAAGTACAACAGCGTGCAGGGCGGCTATGACAGCAGAAAATAGGAGGACACAGTATGCTTGTAACTGATTTAAGTGATTGGAATGACCACATCAACTGGTCTCATCTCATTGCCGCAGGAGTCTGTGGTGCGATTGTGAAGATTTCCGAAGGCAGAACACTCAGTAGCTTGCACGGTAAGCATATCGCAGGCGCAGAGGCTAGAGGATTGCCATGGGGAGTATACTGCTACACTCATGCACAAACAACAGCACGGGCAGAGGAAGAAGCTGATAGAGTGATTGAGGCTTTAAATGCGCTGGGATATGGAGCACCGCCTTTGGGGATTTGGTTTGACGTGGAAGCTCCCGAGGTAATTGGGCAGGATAGGGAAGATGTGACCGCCATCTGTAGTGCCTTTATTTCCGCATGCAATGCTGCTGGCTACAGTGCCGGAGTCTATGCCAGCCTCTCAACATTGACAGACTGCATCAATGTTAATGATCTGGCCGACTATGTGCCGTACTGGTGCGCTCAGTATGGGACGAGCGAGTGCGGCTTCCACGACAGCTACCCGGGCAACATTCTCGCGGGCTGGCAGTGGACCGATTGCTATAGCATCGACGGGCAGAATTACGACATGAGCGAATGGTACTGATGAGGTGATTGTATTGTGCAAATCAATAAAAAGATTGTGTATCTGCTGGCTGGGGTGCTTGCTCTGGCTAGCTGCTGGTACTTCCTCGCAGGCCGAGGAGATGTATCAGATATCGGAAAGCGAGCTGACGACACTCGAGCAGGATTTGAATCAGCTGGCGAAGAACAACGAGACCAAGCAGCAGCTCTTGACCGAGCAGAAAATGCAGCTGACAGAAGCCAATCGGCAATTAGAGACAGTGCAGAAAGAGCTGACCGCGTCCAAGAGCTTGAACGCTCAGACGCAGAAATCATTAGAGAGAGTCAATCAATCCTTGAAGCAATTAGAGGACGAGGCGAAGCAGAAAATTAGAGTAAAGACCCGCCAGCGCAATTTGTGGATTGCGATTTCCGGCGGGCTTTTGTATGCATGGATTAAGAAATAGGAGAGGCATATGCCAAAATCTAATACTTATGAAGAATTTGTCGACAAGTTCAAACCAAAGAAGACCACAGATGACTGTTATACGCCGGGCGCAATTTATGAGGCCGTGAAGGACTGGGCAATCAAAGAAATGGATTGGGGTGGCCGGACGATAGTCCGTCCATTTTGGCCGGGCGGCGACTTTGAAAATTTCGACTATCCAGCAGATTGCGTAGTTATCGACAATCCGCCATTTTCCATCATTTCGAAAATCGTGAGGTTCTACGAGGAACATAACATCGACTATTTCTTGTTTGCGCCGCACCTCACGTGTCTCGGTATCCGAGCGGCGCATAGCCATATTTGCGTCGGGGTGACGGTTACATACGACAACGGCGCTAAAGTAAGCACTAGTTTTGTAGCATCTAAAGGCCCACTGATTCGAAGCGCGCCCGATCTGTACCGCATACTTGATGAAGCGAATGCTGCAAACATCAAGGCTGAGAAAGGATCGCCAAAGCCGGTATACACGTATCCAGATAACGTACTGACATCGAACGCCGTGGCGTTGTTTTCCAAATACGGAATCGAATACCGCGAAGACATTGGCGTATTTGTTCGCGGCATGGACGTCCAGCGCGAAGTAGGGAAAAGTATTTTTGGCGGCGGCTACATTGTACCCGAAGAGGCAGTACGCAAGGCACAGGAGGCAGTACGCAAGGCACAGAAAGAAAAGTCACAGCGCTGGGCGCTTTCGATGCGCGAGCTCGCTGCGCTAAAAGCGGCAGAGGAAACCGCAAAGCAATAAAAAAGACGTCTTGATTTAGCACATTGTTAAATCAAGGCGTCTTTTTTATTTTGCAAAAATGCTGAAAAGTGCGATAAAATCAAAGAAATTCGGGAAATTGCATTGACGAAAAGCAAGATAAATAATATAATATATACAGTTAAAGGAGGTGAAATGATGGATGATATTAAAGAAGCGATTCAGCTGATAGCTTTAATCATTGGGTCTGTAGTCGCAATACTGACTGGCATCGAAAAAGTATTATCGATACTGATTAAAGTTAAGCAGTTGAATCGCAAATAGAACCAAAGGGAAGACGGGGAGAAATCCCCGATACCCTTCCCTGATATCATACCATATAACGAAAATGAAAACAAAAATATTATTAGCTGTATTTTTTATCTGCGCTGCCATCGCATGGTGGGCTAGTAACTACACCACGACTTGCATGGTTTTAGTAATTATTGCGACGATCCTGAACGTTGCTGAGTGGTTAAAGTAACATTTTTAGTTTTAATGCTCTAAGGAGGAAGAATGGAAAAGAATGGCTGGGGCGGGAAACGCCCCAATCAAACAGGAAGACCCAAGAAAGCCGAAGGCGTAAGAAAACAACATCAGCTGCGTGCATATGACGAAGAGTGGGCGGTGATTCAGGCATTCGCCCGGCTAGTCAAACATGGGAAAATGAAAGAGTGCAGCGATTTCGTGAAAAGGATTGAGGCTTAGAAAATAAGCCGCGAAGCAATAAAAAAAGACGTCTTGATTTAGCACATTGTTAAATCAAGACGTCTTTTTTTATTTTGTAAAAATGCTGAAAAGTGCGATAAAATCGAATAAAATAGATTTTCCTTGCTTGACATTACATCGAATAAGGTGTATAATAAATACAGAATTAAGGAAGGGAGGTGGTCAAAATGAACAAGGAAGATATGAAATGGCTAATCCAAATGATGCTAATCATCGCAGTTCCAATACTCGTTGAGTACATCAAGCAAAAAGAGCTCTTCAAACGTCACCATCACCGCAAATGATTCAGACGATTAAAGAGCTGAGGTGCAAGAGGGCGAACGCCCTCTTGGCAACCTCATTATATCACATGGAGGTAGTAAAATGAAATTCTATGATTTTATCGCGTTGGGACTTTGGATCACATCACTGTCCTTCGTCAATATCAGTAAGGAATTTATACAAGGTGCAGTTACGGCGGCAGTATTTTGTGGTTACGTAGTGTGGAGAATCAGAAAATGAAAATCATCGACGAAGTGATGACGACAGCGGAAGCTGCAGAACGTTGGGGAATTTCTGCGATCACAGTAAAGCAGGCGTGCTCAGGACAAAAGGGGCTCCCGCCTCGTTTTAAAGAAGGCGAGGAGTTCCGCAAGTCCGGTCGCACATGGCTGATAACGAAGGCAGGCATGGAGCGCCTGTATGGGAAAGAAAAAGAAGGCAAGGAGTAAGGGTAGTAACAGGGAGGCAGTGGGTAGCAATAGGGTAGCAATGAACCCTATTTCTGCGGAAAGTTATCGAGCGTATAACAGATAAGGAAACATAGATAAAATGGACTACGCGAGCGATAAGCACTGGGAAAATGCAGAAATTGACCGTATTTGTCGAAGGTAAGAAATAGAACTCGTCAAAAGCACGAAAAAAGGGGCTGTGAAGAAATGAGGATTCATTTCTTCACAGCCCCTTTTTACTTTGCTTTCATTTGGTTCAGGGTTCAGGTGGCGGCTTCGCCGCCTTTTTTAGAAGATGGTATTCTCGTATCGCAGCCTTCCCCTCTAGGGGAAGGTGCCCCGCAGGGGCGGAGGGTGACTATGGCATGAAAGACAGCTGGGATAAGGTTTCCCGGTCACTTCTATGAGAGCTACAAGTCCCCTGCGGCAGATGGAACGCGAAAATGAGATGATCGTTATTTCACATCGCCTTTTTGCATGCAGCGACCGTGCGGCAACACGTTTTATGGGGGACTGGGTTTCCCATTGAGCATGCATCACCTATATGACCTGCGAAATTCATCAGATCAGTTTTTTGAAATACGGTATCTTCTTGATGCCCCATGTCAGCACTACGCCGAGCGCATAGGCGAGGGTGATCCAGATGACGGCATCAAAGAAGGGGAAGCGGTAGAGATAGACCAGAAGGACGCGGGAGAGGATGACGTGCGTGAGATTTCTTGTGATTTCTTCGAAGAGCATGACGCCGAAGGAGATGCTGCCCAGAAAGACGAGGCGGCGCGACCATGCCTCGGAGACGTGGTGGGTCATGAAGTACCAGCGGGCGAGGCAAAAGACGAAGGCGGTATTCAGGAAGAGGAAGGAGTCGTAGAAGCGTTCGGAGATGGCTTCGGTCATGCCGCCGGCGCATACGCCGTGGTAGTAGGTCATGAAGCCGGCTATGGCGGTGCCGGCGAGGGCGATAAGCCCCAGCCGTGCCAGATTTCTCTTCGTCAGCCATGTGTCAGGCAGTACATGCTCGATCCAGTAGCCCATGAGGAAATAGAAGGACGGTTCGCTGATCGCGAGGAGAGGATTCACAAAGTAGTTCATCTCCGCGCCGCCCTTGAAAATGAGAAAGGAGATGACAGGCACGCAGCCAACGAAGAAAAGATTGAGCCCGATGAGGTAGAGATAGAGATCCTTCGTCATGGCCTTCACCAGTTTTCTCCAGATGGGGAGCATCAGGAGAAAGCCGATATATATGTATAAGAAATAAAAAGCGGTTGCCATCTGCGAGGAGTAGAGCATCGTGAAGAATTTCGCGATGTGACCGGGGATCGTGAGGGGGAGATTGTGGTAGAACCAGACATAGTTGATGAGAGAGAAGACAAAGATGACCTGAAGGAAGCGCCAGATGCGTTTCTTGAAGATGGTGGAGATCGGTTCTTCGCGCCCTAGAAGCAGCGCGCCTGAGATCATGAAGAAGATCGGGACTGCGGTTTTCACCCAGAAGGGGACGGCGAGGTAGAAAGGGTAAAAGAGCGACTCGGGGCGGTGAATGAAAATAGAGAAGCCTTCGGTCGCACTATGGGTGAACATGACCAGCCAGATGCAGAGGAAGCGCAAAAATTCGATGTGAAGCAGTTTCTTCTTTGCAGGCTTTTCAGAAATAGGGGTGGTATTCGTCATGTGGAGACCTTCTTTGCTAAAGTATTTATTGTTTAATCATACCATGGAAAGTGAGAAGTGAGAAGTGATGGAGCTGGGCGTAAAAAATAGAAGCGCCGCTGGTTTTAGATGAAGGCAGGCACGTATCATAAGGTTTGACGGCAGGGGAGTCACTAGTCACTAGTCACCAGACACTCCAAATCCGGTGACTCGGGCTGCTTCCCTTTCCAAATCTATGCCCGTGTGTTATAATCACTTTAACCCAATGCATAGTACAAGACGCAACCGCTGGTGAGCAAGACGTAGGATGGTATTTTCGGAGGCGGATGGAGAGTCATGTGCTTGCAAAATAGAAATGGAGGAAAAGTAGAATGGCAGGTAAAAAATGGAAGAAAATTTTGGCAGCAGGTCTTTGCGGGCTGATGGCTGCGGGTCTCATCGCAGGCTGCGGCGGCGGTGACGGCGGCAAGAGTGATGCGAAGATGAAGGTCGGGGTGGTACAGATTGTGCAGCACCCGGCACTGGATGAGTCAAACAAAGGCTTTGTCGATGCACTGAATGAACAGGGGCTGAAGGACAAGGTCGATATCGATCAGCAGAATGCCCAGGGTGACCAGTCGAATCTGCGCTCGATCGCCAATCGCTTCGTTTCCGGTAACTACAATCTGATCTGCGCGATTTCCACACCGGCGGCGCAGACGATGGCGAATGCGACGGACAAGATCCCGATCATCTGTACGGCGATCGCTGATTTTGAAAATGCGAAGCTCATGAAGTCGGAAAAAGCGCCTGACAGCAATATCACAGGCACCCACGACAGAGGTCCGCTGGATAAGCAGGTGGCACTCATTCATGAGATCCAGCCGAATGCAAAGAAAGTCGGTATCATTTACAATTCCAGCGAAATCAACTCCGTCATTCAGGCAGATCGTCTGAAAAAGGCTTGCCAGCCGCTTGGCATCGAAGTCGTCGAGCTCACGGTGAACTCGGTGAATGATGTGCAGCAGGTGGCTGAGGGCTTCCTCGGAGGCAAGGTCGATGCGATCTTCGTTCCGACGGATAATATCATCGCATCGTCCATTCCGACACTGATGGCCGTCGCGAATAAGGAAAAGATCCCGGTCTATGGCGCAGAGGTGGGGCACGTGAAGTCTGGCGTCCTTGCTTCGGAATCCATCAGCTTCTATGATATCGGTCACAGAGCTGGCGAGATGGCAGCAGAGATCCTGAAGGGCAATAAAAAGGTCAAGGATTTCCCTGTCGAAGGCGCTGACAAATCGAAACTTTACATCAATAAAGCAGAAATGGAAACGCTCGGCATCACCATCCCGCAGTCGGTTCTGGATCGTGCGGAAATGATGTAGTACAAAGCAGAAATTTGCTAGGAGATAGTGATTCTGTATGTTCCTGGCATAACAAGTAAGGTGTACAAAAGAGGAAGAGGTTACTTTTCCTTGTATAAAAGAGAAAGGAAAACCTCATTGGCTTCAAAACTGAAACAGCTGTGGTGGCTCATGCTCATTTTCGCCATCTGCAATATCGCGATGGCTATTCTCCTTTATAATGACAGACCGGTACCCGTGGATGAAAATCCGCCGGTCCCGATCGCCAGAAAGGAAGTCTATAGCATCGGTATCCTGCAGTCGGACGATCTGCCCGAGCAGGATAAGATGCTCCAAGGCGTCATGGCTTCTCTTGAAGCCGGCGGCTATCGGGATGGAAAGAATATGAAGCTCGAGATCGTCAAAGCAGCTGGCAGTGACCGCAAAGTGAAGAGCGCGGTGAATCAGTTCGTCCGCAGCAAGAAGGATCTCATCATCGCCATCGGCACGCCGTCAGCCAAAGCGGCCGCAAAGGTGACGAAGAGCATCCCGGTCGTCGGTGTCGGCGTTCTTTATTTCCAGAAGGACAAAGACTTCGAAGAGCATGAAAACTTCACCGGCATCAGCGACTATCCGCAGGTCGTGAATCAGGTGCGCATGGCGTCCCGCTTCATGAAGCTCGATCCGTTGGGCGTCATTTACAATCCCAAGGATGAGGGGGCTCTAAAGCAGGTCAAGATGCTTCGCGCCGTCGCAGAACAGAAGCAGCTGAAGCTGGTGGAAATCAAGTATAACGACAGCGAAAAAGCAGGGCCGCAGTTTGAAAAACTCATCTCTCAGGTCAAATGCGTCTATATGCCGGAAGATCCGATGGTTCTTGCACACTTTGATGAAATGGTGAAGATCGCCACAGACGCATGGGTGCCGATCATTGGCGAGCAGAAGGAAATGGTTTCCCGCGGAGCAGTCCTCTCCGTGTCTCCGTCCTATTACCGCATGGGATTCTCCGGCGGGCGTATGGCCTGCTGGCTTCTTGCGGGAGAAAAGATCCCGAAGGATATCCTCATCACCAAGCAACATGATCCGGATCTCGTCATCAATATGAGACAGGTGAATGCACTCAATATTCCACTTCCCGGTGACATCTGGCAGCGTGGCAGAAAGCTCTATCTCTACGACGGGCAGCCGGCGAGACCATAAAAAATAGGGAGTTAAGAATGAAGGTGGCGGCATCGCCGCATATATATGAGGCGATGCCCGAAGGTGCCATTTAAGGAAACACTGATTCAATCGTTGTAAGATTTCATTCTTGGATTTTTATACAGAGCAAGGAATCATCTGACGCGAATAGCGAGCTATTTAAGGAAGATGATGACGAAGCTATGTATAAAGATCCATATGAAATCTGATTCTGCGATTGAATCAGCGTTTCCTTAAGTCACTAGACACCAGTCACAAGTCACTTTTAATCCGTAGCATAGCAGAAAAGGAGCATTGAATTTACATGGCAGATTTAGCATTTTCCACCGTTGCCCAGGGGCTCATGTGGTCCATCCTGGCCATCGGCGTATTTCTTTCCTTCCGTGTACTGGATGTACCGGATATGACCTGCGAAGGCAGCTTCCCTCTGGGCGGTGCCATTGCAGCATCCATGATCGCAGCGGGCGCTTCGCCATGGCTTGCTATTGCAGCCGGTGCTTTCGGCGGTCTTCTGGCCGGTATCGTGACCGGCATTCTTTACACGAAGCTCAAGATCCCGGCCATTCTCGCGGGGATCTTGACCATGATCGCGCTCTACTCGTTGAACCTGCACGTCATGGGCAAAGCGAATATTTCTCTGCTTCGTGTGGACACCATTTTCTCGACCACGGCAAGCCTTCTGCACGTCAGCAACTCTGTCGCGGCCTTCCTCGTGCCGGCGGTGCTGCTTTTCCTCTGCAGCGCTTTCATTTACTGGTTCTTCGGTACGGAGCTCGGCATGTGCATCCGCGCGACCGGGTATAATACACAGATGGTTCGCGCGCAGGGTGTGAATACCGATACCATGATCATCATCGGCCTCTTCATTTCCAATGCTCTCATCGGCCTCTGCGGCGCCGTCGTTGCACAGAACAACGGCTTTGCTGACGTAGGCATGGGCATCGGCACCATCATCATCGGTCTCGCATCCGTCATCATCGGGGAAGTCATTCTCGGCGTAGACAGCTTCTCGGCTTCGCTTGCTGCCGTTATTCTCGGCTCCGTCATTTACCGCGTGGTCATCGCTGTCGTCCTCTACATGGGCATGCCGCCGAATGATCTGAAGCTCTTTACTGCTATTATTGTTGTTCTTGCACTGGCTGCGCCAATGATCAAAGGCAAAGTCAATGTCGGAAAGTGAGGCTGATCCCATGTTAAAAGTTACCAACATCAGCAAAACCTTCTTCAAGGGCACCAGCAATGAAAAGAAAGCATTAAATGGTCTGTCGCTCATTCTGAATGACGGTGATTTCTGTACCGTCATCGGCGGCAACGGCGCGGGCAAGAGTACGCTTCTCAATGCCATCGCCGGCGCGTACATTCCCGATGCAGGGACGATCGAGATCAATGGCACGGACGTCACCCGCGTCAGCGAATACAAAAGAGCGAAATATATCGGCCGCGTTTTTCAGGATCCGCTGAAAGGCACGGCGGCAGGCATGCAGGTCGAAGAGAACCTCCTGCTCGCTTCCCGCAGAGGAGAGAGCCGCCGCCTGAAATGGGCTTTTTCCGCAGGAGATCATGAGAAATACAGAGACATGGTGGCCCGTCTGGATCTCGGTCTGGAGGATCGCCTCGGCACCCGCATCGGACTTCTTTCCGGCGGCCAGCGTCAGGCGCTCACGCTGCTTATGGCGACCATGAAAAAGCCGGATATCCTTCTTCTCGATGAACCGACAGCGGCCCTTGACCCGAAGACAGCATCCAAGGTGCTGAAGATCACCGATGAGATCGTCACTAAACAGCATCTGACGACACTCATGATCACGCACAACATGAGAGACGCGCTGAAATACGGCAATCGTCTCATCATGATGAACAGCGGCCGCATCATCGCGGACTACACACCGGAAGAAAAGAAAAACCTCACCATCGAAGATCTGCTGAAGAAATTCGAAGAAACCAGCGGTACGGTCAGTGACCGCGTCGCTTTGGGATAATGTGAAAGCCTCTCTGCCATTGGTGCAGAGGGGCTTTTCGGGTTTAGTGTGACTAGTGACTGGTGACTGGAGACTAGGAGACATCAGACTCTCGTATCGTTATTTCGAGCGGAGCGAGAAATCTTTTTTGCAGACCGCTAAACGAAGTATGCGTGAAAGCAGAAATATGTAGCACCAAGGCGTCGTTTCCCTGCTGGTGCTTATGTGATATTGACAGCAGTGCAAGAAAGATCCCTCGGCTTCGCTTCCGATGACGATGGCGCGAAGCACTATCAAAATTCCGCGGCGCTTCCATATTTTTATGCGACGCACCACCATTTCTAATTTCTAATTTCTAATTTCTAATTTCTAATTTCTCATGCAATCGAGGCTTTCAAACGGAATCAAAGGGCAGCACGCCACAAGGGTTAAGTTTGAAAGCAGGGATTAGGGATTAGTGGCTAGGGATTGGGAGCCTCATGTGACTGGTAGCTAGTGACTGGTGACTACATACAACCCTCGAGCATCGCCATTATTTTTACTCGCGGCGCTTCTATTTTTTCATGCGCCGCACCAGCACTCCTAACTCCTAACTCCTAACTGGCGAACAAAGCTTTCATACACAATCAAGGGACGGCACGCCCAAGGGGCTAACCCTGAACCCTGAACCTGTAATTCCCCTTGCGCTTTCCTTGATTTCCATGTATAATAGTTAACGTTGTGAATACTGTATCCCAGTGGCACGTATCTCCGGCGGCGACTTAGATACAGCTCATGTATTATTTTAGGAGGCTATTATGCTTACAACCGAACTGAAGAAAGAAATCATCGAACAGTATGCCACCCATGAAGGTGACACCGGATCTCCGGAAGTTCAGATCGCTATCCTCACCAAGAGAATCGTTCTGCTCACCGAACATCTGAAATCCCACAAAAAGGATCATCATTCCCGTCGCGGACTGCTGAAAATGGTCGGCCAGAGAAGAAACATGCTCGACTACCTGCGTCGCAGCGATATCGAACGTTACAGAGCTCTCGGTGCAAAACTGGGCCTGCGTCTGAAATAATTAAAAATTTTTCCACTTATACAGACATAGATAATTCACAGGAAAGCAGTGGCCAATGCCGCTGCTTTTTTGTTGTTCTGGGATTTGTGGCTGGTGACTCGTATTGCGACTTGTCAACTTCTGGACTTAGTAAGACGTGAGAAGTGTGAAGTGGCGGAAAGGGGCACATTCATATAACGGCACAATTCACCATTATATAAAACAACTTGTTTGTTATTTATATAAAACTTCACGGCGCTTCCTAATTTTATGCGCCGTACCTTCACCCCTAACTCTTCACTCCTGTTATGAAGTGACTTTTGTCAATCGGGAATTTGCGCCCTCCACACTCGCTTCCTTCTATTTGACGGCATCTAAAAAGGGTCCTGGATTTAACAG
>UQQQ01000003.1 GCA_900543165.1 uncultured Dialister sp. | reverse complement strand
TCCTTTTTTATTGTTTCTGGAAAAATTTCCCTACCGAGTAAAATTTTATACTAAGGGAAGGAGACGGTCACAAGCGAAGCATGCAATGAAAATGACCGAAAGCGACTCTTCTTTCACTTTCGGTCATTTTTAAGGAAACGCTGAGAGGGATGAGTGGCTGGTGACTAGTCACCAGTCACCGCCTCAAGCAGTCTCTGCAGTACACTTTCCAGAGAGCCCGTATTCTCTATGATTTCGTCCGCCGCCTTGCGATAGAGGGCGATGCGCTCATGGTAAAGCGTGTAAACTTTCCCGCTGCCTTCGGCAAGGAGGGGACGGGTGCTGACTTCTACATCGCCTGCGATGTCTTCGGGGCGGCGGTCGATGAAATAGATGGTGCCGGTTTTCTTCAACCGCTCGATATTGACCGAGCGCTTCACGACGCCGCCGCCGGTCGCGATGACGAGGCTTTCCCTCGCGGCAAGGGCTTCGATGGTGCGTTCTTCCGCGTCGCGGAAGCAGTCTTCGCTCACGGCGAAGAGCTCGGGGATGCTCTTTCCTTCTTTTTCTTCCAAAAAGGTGTCGGCATCCACGAAGGAACGATGCAGGGACTCAGCCAGAGCGCGCCCCAGTGTAGATTTCCCGCAGCCGGGCATGCCGATCAGGATGATATTTTTCATGAATGCTCCTTTGGGAAAATGGGCTAAGGATTAGCCTCTCGAGGCGTGCTGCCCCTTTGATTGCGAATGAAAGAGGGGGAGCGGGTTCTATAGGTTCAAGAGGTTCAGAGGGGCTGGTGCGGCGCATAAAAATATAGAAGCGCCGCGGAGGTTTGAAACCAGCGGTTTTCTCGTATCGCAAACCTAATCCCCAGCTGCCAATCCCTAGTCACTCATTCCTGCCTTCAAACTTGTAGTGGCGGCTGCGCCGCCATGTTAGATGATGGTATTCTCGCATCGTCAGCCTTCCCCTCGAGGGGAAGGTGCCCCGAAGGGGCGGATAGGACACAGGCGGCATGAAAGACAAATGAGGAAGAAGGAAAACATTTTTTGCACAAATCGCCGCTAACAAAAGTCCCTATCCACCGCCGCAGTACGAATAGTGCGATGCCCGAAGGTCTGCGGGTAGCAGGTTTCCCGTTTGAAGTCTCCAAACATCGACCACTGGACCGCGAATGACAAAGATTTCTCGCTTCGCTCGAAATGACGATATGAGGGCCTGACGTCTGAAGTCTAATGTCTCTTAGTCTCTTAGTCTCTTAGTCTCCTAGTCACTAGTCACCAGCCACTAGTCACCGCTCCCCCATCTCTTCCGCGATTTCTTCTGCGATGCGATCAGGGATCTCTCTTCCCAGCCAGATCTCTTCTGCCGCGATGGCCTGCATGACGAGCATGTACATGCCATTGGCCTTGTCCGCGTGCGAAGCGTCATGGAGGAGGCGGGTTTCTTTCGGATTGTAGATGATGTCGATGACTTTGGCGAAATGCCGGGCGGCTTCTTCGGAAATCGGCGAAACGCCGACCTTGGGATGCATACCGACAGGGGTGGCGTTCACGAGAAGCGCGCCTTCCGCCTCTCTTTCAAAAGAGGCGTAGTCCATGAGGCGGACGCGGCGCTCTTCCGCGAAGGATTTGAAATCGGAGTCCACCTTCTCCGGATGGCGGGAGATGATACGGATCTTTTCTGCGCCTTCGTCATAGAGGCACTGGATGATGGCGCGCGACGCGCCGCCGTGACCGAGGACGACGGCTGTCTTCCCTTTGACATTGGCATCGATCTTTCGGAGCGTGCGCTGGAATCCGAAGTAGTCGGTGTTGTATCCCATGAGCTTCCCGCCAGCCTTGGCGATGGTATTCACTGCGCCGATGGTCTTCGCTTCCGGGGAAATGTCATCCAGAAAGGGAATGACATCGAGCTTGTAGGGGATGGTGACATTCAGCCCGTCGTAAGAAGCGAGGGCTTCGCGGAGCGCTTCCTCGAAATGGTCTTTGGAAATTTCGATGAGGTCATAGCGTCCGGGGATGGCGAGCTTGTGAAATAGTTTTTCGTGAATTACAGGAGAGAGGCTGTGTCCGAGCACTTCTCCGATCAGTCCGAGTTTCATAAAAATCTCCTTGGGGTTAAGGAAACGCTGATTCAATCGCAGAGTCAGTGTCTCCCTAGCAGATTTAACGGGTTCTATGGGTAGGGCGGATTCAATGGGAAGGCGGCGGCTTCGCCGCATTTTAAATGATGGTATTCTCGTATCGTCAGCCTTTCCCGGTGGGGAAGGAAACGAGTGTCGGCCTTGCCGATTTTTATATAAGGCGATGCCCGAAAAGCAGTGGATGGCAAAGATTTCTCGCTTCGTTCGAAATGACGCTGCGAGGGGAGCTGATGTCTCCTGATCTTCCTGAGACTAGCCACGCATCACTCCTAATCCCTAATCCCCAGTCACTAGTCACCAGCTACTAATTTTTACACGACGGATAATTTCCTAAAACCTTGAAGTACGTGCACATAGAAGCGAGGCCGTGGAGTGTCTGCGCGTTGGAGGGGTCGTGGATACGGCCTTTGACGTCGATGTGGAAGAAGTACTCGAAGGGACGGCCTTCCATGGGGCGGGACTCGAGGTGGGTCATATTCATGCCGCCGTAGAAGAAGTAGCCGAGGACATGGTAGAGGGCGCCCGGCTCATGCTTGACAGAGATGACGAGGGTGATCTTATCCGCGTCTTCAGCGATTTCCATCTTCGGCGCGATGATGAAGAAACGGGTGTAGTTGCTCGCATTGAAATAGATATTTTCCGCGAGGACGGAGAGCCCATAGAGGCGGGCCGCGGTACGGCTGGCGACAGCGGCCTGGTTCTTCTTGCCGTCTTCGGCGACACGCTCGGCGCTCCGAGATGTGGAGAAATACGGCTCGAGCGTCCAGTCTCTGTGCTCATTGAAGAAGGGGCGGCACTGACGGAAGCCCTGCGGGTGGGAGTAGACAGTATCGATATCGTCCAAGGTCGCTCCGGGAATGCCCAGAAGGTTGTGCTCGATCTTCACCAGCTGCTCTCCGACGACGGCGCAGTCGTATTTCTGAATGAGGTCGTAGACTTCGGTGATGCCTCCGGTCGAGGAATTCTCGATGGGGACGACGCCGTAGTCGATGCTGCCGTCTTTCACGGCTTTCACGACGTCTTCAAATAAAGGGAAATAGGATTCTTCCCGTTCCCTGCCGGCGAATTGCTGCTCCATGGCTTCGTAGGTGTAGGAGCCTTTCGCGCCATAGCAGCCGACTTTGAGTGTACGTGTCATAGGATGCCTCCGAAAAAAGGTTCAGGGTTAGCCCGTGGGGCGGAGCGTCCCTTGATGGTAGATGAAAGCTCAACCCGAATGAGGAATTAGGGAATAAAGGTGACGGCTTCGCCGTAAATATATATGGGGCAATGCCCGAAGGCTTTACGAGCGGATGCTATTCTCGTATCGCCAGCCTTCCCCTCTAGGGGAAGGTGCCCCGAAGGGGCGGATAGGGTGACTATGGTATGAAAGAAGAATGACCGAAAGAACCCTAGTGACCAGTCACCAGCTACTCATCCTTGCTTTCAAACTTCAGGGTTGTGGTGCGGCGCATAAAAATAGGGAAGCGCCGCAGCATTTAGATAGCGTTTCGCGCCGTCGTCATCGAAAGCGCAGCCGAGGGCCCCCTTGCACTGCGGTCAGTATCACATAAGAACCGGCAGGGAAACGACGCCTTGGTATACGTATTTCTGCTTTCACACATGCATCGTTTATCGGTCTGCAAGAAAGATTTCTCGCTTCGCTCGAAATGACGATACGGGAGTCTGATGCCTTCCAGTCCCCAGTCCCCAGTCCCCAGTCACTAGTCACTGGTCACCAATACCTCGTCCAGAATGACAAGTGCCGCGGCGGTCTCAATGACGGGGATCGCGCGGGGGATGATGCAGGGGTCGTGACGGCCGCCGATGGTGAGAAGGGTGTCCTTCTTTCCCGCGAGGTTCACGGTGGGCTGGGATTTTCCGATCGAAGCGGTCGGCTTGATGGCGAGGCGGAAGATCACGGGGCTGCCGCTGGAGATGCCGCCCAAGATACCGCCATTGTGGTTGGTCGTTGTTTCTACCTTCCCATTGGCCCAGTGCATGCAGTCATTGGCCGCCGAGCCTTTCATTGCCGCAAGGCCGAAGCCGTCGCCAAATTCGATGCCTTTCACGGCGGGGATGGAGAACATCATGTGGGATAGCTCGCTCTCGAGCGAATCGAAGAAGGGATCGCCAAGGCCTGCCGGAAGACCGGTCACCATGCATTCGACGATGCCGCCGACGGAGTCACCTTCCGCCTTGGCATCGAGGATGGCTTCTTCCATCTTCTCGCCGACGTCCTTGGTAAGGACGGGGAGCTTCTCTTTGCGAAGAGAAGCAAAGGTTTCCTCACTCTCACCCAAAGGGTCGAAGCGGCGGTCTTCGATCCCCGCGATGCGGGTGACATGTGCGCCGATGTGGATGCCCTTGGCAGAGAGCACCTGCCGGGCGATGGAGCCTGCAAAGGTCAAGGGGGCGGTGATGCGGCCGGAGAAATGTCCGCCGCCGCGGTAGTCATTGAATCCGCCGTATTTCACATGGCCGGTATAGTCGGCGTGCCCGGGGCGCATATTGTCTTTCAGGATGTCATAGTCCTTCGAGTGCTGGTTGCCATTGCGGATCTCCATCGCGAGCGGTGTCCCCGTCGTGTGGTCATTGAAATAACCGGAGAGGATTTCAAAAGCATCCTTCTCCTTGCGCGGGGTCGCCAGCGCACTGCTGCCCGGAGCGCGGCGCGCCATATCTTGGCGCACGGCGTCCCAGTCGATGGAGACCCCTGCGGGAAGTCCGTCGATCACGCAACCGATGGCCACGCCATGGGATTCACCGAAAATGGTGACTTTCAGTTTTTGTCCGAATGTATTGCTCATAGAATATGTCCTTTGATGGGTTCAGGGTTCAAGGTTCAAGATTCGGGGTTCAAGGTTCGGGGTTGTGGTGGCGGCTTCGCCGCAATTTTTAGACTATGATGTTCTCGTATCGTCATTTCGAGCGTAGCCGAGAAATCTCTATTGCAGTACGGAAACCAGCTATTTAAGGAGGGTTATGACGAAGCCATGTATAAAAATTCTTGTAAAATCTGACTCTGCTATTTAATCAGCGCTTCCCCAGCATGTATGCGCCATTCAATAAACGAAGTTTTGGTGCTACGTTGTTCTGCTATCTCGTACTTACTGCTTATCAATCTGCAAGAAAGATTTCTCGCTTCGCTCGAAATGACGATACGGGAGTCTGATGTCTTCCAGTCACCAGTCACTAGCCGTCCCCCGACCCGCTTGAAATCCTCCCAGAATGTCGGGTACGATTTCCGGACGCTTTCAGCGCCCTCGATGGTCAGAGGCGCACTGCATTTCGCAGAGACGGCGGCAAGGGCCATGGCGATGCGGTGATCGTTCCACGAGGAGACGGCGCCGCCTGTGAGGTGGTCTCGCCCGTGGATCAAGAGGCCGTCCGGCTTTTCTTCGATGTCCGCGCCGAGCTTCGCAAGCTCGACAGCCATGGCATGGAGACGGTCGCACTCTTTGAGGCGCACGCGGGCGGCATGAATGATCTCGGTCGTCCCTTCGCTGACGGCGGCAAGCGCTGCGAGCGCGGGCACAAGGTCGGGGCAGTCTTCAGCGTCGATCACGGTTCCCCGTGTCTTCGATGGTCTGGCGGAAATCGTACCGTCCTCTTCGCTGATGTCCCCACCCATCTTGCTAAGGATAGAAAGGATCGCTTTGTCCCCCTGTTTCGATGCACGCGAGAGGCCTTTCAGTTTGATTTCCTTCCCGGAAAGGCCAGCCACGAGCCAGAAAGCCGCCTGCGAGTAGTCGCCTTCGACGGCAAAGGTGCCGCTCCGGTAGGACTGCCCGCCCGGGATCTCGTAACGCTCGGGGTTTTTCTCATGGATGGTGATGCCATGACGAGCCAGCGTATCCAGTGTCATATCGACATAGCTCTTCGACTCGAGCGTGGTCGTGCTGATGAGTACGGAGTCATCCCCGGCAAGCGGCAGCGCAAAGAGGAGACCGGTGAAGAACTGCGAGCTGACATCTCCGCGAAGCGCGTAGCGGCCGCCGGGAATCTGCCCTTTGACCGTGAGAGGGAGGCCGCCCCGGTTGTCGAAGGAAATGCCCTTCTCGTCAAAGATCCCGTAGTACGGTGTCAGCGGACGTTCCGAGAGGCGGCCATGCCCCACGTAGCAGACGGTATTCCCCGAAATGAGGCCGAGCGGGATGAGAAAGCGCAGTGTCGAGCCGGACTCTCCGGCATCGGCTTCGAGCCGTCCCACCTTTTGGGAAAGGCCGCCGGAAATATGGAAGGTGAGGCCGTCTTCCGTGATCTCTTCTGCAAAATGCGCGCCCAGCAGCGAAAGGATGCGGACGGTGGCTTCGATATCCTGTGACGGGGTCACGCCGGAGAGTGTCGTTTCCCCCTTGGCAAGCGCCGCGGCGATCAGCTCGCGATGCGTCATGCTTTTCGAGGACGGCACACGGATCACGCCGGAAAGCGGCGTGGGGGTGATGGTGATATGCATAGTGGTACTCCTTGGAGGAAAGGGTTCGAGGTTTAGGGATTCGGGGCGTGCCGCCCCTTGATTGGGGATGAAAGCTTTGCTCTCTAAGTTAGAAGTGAGGAGTTAGGAGTTAGGAGTGGTGGTGCGGCGCATAAAAATCAGAAGCGCCGCAAAGTATAAATAGGGCGATGCCCGAAGGTCTCTTGATCGCAGGTTTCCCTCGTATCGTCAGCCCCCCTTGCGGGGAAGGTGCCGAGCAAAGCGAGGCGGATAGGGCACAAGCGGCATGAAAGGTAAATGAATCAGCCGAAAATGCGTTCGTGTCAGTGTGCGGATAACGGCGGTACCCTATCCACCGCTAGCGCGGTCCCCCTTCCCCAATGGGGAAGGCTAAGTGGTACGGCGCAAAGCGCCGAATTTATATTTGCGGCGAAGCCGCCACCACAACCCTGAACCCTAAACCCCTTCTTCTATTCCGTCACGATCCAGTCGGCGAGCTCTTCTGTCGGGACTTTCACGAGTTCAGCGCGGCCGATTTCTTTCATGACGACTAAGGTGATTTCTTTACCGCGGCGTTTCTTATCGTGCAGCACATGCGGGATGAGCTCCTTTGCCGAAACACCGATGGCGGTCGGAAGAGCGAGCTTCTTCAGGACGGCGCGCAGGCGGTCGGTGCATCCGCGCTCTGTATAGCCGAGCTTCTCACTCTGCGCAGAGAGGAGACTCATGCCGATCGCGACGCCTTCGCCGTGGGTGTAGGTATTGTAATGGAAGTAACGCTCGATGGCATGCCCGATGGTGTGACCGAAGTTCAACATCTGCCGGCTGCCATTGTCGTACTGGTCTTCTTCTACGAATTTCGTCTTCTGCAGGACGCTCCGCAGGATGATTTCCTCGATGTTCTTCTCCAGATCTTCCTCCGTCTCAATGGACTCGAAGAGCTCGAAAAGCTCACGGTCGCCGATGCATCCGTACTTCACCGCTTCAGCCAGACCGTCATGCACATAGCGGGGCGGCAGGGTGGAGAGCAGGTCTGGATCGATGAAGACGCCCTTGGGCTGATAGAACGCGCCTGCCAGATTCTTCCCGCTCGGAAGGTCGACAGCGACCTTGCCGCCGACAGAGCTGTCGATCTGCGCCAGGATGGTGGTCGGGATCTGGAAGAAATCAATGCCTCTCATGTAGGAGGCGGCGGCAAATCCCCCGAGATCCCCCGGGACGCCGCCGGAGAGTGTCACGAGCGCATCGCTTCTTGACATATCAAAGCCGGCAAGCGCCTCCAGTACATCACCGAAGACACGGAGATTCTTGCTGGCCTCCCCTGCCGGTATGGCGATCACTTTCACATCAAAGCCGGCTCCCTTGAGGACCTCTCTGATCCTTTCTCCATAGATGCGGCGCACATGGTCATCCGTCACGACGGCGATCTTCTCCGCCTTCGTCAGCTGCTTCAGCTTTTCACCGACGCTTGAAAGAAGACCGCGCCCGATCTCGATCCGATACGAATCACTTCCCAGATCAACCTTCACTGTCTTCATGCATGAGTTCCCTCCTTCGTCTGCCTGCCTCATTCAGAAAATCCTCCATCCCCTCGCTGTCCTCTCTCTCGATCGCATCCCGCAGCACCTGCAGCTTCTCGCTGAAGCGGTCGATCTCATCCAGCAGCTTCTGCCGGTTCGACAGGAAAAGCGATGTCCACAGACGGTCATTGATATCCGCCACGCGTGTCTCATCGCGGAAAGAGCCGCCCATGAAATACTTCGTTTCTTTATTATAGGACTCGCTCTGAATGAGCGCCGTCGCGATGACATGCGTGAGATCGCTCGTGTAAGCGATCGCGCGGTCATGCGCATCGGCCGTCACCTTCGGCACATGCCGGCAGCCGAGAGCGCGCGCCATCTCCTCGATGAGCGCGATGTGCGAGGCACTGTTTCCCTCCTGCGGGATGATGACGTAGTTCGCACCGAGGAAAATCTCTGCGTCCGACTGCGAGAGTCCTGCGCCCTCATGCCCGCACATCGGATGCCCACTGATGAAATCCATCCCTTCCGGGAGCTTCGCCTGGATCTTTTCCGCGAAATCATTCTTCACGCCGGCGATGTCTGTCAGCACGGCATCCTTCTTCAAAAGGCCGAGTTTCTTTTCAATGAATGCCATCGTCCCCTTTTCCGGCGTGCAGAAAATGACGATGTCTGCGTCTTTCAGATCCTCTTCGGAAATCGAATCCACGATCCCCATCCGAAGCGCTTCCTGCGCGACACTGGTCGTGCGGTTGATCCCGATGACGCGGCTGCCGATGGCCTTAAAACGTTTGGCGAAGGAGCCGCCCATCAGTCCAAGGCCGATGACGGCGATCGTAAAGTGGCTAAAGTCGTGATTGCTGTCCATGTGTGTGCTCTTTTCTATTGAAATTGTGTTGCTATGGTCATTGTAATATATGATAGGGAGCGGGTTCAAGGGTTAGCCCGTGGGGCGTGCTGTCCTTTGATCGGGGATGAAAGCTTTGCTCGCCAGTGAGGAGTTAGGAGTGCTGGTGCGGCGCATAAAAATAAGGAAGCGCCGCGAGTAAAAATAATAGCGATACCCGAAAGTGGCATTTAAGTCACCAGTCACAAGTCACTAGTCACTCGAGGCTCCTAATCCCTAGCTACTAATCATCCCTGCTTTCGAACTTATGTTGGCGGCTTCGCCGCCATGTTAGATGATGGTATTCTCGCATCATCAGCCTTCCCCTCGAGGGGAAGGTGCCCCGTAGGGGCGGATAGGGCACCGGCGGTATGAAAGAGAGAGGAAATACGTCTCAAGGGCGGAAAATGAGAGTATCGCCTTCCCCGTATTGTCATTTCGAGCGAAGCGAGAAATCTTCCCTTGCACACCGGTGAAACGGAGAGTGTGAGATGAGCGCCTGAGCGGTTTTCTGAGCAGCCGCATGCATGCCGTACACCGCTGCGACAAGAAAAATCCCTCGGCTGCGCTCGGGATGACGAAACGGGAGGACGGGCTGTCTCACATTTCGTCTCATCCCGCTGCGGGAGCCAACCTCCGCCCCTTCGGGGCACCTCCTTCCAAAGAAAGGAGGGAGAAGTCCAAAGTCCTTCCCGCCATGGGGAAGGCTTAGGCGGAGCGACGCTTCGCGTCGATTTTTATAAAGGGCGATGCCCGAAGTCTGGAGGATAACAGGTTTCCCGTTTGGGATTTTCTGACATCGTACTTCTGACCGCAAATGACAAAGATTTCTCGCTTACGCTCGAAATGACGATACAAGAGTCTGCCATCTCCCAGTCACCAGTCACTAGTCACCAGTCACTGATTCCCCTATATTTCTCTTCCCACGATCGGGGCGAGTTTTCTGAGATTTCCCATCATATGATCAAAAGTCTCCGGCGTGATGGACTCTGCGCCATCGCACCATGCATGCTCGGGATCATTATGTACCTCGCACATGATGCCATCGGCGCCGGCGGCGATCGCTGCCATGGCCATGGACTCTACCATCCAGCGGCGGCCGGTCGCGTGGCTCGGATCGACGATGATCGGCAGGTGGCTCATGCGCTTCACCGCTACCACCGCCGAAAGGTCGAGTGTATTTCTTGTCGCCTTTTCAAAAGTACGAATGCCGCGCTCGCAGAGGATGACGTTGTGATTTCCTTCCGACATGATGTATTCCGCACTCATCAGCCATTCCTCGATCGTCGCCGACATGCCGCGCTTCAGAAGCACCGGCACATGGAGACGGCCGACCGCTTTCAGAAGATCGAAGTTCTGCATATTTCTCGCGCCGATCTGGATGAGGTCGACCTTCTTCTCCAGGAACATGCCGATCTTGTCTGCACTCATGAGCTCGGTCACGACGGGGAGCTTCTCTTCTCTGGCCGCGGAGATCAGCATATCGAGCCCTTTCTCGCCAAGTCCCTGAAAAGAGTAGGGGGACGTTCTCGGCTTGAACGCGCCGCCGCGCAGCATCGATGCGCCGGATGCCTTCACCGCCGATGCAATGGCGCCGATCTGCGCCGGTGTCTCGATGGAGCACGGCCCTGCCATGACGACGAGCTTCTTCCCGCCGACCTTCACGCCCGCGACATCGATGACCGAGTCCTGCGGATGGAAGGCGCGGCTCGCCCGCTTGTATGGTTCCTGCACGCGCATGACCTTGTCGACCCATTCATTACTCAGGAAATCGCGCTCATCGAGGCTCGTCGTGTCTCCGACAAGTCCCAGCACAACCTTGCTCGAGCCGCGGCTTCTGTCGACTTGGAAACCCTTCTCGCGAAGCTCATCTTCGAGTCTTTCGATCTCTGTCAGCGGTGCACTCTGTTTCATAACGATAATCATACGAATTCCTCCTCTTTGCCTTCAGGCAATGCTTCTATCCTACGGTATACGTTCTTCGAAAGAAATGGATTTATGGATTCAGGGGACGCCCACAAACTACGTTTGAAAGCGGGGATGAAGGATGAGTGGCTGGGGATTAGGGATTAGGAGTGACTAGTGACTAGTGACTGGTGACTTGAATACCGCCTTTGGGCATCGCCACTATTTATACTCCGCGGCGCTTCTGATTTTTATGCGCCGCACCACCATTCCTAATTCCTCATTCCTAATTCCTCATTCAGACAAAGTTTCATTCACAATCAAAGGGCGACACACCCCACGGGCTAACCCTGAACCATTCCCCTAACAAAAAAGGACAGGCTCTCGTGGGCCTGTCCTCGATTCCTATCCTGCTTATCTGGAAGGGGTGATACGCTCATGAGAATTCGTGTACGCCAAATAGCCGCAGCCATAATAATAGCTGACGGTAAAGTCATACGCATATGCAGTTCTCATGGTGTCAGAGATCTGTCTCATGGTGGTTCTTCCTTTCGTTCGAAGTTATACCAAGTATAGCCAGCGCCTTTAGGATTGTCAAGAAAATTTATTGGGGGCGTAGCGTGACTAGTGTGACTAGTGACTTGTGACTAGGAGACTAAGAGACTAATAGACTAATAGACTAATAGACTAGGAGACGGGAGACTTCAGATTTTAGACTTCAGGCTTCTGACTTCTAAAATCTCCTGGTCTCCAAGTCTAACGTCTCAAGCGGGCATCGCCACCATCTATACTCCGCGGCGCTTCTATATTGTTATGCGCCGTACCACCATTTCGCATTTCTAATTTCTCATTCAATCGAGGCGTTCAAACGCGATCTACAGGCAGCTGCAAAGCCTTGCCCCCTGCCCCTCGAACCGCTATAATAAAGTCACATTAAAAATTTCTCCGCACATGGTGCAGAAAGGCTCTCTCATGGCTGACAATACGATTCCATTCCCGACGAAAGGCAATTTCAAAAAAAATCTCAAAGCAGATGCATTCGAGTCCTACCTCAAGAAGGAAGGGCTGAATTTCTTCCGCCGTCAAGATGCACATGACTCCTACGACACGGTCGTCTTCATGACCGCGCTGCCTGCGGGCAAGCACCGGCTGGTCTGCGCTGTCATCACGGACAACAGCATGTACACCCTGATCCGCATCCACCTCGGCACCGCGCCGAAGGGCCCGGCCAGAAAGACCTTCGTCCCTTTCCTGAACAAGCTGAATGGGGAGCATGCCATCGTGAAATACACGATCGGCAGCGATGACAACGTCTTCCTCGATGTCTGCGTGACCTACACGAACGAACACTTCGACCCCGAGACCATCCGCGACACGCTGAATGTCCTCGTCTTCCATCTGGGTGAATGCTACGAAGACGTCGCCCGCCGTCTCGATAAACCGGGCGATGCCACAGACGGATTCTCGCTGTGATGGGGACTGGGGACTAGTGACTGGTGGCTAGGGATTAATAGCTGGGGATTAGGATTTCTGGACACCGAGACTTTGAGACTTCAGACTTCAGACTTCAGACCAAAAAGTCCCGCCGCTTCTTACGAAGCAGCGGGACTTTTTGGTTGGGAAATCCGTGTAAGAACAGAAAAAGTAATCCTAGTCACTAGTCACCAGCTACCAGTCCCTAGTCCCCGATTTCCTCAAGCAGCTTCTTCGCATGCTCCTTGGCGAGCGCGACGAGCTTCTCTTTGTCAGCCTCGGTGGAAACGCCCGGGATGAACATCGCGCCATAGGTTAGGATCGGCTTGGCCATTTCCATACCGGTCATAGCCGCCATGACATAGAAGTTATCGAAGAATTCATCGAGCGTATGGCCCATGCCGGCGGTGCTGTACGCGCCGTCCGGAGCGCCGGCCGTCGCAGAGATGATGAGCTTTTTACCCTTAAGCCCGATCGCACCTTCGCCGTGTGCGAAGCCCGGAGTAAAGACTTCTTCGTACCAGTGCTTCAGCATGGCCGGTGCATTGAACCAGTAGACAGGGAACTGGAAGACGATGGTGTCCGCTTCTTTCAGAAGAGCCTGCTCCGCTGCCACATCCAAATGGCAGCAGCCCTTCTCTGCGATATCATCGATCGCGATCGATGCACCGCCTTCGGCAGCCTTTTTCAATTCTTCCAGAATGGTCTTGTTCATGATGGAACGTTCCAGATGCGGATGACCGGAAATTACAATAACCTTTGCCATAATGATTCCTTCTTTCGTATAATAGAAAAAAGCAGATTCAATGGGTCCTGCCGGTTCAAAAGGACTCTCCCAAACAGGCCGGTGACCCCTTTTCCCCATTTTACCACGTTCCCCCTCCCTCAGAAAGGATATCTCATGAAAAGAGACATTGTGAAAGACATCATATTTCTTCAGCAGAAGGCCGCGCCCGCCGCTCGCGAGGACAAGGCCATCGCCGAAGACCTGAAAGACACCCTCGCCGCCCATAGAGACACCTGCGCGGGGCTCGCTGCGAACATGATCGGCTTTGCGAAAGCCATCATCGCCTTCCGTCAGGGGAAGGATATCGTCGTCATGTACAATCCCGAGCGCCTCTCCGCTGCCCGTCCCTATGAGGCCGAAGAGGGCTGCCTCTCCCTTTCCGGCGAGCGAAAGACCACGCGC
Organism: uncultured Dialister sp.; assembly: GCA_900543165.1. Lineage (GTDB taxonomy): Bacteria > Bacillota > Negativicutes > Veillonellales > Dialisteraceae > Dialister. Next base: position 57,290 of record UQQQ01000003.1, on the reverse strand, counting down.
TATGAGGAAATCGAGATCAAGTATCGCGATGAGCTCTTCCGCGTGAAGAAAAAGAAATTCAAGGGCTTCGTCGCAGAAGTCATCCAGCACGAGATGGATCATCTGGAAGGAAAGTTAATTTAGCCCCTGGGGCGTGCCGTCCTTGATGACAGTTGAAAGTCTCGCTTGCATGAGAAATGGCAGTGCCATGAGCTGGCACTCCAGTCATTAGGGCTCTTTCGGTCATTCATCTTTCCTACCAAAGTCACCCCCTATCCGCCCCTTCGGGGCACCTTCCCCTCGAGGGGAAGGCTGATGATACGAGGGAAGCCTGCTATCAAGAGACTTTCTGGCATCGCCATTATTTATACTGCGGCAAAGCCGCCACCACAACCCTGAACCCTTATTTTTTGAAAGAAGGCATCCCCATGTCCCTGACCATTTTCCCCACATTCTTCCCTGACTTCCGCTGCAAGGCAGGCGCTTGCCGGCACACCTGCTGCCAGACATGGGAGATCGACATCGACGAAGACACGAAGGACTATTACCAAACGCTCAAGAGCCCGCTGTGTCAGGAGATCCGGCAATGGATGGGAACGTCGGAGGATGGTTCCACCTGTTTTACGCTGAACGAGAAAGGCTACTGCCATTTCCTGAACAAAGCCGGCCTCTGCCGTCTGGTACTGGAGCTCGGCGAGGATGCGCTCTGCGACATCTGCCGGGAGCACCCGCGTTTCTACAAATATCCATGCGGCGCCGAGCTCTCGGGTACGGGGCTCTGCTGTGAGCGCACGGTAGAACAGATCGCCGAGCACCTGCCCCTCACATTCGATCTTCAGGATCCGGAAGCAGCCGGGTATGACGGCATGACCGTGACATTTTCCCAGCTCATGGATGAACTGCTTCTGTCCCTTTCCGACAAAGAATGCCATTTCACCCTCGACCTTTCCATGAAATCCGTATCCGCCATGCTGCGCGCGATGGAAGGCACGGAGCCCATCGATGCCGCGTGGACAAGGGACCTCGCATGGATGCAGGCGCACGCCGAAGAGCTGGTGAACGAGGCCAAGGCGCACCCGCCCAAAGTCCCTGCGGGATTCTGGGATGCCATCTACCAATACATCCTCTATCGCCAGCTGGACCTTGCCAGCCCCGAAGACTGGGATCAGCCCGCCGTTCCCGTCTCCGTACTCGCCCGGTTTGCCGAGGAGAGTACGCTCTTCATCTACCTTGAGGCCGTGCACACAAAAGATCCCTTCCGCGCCGTCTCCCGCTGGTCGGAGCAGATCGAGTACGATACGGATAATTGGAGAAATCAGATCGAGGAGCTGACTTCTCATTTCCTAATCCCCAGTCACTAGTCACCAGTCACCAGCCACCAGTCATCGTCAGAAAGGCCTCCATCATGACCCCATTTGATCCCGCGCCGGGGCTCATCGCTCCGGACTTCGAACATCTTTCCCTCCGCCTGCCCGCCCGCTGCCTCTTCGCCTTCCTAAGCGAAGCACGCATCGAGCGTTTTGCCATGGAAAAAGGCGGAGTGCCCCTCGGATACTTCGCCTCGATCACAAAAAGTTTCCCCATCTATGAGATCCAAACGCCCGCCGGCCCCATCGCGCTCATGCAGGCCCCCGTCGGTGCGCCTGCGGCCGTTCTGATGGAGGAGCGTCTCTATGCCTATGGCGGAGAAAAGATCCTCGCCATAGGCTGCTGCGGCGCGCTCACTGACCTGCCGGAGAACGCCTTCCTCCCCGTAGAAAAAGCCTTCCGCGAGGAAGGGACGTCCTTCCACTATCAGGAGGCTGGAGACTGGATTTCCTTCGATGAAGCACCGCGCCTTCGTATCGAGGCATGGATGAAGGAGAAGGGCATCCCCTTCACGCCTGCTGTCACATGGACAAGCGACGGCTTCTTTCGCGAGACGAAGGAAAAAATAAAAGCCCGCCGCAGGGCAGGCTGTAACGTCGTCGATATGGAAGCCGCAGCACTCGCTGCGTGCGCCCGCTTCCGCGGGAAGGAATTCGCACAGATCCTCTTCACCGCAGACACGCTCGCCGCTCTCTCCCACGACCAGCGCGGCTGGGGCTACTACGGAAGAAATGCTGCACTGGAAATTGGGATGGAATCATTAAAAGTCATGTGAGTGCAGGTTCAGGGTTATCCGCTCGGGCGTACCGTCCTTTGATTGCGTGTGAAAGCTCTGCCCAAATGAGGAATTAGAAATGAAAAATTAGAAATGGTGGTGGCGGCTTCGCCGCGAGTATATATAGGGCGATGCCCGAAAGTAGTATTCAAGTCACCAGTCACTTGAGGCTGGTGAGTAAATACTACCTTTGGGCATCGCCACTATCTTTACTTCGCGGCGCTTCTATACTTTTATGCGCCGCACCACCATTTCGCATTTCTCATTTCTAATTTCTCATTCAAGCGAGGCTTTCAATCGTAATCAAGGGGACGCTGCGCCCTAGGGGCTAACCCTGACCCCTTCTTCTACCATCCCGCCGGAAGCATCCCTGCCATGCTGGCCAGCGCGTAAAGACCGGCCGCGGAGAAGATGACGATGAGGAGGTGCTGGATCGGACGGGCGGCGATCCAGCCGCAGGTCCAGACGGGATCCATATCTCCCGATTTCCTGGCTCCCCGCAGCATGAAGACGGGGAGGATGGACATGATGATGCCGCCGAACGTCCCCGCGAAGAAGATGGCATTCACGAAGCTCACCGCGCCGAAGAAGGCAAGAAGGAATGGCGGAAGGACGATGAAGGCGAGCATCGCGATCCTGGTCGGGACATGGAATTCATCCTTCAGCTTGAACTGGTCGACCATGTTCGTCAAGAAACTTTCCGAAATGACCCAGAAGGATGTCAGCATCGCGCAGAAGGCGAATACATTCACCAGCAGGTAAAAGATCGGATGCGAAAGCGCCCGGCCCCAGGAGAGCGACGCGACCTCAGTGATTTCTGAGAGCGGCAGCATCAGGAAGACAGAGAGCGGAACGATCGCAAGGATCACGAAGGAAATCACAAAGCCCGCGAGGATCGACGGCACGAGTTTCCCCGGCTGGTGCGCAAAGCCGCGCGCGACTTCCGGCACCATGTACTGCACCGCATAGCAGAAGACCGTGATATTGAAGATCGGCATCGCATACGTCCAGTCCGCGTAGAGGATATCCCCCACCGGCACGCGTGAAGAGAGGAAAGAAGCGCCAGCCAGCACGAGAAGCATCGCGATCATGCCGCTGCTGATGAATTTCTCCGCGACGCCCGTCGCCTTGAGGCCGAACCAGATGACGCCGACCGCAGGCAGGATGAAGAGCAGACTCCCCGCCTCGAAGGAAATCCCCAGAAGGTCTGCAAGGATTTTCCCGCAGCCATTCGTATAGGCGATGAGGCTGCAAAAGCTCGTCGCCCCCACCGCGAAGAAGAGAAGCCAAGAGCCGGCTTTGCCGATATACTTCTCGGCAAGCCCCGAGAGCTGCAGGGGCAGGCGTGTCCTAAGCGATGCCTCGGCGACATAGAGCATAGAAACCGCAGAGATCAAAGCCGCCACGGCAAGCCAGATGACAAGCACCGGCCAGCCCGCTCTCCGCGAAGCATACGCAAGTCCTAATACACCGGATCCGATGGTGGATCCGACGATCATCATCGCCGCTTCACAGAAGGTGAGGCGGCTCGTTTTGAGTCCGCTGGCTGCTGCCTGGCTCTTCACCGGTGCAGCGCTTTCAATGTAAAACATGAGGATTTCCTTTCAAAAAAGAACGCATCATTTGTCATCCATGCCGAATGGCATAAATTAGGAATGAGGAATGAAGGTGCGACGCATAAAATTTAGAAGCGTCGCGAATATAAAACCGGGCGATGCCAAAAGCAATGGATATTTTCTTAAGGAAACACTGATTAAATCGTTATCAGATTTTACTCTTGAAGTTTTATACATGGCGAGAAATCAGTATTTCTTTAAAACTTCGGCGCCTTCATATGATGATGCGCCGTACCACCATTCCTAATTCCTCATTCCTCCTAATTCCTCATTCCTAATTATAAAAAAAGCCGCACTCCAAAAGGAATGCGGCTCTTTGCGTGCAGCCATAAAAAAGGCATCCCAAGAGGATGCAGCTCTTGTACATTCGTCTCGGTCAGTGACAATCCAAGCGATACTTGTCGTGCGGCGTCAGGGCTTTTTCGGATACAGCTCCCGGGGATACTGCTCCGCCCTTTCTCTACGACCAAAAGAATACTCTATACGAACAGGCTTGTCAAGGAGATTTATGAGGGGAATATAGTGACCAGGGACGGGGGACGGGGGATTAGGGATTAGAAATAAATGTCTGACCGTCTGATGTCTCCTAGTCTCTAATTCTAAGGAAACACGGATTCAATCGTTGTTCGATTGAATCCGCGTTTCCTTAATCCCCAGTCACTAGCTACCAGTCACCAGTCACTAATCTCTGCTCTCATTCACCGCTGATCCGGCAGCGCTTGAATACCTTCGCAAAGATCCACGCGGTCGCGGCGGTGAAAGCCATACCGGGTGCTGCGGCGATGAGCATCAAGGTGAGGCCCTTGCCAAGGAGGAAGTACATCACCACGCGCGCGAGCGCTGTGCCAATGGGGCCGGAAATGATGTAGAAGAGTTTGTTTGACCCGGTCACAAGCCAAAGCGCACCGACGCCCAAGCGGAAGGACATCTGGATCGCCACATTGAGGAGCGTCGCTGTCCCGAGTGAGAGCCCGATGAGCGAAGCGAGGATCCCCGCCGTGATATATTTCTTGAAGCCGAAGACACCGCAGATCGCGACGGCGATCGGTGCGGAGAGCTGGAACTCCGTCCCGGGCACGATGCCAGGGATGCGGAAGGTACCGGATACGGCGATCAGGACTGCAAGGAGCGCAGTCTCACAGCAGTCGATGATGAGTTTTCTTTCACTGGTGGCGCTGATGGCCTTTTCATTTTGCATGATTTTCTCCTTTTTGAAAATGGGTGGACGGGGATAGCGGGTTCAGGGTTAGCCTCTGGGGCTAAGTTTGAAAACAGGGATGAGTAGCCAGGGACTAGTGACTGGTGACTAGGAGATTAAGAGACGGGGAGACTCCCGCATCGTCATTTCGGGCGAAGCGAGAAAGCTTTGTCATTCGCGGTCAGAGGCGCACGTTTTTCCCGTATGTGCCGCGCACCCCTCCGCTTTTCTCATCTGTTTTTCATACCATAGTCACCCTATCCGCCCCTTCGGGGCACCTTCCCCTAGAGGGGAAGGCTGACGATACGAGAATAGCATCCGCTCATAAAGCCTTCAGGCATCGCCCCATATATACTTGCGGCGAAGCCGCCACCTTCATTTCGCATTTCTAAGGAAACACTGATTAAATCGTTGTCAGATTTTACTCTTGAATTTTTATGCATAGCGAGGAATAACCTGACGCGAATAGCGAGCTATTTAAGGAAGGCTATGACGAAGCTATGTATAAAAATTCTTGTAGAATCTGACTCTGCGATTTAATCAGCGTTTCCCCAATTTCTCATTTCTAATTGGCGTAACCCCACCCTGAACCCGCCAACCTGAACCCTTTCTACCTCCAATGCCTCTTCATCACTTCCGCCGCGCGGTCGAGTTCATCTTTCGTGTGCGCGGCGGTGACGGTGAGGCGGATGCGGCTCGTACCGGCGGGTACCGTCGGCGGGCGAATGGCAGAGAGAAGGATGCCGTCTTCGCGGCAGGCCTCTGCATAAGCGAGCGTCCGCTTCTCATCACCGATGACGATCGGAATGATGGACGTATCGCCCGGAAGAACGGGGATGCCGGCTTCTGAGAGCTTCGCTTTCATGTAAGCGGTATTGAAGCGGAGCCGTCCCATGTAGAGAGAAGGATTTCCCTCCAGAAGTCGAAGCGCAGCCAGCGCACTCGCTCCTGTCACGGCAGAGATCGAGGTGGAGAAGATGAAGGGGCGGGAGGCATTCCTGAGATAGTCCGTGATCTCCTTCGAAGCCGCCGCGTAGCCGCCCTCGGCGCCGAGCGACTTGGAGAGCGTCCCCACTTGGATGTCGATGCCGCTCTCGTGATAGTACTCTGCCGTGCCGCGTCCGGTGTCGCCGATGACACCCACGCCGTGTGCATCATCGACGATGAGGCAGGCCTCGTATTTCTTTTTCAAAGAAAGCAGCGCCGGCAACGGGCAGATGTCGCCGTCCATGGAAAAAACGCCATCGGTCACGATGAAGCGCTGTCCTTCGCAGGGCGTCTCGGCCAGAAGCCGGGTGAGGTCCTCCATATCGGAGTGCGCATAGACGACGACCTTCGCTTTGGAAATCCGGCAGCCATCCACGATGCTCGCATGATTCAACGCATCGGAAAAAATCACGTCGCCCTTGCCGGCAAGCGCATACAGGACGCCGAGGTTCGTCATATAGCCTGTATTGAAGATCACCGCATCTTCTGCGTGCTTGAAAGCCGCGAGCGCCTTCTCCAGCTCGGAGAGTTCGAAAACAGCGCCCGAGGTCAGCCGCGCACCGCCCGAACCGGTGCCATAGATCACAGCGCGCCGCGCGGCCGCCATGACTTCGCTTTCATGGGTCATGCCCAGATAGTCATTGGAATTGAATACGATGTATTCCTTCCCGTCCCGCCTCATGCCGCGGGATGCCGTCACCATCCGCAGGTCTTCGACCCGCCGGAAACGGCCTTCGTCCGCAATGGCGGACAGTGCTGATGGAATGTCTTGTAGTTTCATGGGTATACCTCACTAAAAATGGGTTCAGGATTAGCCCGCGGGCAGGGCGCTCTTTGATTGTTTGCAAAAGAGGGGGAGCGGGTTCTATAGGTTCTATAGGTTCAAAGGGTTCTATAGGTTCAGCGGGGTGGTACGGCGCATTTCGTCATCCTGAACGGAGAAAAACGTCGTATGTTAAGGAAACACTGATTAAATCATTGTCAGATTTTACTCTTGAATTTTTAGGCATAGCAAGGAATAACCTGACGCGAATAGCGAGCTATTTAAGGAAGGTTATGACGAAGCTATGTATAAAAATTCTTGTGGAAGCTGACTCTGCGATTGAATCAGCGTTTCCTTAAATAATGGCTTATCTGAAATAGGAGAACTGAGTCGAAGGATCTAAGCGCCGCGGAATTTTGATAGCGCTTCGCGCCGTCGTCATCGAAAGCGCAGCCGAGGGTCTTTCTTGCACTGCGTCAGTATCACATGGGCACTGCAGGGAAACGACGCCTTTGTGCTACGTATTTCTACTTTCACACATCCTTCGTTTTTCGGTCTGCAAGGAAGATTTCTCGCTTACGCTCGAAATGACGATACGAGAGTCTGATGTCTCTTAGTCTCCTAATCTCCTAATCTCTTAGCCACCAGTCCCTACTCTCCCATCCGCACAAGCACGACCTGATTCTGCATATAGTCGTCATACTCCGCCGCATCGGTGCCGTGCTCGACGAAGAAGACACGGCCGCCTACGGGATCCCCCATGTCCTTCATGACAGTGATACGTCCATAGCCGAATTTTTTGGAGCCCACATAGCCTGTCACATAGTCCGGATCATCCGACCAGCAGAGCTCGGCGACCGTGCCGGGGCCATAGGCCACCTTCGAGGCGAGGACGAGGGCTTCGCGCGGATGATCTCCGCCGAGCCCTTTTTCTGCCATGCGCGCTTCATAGAGCGCCGTATCTTCGCAGTCCATGTTGCTGCAGCGCACACCGCGCTCGGCGCGGTCATCGAGACGCTCGCCCGTCACCGCATCCATCACGATCGCCCCGCGCATGCTGTCAGTCAAAGATTCCAGCTCACGGAAGGCACTCTCTACCGCGGTCTTGCTGACACCGATGCGGAGAAGCTCCTTCCTCGCAGCCTGCCGCCCCTCGTCCTTCGTTACGGTATTCATCTGGTACATCGGGATCAGCGGGCAGGTCATGATGTCTTTCTCTTTGATCTCTTCCACTTTCACCTGAATGAAATCGGCTCGCCCGCGCTCGTGCATCCTCGCACGGCGCAGCATGGCGATCACCTGCTCCTCGAGTCCATCCTCGGGCACGATCCTTTCGGCTCCGGAAATATGGCGTCCCCCCACGCCATGTGAGCCGCCAAGGCTCGAACGCATCTTTACACTGTACAACAATGGTGTCACTCCTTTGGAAAAATGGAGACTGGAAGACGTTTGACTTCAGATGTCTTCCAGTCTCTTCGTCTGATCCCTTCTTGCCTTCTTTATTTGTCAACATATATTGACATTTGAAGTTAACTATCATTTCAAAAAGATAGCCGAAGCCTCCGCTTCGGCTTATGACTAATAGTATAAAGAGGTTGACCGGAGATTGTCAAGATTAACAATGATGAATAACTAACAATAAGCGCAGCCAATCTGCTGCCTATTGTCCCATTGCATTCAGCGTTTCCCTAAGTTTGAAAGCAGGGATGAGTAGCTAGTAGCTAGTGACTGGTGACTAGGGACTAGGGGACTGGGAGACTGGGAGGCATTCTTCCTCATTTGTCTTTCATACCGCCTGTGCCCTATCCGCCCCTTCGGGGCACCTTCCCCGCAAGGGGGCTGACGATACGAGGGAACCTGCTATCAAGAGCCCTTCGGGCATCACCAGTATGTATACTTCGCGGCGCTTCCATATTTTTATGCGCCGCACCACCATTTCTCATTTTTCATTCGAGCAAAGCTTTCAACCGCCATCCATGGGCGAGGCGCCCGCGGGCTAACCCCGAACCTTCACTCTCCTATCTCCCACACCCTCCCATGCCACTTGTCCAATGTCGAGCGATGGCCCACGCTGACGACGGTGATGCCGGGGAGGGAGGCGAGATGCCCGTAGAGACGACTCTCGGTCTCCTCATCCATCGCGGATGTCGCTTCATCGAGGAAGACCCAGCGGGGCCGCTTCGCGAAGACGCGCGCAAAAGCGAGCTTCTGCTGCTCGCCCAGAGAGAGGATATGGCTCCAGTCGCCTTCGCTGTCCAGCAGCGGAATCAGGTGGGAAAGCCCGGAGAACGCAAGCAGCGCTTCCCACTCCTTCCGCGAAAGCCCGATATCCGGATATGCGACAGCTTCGGCGAGCGTTCCCATCGGCATGTAGGGTTTCTGCGGGATGAACATGGTTTCCTTTTTGAGAGGCAGGATCATCTCGCCCTTCGCATAGGGCCAGAAACCAGCGAGCACGCGAAGGAGCGTCGATTTCCCAGAACCGGAAGGACCCTTGATGATGACCTTCTCCCCCGCATGGATGACCGCATCCAGATGACGGCAGAGCACACGGCCGCCGGGGACATCGATTTCTACATCCGAGAGACGGAGCTCCTTCCCCTCGCGCCGCTCCATCTTCCCTGCGCGGTCCGTCTCTTCCCGGATGTCCGCCATGTGCGCATCGAAGGTGAGCAGCCTATCCACACAGGACTGCCACTCCGCCAGCGAGCTGTACACGTCGACGAAGTAGGACATCGACTCCTGCACCTTGCCGAAGCAGTTCGCCACCTGCATGAGCCCGCCTAAGGAAATATGCTTCGAAAGATAGCGGGGCGCCGCGACGACGAAGGGGAAAATGATCGCGATCTGCCCATAGGAATTGGTGAGCCAAGAAAGCTGCTTCTGCTTCTTGATGATGTAGATCGTATTCTCGATGAGCTTCCCAAAACGGGTAGAAAGTATCCCCCGCTCGCGCGCCGCGCCCTCATAGAAAGCAACACTTTCCGCCGTTTCGCGAAGCCGCACCATGGCATAACGGAAGTCTGCTTCCAGCTTCTGCTGCACAAAATTCAGCCCCACAAGCCGATGCCCGACCCGATGCGTGATCCACGTGCCGATGAGGGAGTAGATGAGCGCCGTCCACACGAGATAGCCATAGATATGATACGTCTCGCCGCCCACGGTGAAGGGCAGCGGCTCCGACAGCTGCCACAGCACGAAAATAAAACAGACGATGGTGGTGATGGCCTTCAGAAGCCCCGACATGAAAGAAAGCGTGCGCGCCGTGAAAAGATTGATGTCTTCTGAAATTCGCTGATCCGGATTGTCCGCCTCCTTGGAGAACATATCCATGCGGTAGTACATCTCCCGCTCCGTCCATCGGGCGAGGTATTCCTCCGTCAGCCAGCGCCGCCAGCGGAGCGCGAGCTGCTGCTGCAGATAGTACGCATAGACCGCAAAGGCGATGTGTGCAAAGGCGAGCCCGGTGAAACGGATCAGCCCGTGATAGACCGCATCCGCATCGTAATTCTGCAGCGCGCTGTAAAATTCATTGAACCAGTCGTTCAGGAGCAGTGTCATGTAGACCGCTGCGATCGTAAGGATCACGATGCCAAAAAGATAGGCATAGGCACTCTTCTTTTCTTCGGATCTCCAGTAGCGGCTCGTCAGCGAGAAGAGCTGCTGGAGAAAGGAAATCGACCATTCGCTAGATTTCATAGAAGACTCCTTGGGGAAAATATAGGGTTCAGGGTTAGCCCGTGGAGCGAGTCGCCCTTTGATTACGTTTGAAACCCTCGCTTGAATGAGAAATGAGAAATGGTAGTGCGGCGCATAAAAATCAGCATCGCCGCGGAGTATAAACAGGGCGATGCCCGAAGGGCTCTTGATAGCAGGTTCCCTCGTATCATCATCTAAAATGCGGCGAAGCCGCCACCACAACCCCTGACGTTTCAAAGCAGGGATGAGTAGCTAGGGACTGGGGACTAGTGACTTAAATACCACTTTCGGGCATCGCCCTTTATAAAAAATCGACGCGAAGCGTCGCACCTCTTAGCCTTCCCCATCGGGGAAGGGGGACCGCGGAGCGGCGCTCGGGTGCTTTCGTAAATCGTCGACTTGAGACGCTCCTTCCCGCTCTCTTTCATGCCGCCTGTGCCTTATCCGCCCCTTCGGGGCACCTTCCCCTCGAGGGGAAGGCTGACGATACGGGAATACCATCATCTAAAATGCAGCGAAGCTGCCACCACCATTTCTAATTTCTCATTTCTCATTTCTAATTGGCGCAGCCCCCTCACGCCAGCATATACATGTAAAACGGCACGAAGAATACGCCCAAAGCGAGCGAGACGCAGTTCACCGTCGTCGAGTACTCCGCATCCGCTCCGACCGCAGTCGCGAGGATCGTCATATTCGTCATCGCCGGCATCCCCGCCTGCATGAGAAAGACCTTGGAAGACATCTCGGAAACCGGAATGACGGGAAGAAGCAGGAAGAGGCAGAGCGGTGCCAGAAGGAAACGGCCCGCCATCGCCCCCACCAAGTCCTTATCGAAATGGATGGAGGAAAGAGGGATCTGGCTCATCTGGATACCGATGACCATGAGCGCCATCGGCGTCGCCATACCGCCCACATACTTCATCGCTGCCATCGCAAAGTGCGGGATGGGGACATTCACAAGGAGCAGGATGACGCCCGCTGCGAATCCCATGAGCGGCGGAGTGCGGAGCTTCAAGAGCATCTCCCGCGGCGTGAAATGGTGATCCCCGCCGGCATCCCGTATGATGAGGTACGCCCCAGCGCCCAGAACATCGTCGTATTCGCCAGATAGTACAGCATGCACGACGGCACGCCGATGAAGATGGCATTCGCAATGCAGCAGGTACAGATAAAAATGCCGCGGCGTCCCTTGGAGATATGAAGCACGGATGCGAGCACATGCCCAGCGAGGTAACTGGCGAAGATAGAAACAAAGGGCAGCACCAGATCCGGCGCCGCCGCGATCAGTGCATCATGCGTGAAATTCGCATACAGCGAATGAATCATGAGCGGCGGCAGCGCGACAGTCATCGTGAGCTATGTCAGATTCTTCGCCGCATTCTCCCAGAACCAGCCCTTCTTCGCTAAGAAAAAGCCCAGCCCCGCCATGAGAACCACTTCAAAAATGCCGGAAAGACCTTGCAATATGGCATCCATACATGTATCTCCTTCGAAAAAAGTTTTTTCTATTATACTACAAGAGAAACAGTTTGAAAGCAGGGATGAGTAGCTTGGGATGAGTGACTGGTGACTAGCCACTAATTATCTAAATTTCTCATCCTTGCCCATGAGAACGTCCCATTTTCCATATTTTGCAAACGCTTGACAGATGCATATCCCGTCCTGTATAATCAGCTCATCTTCACACGAAGAAAACCCTTTGAAGGGAAAGAGTAGTATTTCCGAGATCTTCTCAGAGAGCCGGAGTCTGGTGCAATCCGGCAGGACAGGACATATGAAAATCATCCCTGAGGTGCGGTGCTGAAACCTATTAAGCGCCGACGTCATTTCCACGTTACAGGAAACGCGTATGTTTGTACGTTGTAGAGCGCCTGGGATAGTCATATCCTTCAGGAATCAGGGTGGTAACGCGGAACCAGTATCCGTCCCTCAGTCGAGGGACGGATTTTTTTATTTCCAATCCCTGCTCTACCGCGAGTTTTGCAGAAAGAAGGGATCCTTATGGAAAGTGATATTGAACATTCTGCCTGAAAGGCTATGCCCCAAAAGACCGGCGGCATAGTCCCCATCCTCATTCGATCTGAACCCTGTATTCATTTCCCCAAGGAGCTCTACCATGAAAAAATGTTGTCAAATGCTTGCGAAATATTTCGGCGTCATGGCCGTCGTCTTTCTTGTACTCGGTCTTGTCACCCCGACTAGCTGGCTTTGGATCTTAGGCAAAGTCCAGGGCGTCTCCGTCCTCTCCGTACTGCTCAGCGTCATCATGTTCGGCATGGGCACCACGCTTGACCTCAAAGACTTCCTCGTCATCTTCCGCCGTCCGCGCGACATCTTCCTCGGTACGCTCGCGCAGTACACCATCATGCCATTCCTCGCCTTCGCACTGGGTACACTCTTTGCCCTCGAGCCTGGCCTCACCGCCGGCCTCAGCCTCCTCGGCGCCTGCCCCGGCGGCACGACGAGCAACGTCATCACTTATATGAGCAAAGGCGACCTCGCGTACTCCGTCACCATGACCTCCGTCTCCACCCTGCTTTCTCCGGTCCTCACCCCGGCGCTGACCTTCTTCCTCATCGGTAAGGAAATCGCCTTCGATCCGGTCGGCATGTTCCTCTCCATCCTGCAGATCGTCATCCTCCCCGTATGCCTCGGCCTTGCGCTGAAATACTTCCTCCCGAAAGCAGCCGCTGTCGCAACAGACTACACCCCCGCCGTCTCCTCTGTCACCATCTGCCTCATCATCGCCGGCGTCGTCGGTGCCTCCCACAAAGCCATCATGGATAACCTCGGCGTCATCCTCGCAGTCGTCGTCCTCTTCAATACGCTCGGCTATGTCTTAGGTCTTGCCGTAGCCAAACTCTGCGGCCTCTCTTGGAAGAAAGCCGTCACTCTCTCCGTCGAAGTCGGCATGCAGAATTCCGGCCTCGCCACCGGTCTTGCCAAAGTCCACTTCGCTTCCATGCCGGCAGCCGTCGTACCGGGCGCGATCTTCTCCGCTTGGTTCACCATCTCCGGTGCTGTCCTCGCCTGGGCCTGCGTCAACTACCTAAACCCGAGATTCAGCGAAGAAGAAGAAACCGAAGCCGTCAACGTCCGCGAGCTTGCGACAGACTAGTGCCTGGTGACTGGTGACTAGGAGACGGGGCACCGTCCCCGTTGAACCCTGAACCCTGAACCCTGAACCCCATTGAACCATACCCCAAAATCTACTACAATAGAAATCATCCATTTCCACACATCATTTACAAAAGAAGGCCATCCCATGACAAACCAGTTCCTCCCCAGCTATACCATCGGTACTGACGCATATGACAGCGTCTACGATGTCTGCCATCACTTCGGAAAGACCGCCGTCCTCATCGGCGGGCACAAGTCCAGAGCCGCTGCCGAGCCGCTCCTTCGGAAAGCGCTGGAAGGCAAGATGGAGATCCTCGACTCCCTCTACTACGGCGGCGATGCGACATTTGAAAACGCCGAAGCGCTGAAAGAAAACGAAGCCTTCCAGAAAGCGGACATGGTCTTTGCCATGGGCGGCGGCCGCGCCATCGACACGGCGAAGAAAGCAGCTGCTGAAGCAGGCAAGCCCTACTTCACCTTCCCGACCCTCGCCTCGAACTGCGCTCCCGTCACCGCTGTCGGCGCATACTACTACGAAGACCACACCTTCCGCCAGGTCTACTACGTTGATCGTCCGTCCTACCACACCTTCATCCATACCGGCGTCATCGCAAATGCGCCAAGAGAATACCTCTGGGCCGGCATCGGCGACGCGCTCTCCAAACAGTACGAAGTCGAATTCTCTGCCAGAGGCGATGTCCTCCCCTACGGCAGAAATCTCGGCGTCACGCTGGCCGGCACCTGCTCGCAGGGCCTTCTCGAATACGGCGAAGCCGCGCTGAAATCTGCTGATGAAAAGACAGCCGGCGAAGCCCTCGAGTATGTAGCCCAGAATATCGTCTGCTCCACCGGCATCATTTCGAATCTGGAACCGGAAGACTACAACTCCAGCGTCGCACATGCCCTCTACAATTCTCACACCGGCGTAGCCCATGAAGGAGCGCACCTCCACGGCGCGGTCGTCTGCTATGGCACCCTCGTCCTCCTCACCTTGGACGGACAGCGGGAAGAAAGAAACAAGCTCTACGCCTTCTGCGAACGCACGCATCTCCCGCACTCTCTTTCTGACATCGGCCTCACCGATCCGGAAGAACTCATCGCCAATGCACTCACAAAGCCGGACCTCAACAAGGTCCCCTATCCTGTCACCGCAGAGCTTTTGAGAAAAGCCATCGCGGATGTCGAAGCACTGAAAAAATAAAAAAGGCCTCGCCATATGGCGAGGTTTTTTAGTGATTGTGACTAGGAATTAGTAGCTAGGGATTCGGGATTAGGGATTGGGGATTGGAGTGACTAGTGACTGGTGACTGAAATGCCACCCTCGGGCATCGCCTTTCTTTATACTGCGGCGAAGCCGCCACCTGAACCCTTAGAACCTTCAGAACCCGTTGAACCCATAGAACCTGTAGCAATGAGTAGCCAGTGACTAGTAACTAAAATGCCAGCTCATGGCATCGCCCTATTTATACTCCGCGGCGCATTTCGTCATCCTGAGCGGAGTGAAATGTCGGATGTTCGATCATGTAAAGGCGGAACAGTGAGAACTGAGTCGAAGGATCTGGCACCGCACCACCATTTCGCATTTCTCATTTCTAATTTCTAATTCAAGCGAAGCTTTCGCCCGTAATCAAGGGAACAGCCCGCTCCACGGACTAGCCCTCTACAGGCTCACGCTAAACGTGATGACCCCATCCTTGTATGACACATCGAGGCTTCCCTTCATGAGCCTTGCCATGTCGCGCGCCATGGAGAGCCCGATGCCATAGCCGGACTTTTTGCTGTTGTGCGATGTATCTCCGCGATAGAACCGCTCAAAGAAGCGTTCATAGTCCTCAGACGCTCCCTCTTTGTAAGGATTGGAAACAGAGAGGATCACGCCCTTTTTATTTTTCTCCAGATGAGCGGTGATCGTTCCCTTCTCATCACAATACTTGACCGCATTGTCCAGAAGGATGCTCACGATTTCTGAGAAGAGCCGCGACTCGACCTTCGCGCGGATGCCGCTTCCCGCTTCTACAGAGAGCGTCTTCCCTGCGTCTTCGATCATCTGGCGGAAACTACCCGTACTGCTCTTCACCGCCTCCGAAAGATCCGTATCGATAAGCGTCAAGTCCTTGGCTGACGTTTCCCCGATCTTGGAGAGCAACACAAGGTCATTGATGAGGAGCGATAGGCGCTTCACCTGCGAAATGATATTGCCCGTCCACTCGTTCTTGCCGTTGATCAGCTCCATCGCCTCTGCATTCGCGGAAATGATCGCGATCGGCGTCTTCAGCTCATGGCTGGCATTCGTAATGAATCGCTTCTGGTTCTCCATATTTCTGACGAAGGGACGAATCGCGATCCCCGAAAGCACCGTCACGATACCGACGAAAAGCAGAAGACAGAGCAGCCCGAAGAGAGAAGAATATTTCAGGAAGGCCTTCACCGCCGAGAGATCGCGCGTGCAGTCCAGAATGACGACCAGCAGATCGCCCTCCGCAGTGCGGCTCACATGGTACGCATAGGTTCCCTTCTGTTTTTGGAAATAGCCTTCGCTCTCCCCCGTCTTCACCGCAGCCACCGCTGCCTCTACCGCACTTTCCGCCGAAAAAGCCGCGATGTGATTGATATTCGTCACCTTGGCTGTGCCATCACTGTCCAGCAAGACGGAAAAATAACGGGTCTGGTACGTAAATTCCGGCGTATCCTCGACCCAACTGCCATCCGGGAGCCAGCCTTCCCCGCTCGTGCGCCGCGTGGTGATGACGCCGCCATTGTCTGCGATGGTTTCCAGCACATTATGAATGTCCCCCCGCACAATGAGGTACATCATCCCATTGATGACAGAGAGCGCGACCGCCACGATGATAAACACCGCCAGCGTGGCCAGAAGTATGAATTGGCGGTGCAGTTTCTTGATCATATCCATGAATGAGGTCCTTGGCACATTGGATAACAAAAAGGGTTCAGGGTTAGCCTGGGGCGGGGCACCCCTTGATTACGTTTGAAAGCCTCGATTGAATGAGAAATTAGAAATGAGAAATGCGAAATGGTGGTGCGGCGCATAAAAATTATAAAGCGCCGCGAGTATAAATAGGGCGATGCCCGAAAGTGAGTGGGTAACAGGTTTCCCATTTGGGAGTTCCAAACATCGACTGCCGGACCGCAAATGACAAAGATTCGAGGGCTTCGCTCGAAATGACGATACGAGAGAGCCTACAGTCTCCTAGTCTCCCAGTCACCAGTCACTCCTAATCCCCCATCGCGCGCAGCGCAAAAGGGCCTTCCTTCTCCCCTTCGATCACCGCCTTGCCTCGGACGGCGGCGAGCTTTTCTTTCAGGAAGGAAATATACATCCACACGATATCTGCCGGTACGTCAGGCTCATCGCTCCACACATAGCGCAGGATCTCCTCCTGTGTGAGTGCTTTGCCGGCATTCATCATGAAATACTTCATGAGCTTTGTCTCCTTGCTGCCAAGACGGATCGCGCTTTCCGCCGAGAGCTCCTGCTCTTCGACATTGAGCGTAACGCCGCCTGCTGAAAGGACGGCGGGGGTGAAGGCATTCGCGCGGCGGGTCATCGAGCGGATGCGCGCCAGAAATTCGCCCATCGCGAAGGGCTTCGTCAGGTAATCATCTGCGCCCGCATCAAGACCTGCGATGCGGTCATCGACCTCGGTCTTCGCGGTGAGCATGATGATCGGCACCGTGCTGCCGCTCTCGCGGAGCTTGGCAAGGACTTCGATGCCATTCATTTTCGGCATCATAATATCAAGAACGATGCAGTCATACGCTTCGCGCTCCGCCATCTGCCAGGCAGAGAGACCGTCATAGGCCGCATCGACCTCATAGCCGAAGTGACGGAGCACCGCGACTTCGGCATCGGATAATGCTTTTTCATCTTCAGCAAGCAGGATTTTCATAGGTTTGACCTCAGTAAAAAATATAAGAGGGTGGGGATTAGGGGATAGAAGTGACTAGTGACTAGGGACTAGGGACCAGGGACTAGTCACCAGCCACCAGCTACCAGTCATGTCTTCCTTATCAGATTCCGTATCGTCTGCATGGAGAGGTCACAGGAAGCGAGTTCATCGGCGCAACGCTTGAGCTCGCGGCTGATGAGCGCCGCATTTTCCACCTCGTGCTTGTACTTCATTTCATGCTCGAGCGCCGCCCATGAGTCCATCGCGATGGTGCGGAGCTGGATCTCGATGAAGAAATGCCCCGGATTTCTGCCCTTCGCATCTTCATAGGGAGCGGTGACATCCAGGATCATATGATAGCTGCGGTAGCCATTGGGTTTGACGTTTTTGATATAGTCCTTTTCTTTTGCGACAACGACACCGGGGAGGGCTTTCAAGCGGGAGACGTTTTCATAAATGTCATCCACAAAGCGGCACACCATGCGGAATCCGATGGCATCCTTCACGGCATAGCAGGCAGACTCGGCGGTGAGGGGAAATCCTTTCCGCGTGAGCTTCTCCTTCATGCTGTCTTCTGCTTTCAGACGATACGAGAGATGCTCGTAAAGCATCTCTCCCGTCTTCTCTTTTTCTGCCTCGCTGTAGGCGCGGATGCCCTGCGCAAAGCCGTCCATGACAGCTTTGAGAGAGGCTTTATAGGGTCCGTAAATGGTCATAGATGCTCCTGAGGAAAAAGGTTCAAGGTTCAGGGTTAGCCCTGGGGGCGGCTCACCCCTTGATTACGTTTGAAAGCCTCGATTGAATGAGAAATTAGAAATGAGAAATGCGAAATGGTGGTGCGGCGCATAAAAATATGGAAGCGCCGCGGAGATTTGAAACTAGCGGTTTTCTCGTATCGCAAACCTAATCCCTAGCTACCAGTCACTAGTCACTAGCTACTCATCCCTGCTTTCAAACTTATGGTGGCGGCTTTGCCGCCGTATAAATAATGGCGATGCCCGAAAGTCTCTTGATAGCAGGTTTCCCTCGTATCGTCAGCCTTCCCCTCGAGGGGAAGCTGCCCCGTAGGGGCGGATAGGGCACTGGCGGCATGAAAGAGCGCGGGGAAATGCATCTCAAGTGCGTCGTTTATCGGACTACAAGAAAGATTTCTCGCTTCGCTCGAAATGACGATACGAGAACGTCTGATGTCTCCTGGTCTCTTAGTCCCTAGTCACCAGCCACTAGTCGCCGCCCAGCCCCAATGATTTCAGATAGTCTTCCAAAAGCTGGGGCAGACGGCTTTCGCTGCCCGGTGAGAGCGGGATGAATCTCAGGCTGTAGTCCTCATCGCTGCTGCCGGGGACTTCTCTGGGGAAGACAGCCCAGACTTCCTTGACTGGCCGGCTGTCGCGGAGGGACTGCGTTTCATCCATGTCGCGGTAGAATTTTGTATTCATATCGCGATAGCTGTTGAACTGGCGGCGCAATCCCTCGCCGCGGTTTTCATCGTTCCATAGGAAGAGCATGTCACGGTACTTGAAGTCGACGACCAGACAGCCGCAGTACATGTGCCCCTGATAGCAGTCCATGCGAAGATCGGGCTGGCGGTGGGCGTTATTGGTGTAGAGCGGTGCGGTCATGCGGTCGGTGTCGGCGGACGCAGCGGGGACGATGCCGTCGTAGGTGAGGCGGATCGCTTCTTCGCCCTTCTTCATGGTGATAACGGCGCCGGACTCCAGCGAGGAGAGGCGGTAGCGGCCATCCTCTTTGATGACGGACATGCCTTCTTCCATCTCCCATCCCAGCGAGGAGAGGGCTTTGATAAATTGGAGAAATCCCCAGAGCTCGTAGAGCTTATCCGTCCGTTTCCACTGGAACTGATAAAAATCAGCGACCGAGTAGCTTTCCTCCGGTTTCTCCAGATGCCGATGGAGATGGTAGAGGAGCGAGTAGCGCGGATCGCAGAGGACGGTCATGGGGATGAGAGGCGGCATCCGGCTGCCGGCTTCTTCGAACCATGCCGCGCGGGTGACGCGCTCGATGTCGCGAAGAATGGCGAGCGCCTGTTTCCGATAGTCGCGGAATTTGACGAGCGCCGCCTCGCCTCTTCGGTACTCCTGATTCTGCGTGTACGGCAGGAGCGCCTGACATCTGGCATCGAGGCGCGCGATGAATCCATCGACTTCACTGACGAAGTCTCGCAGATTCTTCGCGAGGCGAAGCAGGATGGCTTTGGCGAAACGGTTCTCCGCGACATCGTAGGTCATTTCCGTATACAGCAGATGCTGCCCGGCCGAAGGGCGCAGGGACTGGGGCGGGATGTGCGACGCCGCCGGAGAGACGCCGGCTGTGCGGGCTGGTTTCTTCCGGCGCACGAGGCGGCCGTTTGCCGTGCGGGCGAGCTCTCCCAGCACATGCAGCACCATGCGGGATTTGTCGCTGATGGTATAGAAGCGCAGCAGGAGATCGGGATTGATATCCAGCGCGCGCGACATGTGGATGCTCTTTTTCATGAAATCGAAGGACAGATGCTTGATTTCCTCCAAGAGCTCCTCGCCCATATCCTGCCAGCTCTGCTTGCCCATGTAGCGGGGCGTGATCTCCAGAAGGCTGTACCATGTCTCGCCGCGTCCCGTGACGGTCAGGACATAGTAGCCGGGGACTAAGGGAAAATCCTCCCCCTTGAAGAGGAGCGTATCCCAGGCGCGCCGCGGGCGGACCCATGTCTCTCCGTCATATCGCTCTTCGCCGGGGATCGTCACGATGTCGAGCCCATCCATGGTGAAGCGGAAATCCATCGGTGCCTCAAAGCGCAGGTAGAGATCCTGATTCTCCGTGAAGCGCCACGCCGGCGGCGCATCCTTGAGCTCCTCCGGGTGCGTGGTGAAGCGGGTGAAAGGCCGCATCGCCTCCCGCTTGCCGAGTGCCACGCTGAACGGCAGCTTACATGGTGTAGTCATAGAGCTTCAGCTCCCCGGCTTTCCGTTTCAGCACGGCCTGAGATTCCTGAAAATCCGAGAGCGCCTTAAACCGTACAAGGATCGCCGGCAGCAGCCCCTCTGCCGTATTCTTATCCGAAAGAGAGAGCAGCGCCGACAGCTGGTCAGCGGAGCCGCGAAGCTTCGTGAAGACGCGCTGCACGAGCTGGGCATCGAGCCCGTCTCCACGGCTGATCCCCGCCTCCTCGGGAATATTCTCCAGATAGCGTCCCATCTGCTGCGCCACGCGGAAGCCGATGCCATACGGCATACCGCTCTTCGTGAAGGCATCATTCAGCGCATCCAGCAGGTCGAGCTCCTGATCATTGAGCCCCATCCCCTCCTTCACGCGGAAATCATCATACGCCTTGGCCGTGATTTCCTTGTACGCCTTTCTTTCTTGCGGCTTCAGCTTCAGCAGATCACGGAAATGGCACTGGCTGAGCGTGATCACATTCGCACGATCGAGGATCTTATCCGAGAAATGGCAAGTGGACTCATCCACATTCACCGTCCCTGTGAAAAGCACATTGCTCCCCACCGGGATCTCCGGCGGATACTTCTCGCTGTTGTAGAGCCGCGGGGCGAGCGACGGATTGTACAGACGGATCATCGGATGATCCTCTTTCTCCAGCACAGAAATGAACTGTGCGAAATAATGCTCCACGCGCGCCAGATTCATCTCATCGAAGCAGACGATGTACTGCTTCTCCGGATGCGCCGCCGCGTCGATCAGAAGCTCAGCGAGCCCCGTGTCCGCGCTGCGGTACACCATATTTTTCATATCCACATAGCCCAGGACATCCCCGTCATCCATCCACGACGGACGGACCGGCAGGAAACGCACCTGCGCCTCGGGCAGCCCCAGCGCACGCCCGTAAAGACGCACCAGGCCGGACTTGCCGATCCCGCTTTTCCCGGCAAGGATGACCAGACGGGACGACTT
The DNA here is from genome assembly GCA_900543165.1 of uncultured Dialister sp. Classification (GTDB taxonomy): domain Bacteria; phylum Bacillota; class Negativicutes; order Veillonellales; family Dialisteraceae; genus Dialister. The sequence continues at coordinate 35,971 of UQQQ01000003.1, read as the reverse complement.
CATGGAGATATGGAAATGGAACAGATCCTTCTCTGCATAGAGGAGCCCGTCATTTTCCGCCGCCTCCTTCAGGCGGGCGAGGAAATCCGCCTCCGTGAACGCCTTCGGCCTCTCTTTCACCGGCGCTGCCGACTCCTGATGCATTTCCTCAAAGGCAGGCGCCTTCTCTATCGCCTCTGCCTCATGGGAGAGACGGGGATCCCGCCGATTTCTTCTCGGGGCATACGCCTCTTCACTCGAAGCACCGATGCCAAGGCTCTGCACCAGATCATCGAGCGCCTTCTGCGTCATCTGCTCACGCACCTCATGGCCCGGCTCCCCCTCGTCCATCTCATCTGCGAAAGGATTCACCGCGACCCCGCAGTCCTTCAAGAGATCTGCATCCCGCGGCACAGGCTTCAGATTCAGCCTGAGATCCGCCAGAAATACCTCCGGTACGAACCAGAGCGGACTCTCCGCGCAGCGAAGGATGTGCGAGGAAAGCTCCGAATTCTGTCCGTCCACCACCGCATACCCCAGCTGACCGCGGTTCTTCACACGGAAATACGCTCCGCCCTCCCCGATCACGCGGGAATCGAAGGCCTCATCATACAGCGGCGCAAAGACCACCCACGACCCGATCTTATTCTCATAATTGCGCGTCGCCGCCACAATGAGCCGCGGCGGCACATCATTATTCCAGTAACGCTTCGACAGCCCCGGCAGCGGCCGATCCGTCAGCAGATGATGGCAGAACTTATTGATATCCCCATCAAAGACCGGCATCTCCTCCGTGCCGAAAGCCGGCACCGGATAATAATTCCGGTCCTCCTCCATGAAGGGCGTCCCCGCCTCCTTCACCATATCATCCAGCACAAAGTACCTGTTATTGCGGAGCGACGGTGTAAACGACACGAAACAATCCCCGAAGACGGACTCCAGATTCGCCAGTGCCGACTCCTCATCGGCGAATGAATTGTATCCGAAGCCGATACGGCTCATGAAGCCCGTGAAGCCGAATTTTTCTCCATCATCGAATCCCTTAGGCAGCGGCGAGACAGGATCCACAAAGAAACGGAAATCCTTCACCCCCGCCTGCGGCGTCGCGCTCTTCACCACAGCACGCACCCGCCCGAGCACCTTGCCATCCGCCTGACGGACAGCTGAATACGAATCATTCATATACATGTTTGCCATATGCATCCTTCTTTCGTTGGCAGCATAGAGAGCTAATTAGAAATGAGAAATGCAGGAGCGGCGCAAAAAAATAATAGAGCACCGCGGAGTTTTAATAGCGCTTCACGCGCATCGTCATCTCGAGCGTAGCCGAGAGATCCTCCTTGCAGAACGGTCAGCGCGCTAACTGCGCTACTTCAATCACCGCTTGCTTCTCATCCCTAATCCCTAGCCACTCATCCCTGCTTTCAAACCTTGTTTTTAAGGCTTGAAAGACACAAGCGGGCATCACCCTATATATAATTGCGGCGAAGCCGCCACCACCACCACTTCTAACTTCTAACTCCATCTCTATGCTGCGCTTTCTATATCTCTGGCGATATAGAATTCACCTGACCCGTGAACAGACACTGTCCCGGGCCGAAACGATTATACCGAATGGCAAAAGCTCTTTTGCCATTCCATCCTATTTTAGCACAAGAAGGGAAAAGAGGGTATAATGAGGAGAAGTGACTGGTGACTGGGGACTGGTAGCTAGTGACTAGGGATTAGGAGTGACTAGTGACTGGTGACTAAATACCACCTTCGGGCATCGCCATTATCTATACTCTGCGGCGCTTCCCTGTTTTTATGCGCCGCACCACCATTTCGTATTTCTCATTTCTAATTTCTCATTCAATCGAGGCTTTCAAACGTAATCAAGGAACGGCACGCCCCAAGGGCTAACCCCCGCCAGCCTTACTATTTCGCAAAAAGGATCCCCATCATGACCAAAGAAACCAAAATCGGCATGACTGCCCTTCTCCTCTTTCTTGCCATCGACATCGCTGCGCTCCTTCTGCATCCGATGGAACGGCTCTTCCCTACCACCTTTCCCGTCTATGCTGTCTTCGATGATGCGCAGGGCATCACGCCGGGGGCTTCCGTGCTCCACGCCGGCGTCAAGGTCGGGCGGCTGAAAGCCATCACCATCGAAAAAGGCAAGGCCGTCCTTCATCTGGAAATCAATCAGAAAGCCATGATCCCCAAGGATGCGGCATTCTCCATCACCACTTCCGGCCTCATCGGCGACACCTATGTCAAAATCTCGGGCGGAAATTTGTCTGCCGGTATCCTTGCAAGCGGCGCAACGGTCACCGAAGACAAAGACCCCCGCATGGATGCGCTCATGGAGAAAGCCAATCACCTCATGGACAGCGCCGAAAAAATGCAGCAGGCGATCGGGCAGTATCAGTGACTGGGGACTGGGGATGAGTGACTTGTGACTGGTGACTGGTAGCTAGTGGCTAGGGATTAGGGATTAGGGACTCTCTTGTATCGTCATTTCGAGCGCCAGCGAGAAATCTTTTTTATTCGCGGTCAGGCGGTCGATGACAGGAAACACAAACGGGAAACCCGCTCCCCAAGAACGCTTCGGGCATCGCCCTTTTTATACTCGGTGCGAAGCGCCGCTCTGCTTAGCCTTCCCCATCGGGGAAGGGGAACCGCGTCAGCGGTGGATAGGGTGCTTTCGTTAGCAGTGATTTGTGCAAAAACGTTTTTCCATCTGCATCACCCGCCTTTCATGCCGCCTGTGCCCTATCCGCCCCTTCGGGGCACCTTCCCCTCGAGGGGAAGGCTGACGATACGGGCATACCATCCTCTAACATGCGGCGAAGCCGCCACCTTTCCCCGCTCAACCTGACAACCACTTTCTCGACTTCCAGTCTATTTCCTTCTTGATTTCTTCCAGCGAATTACATATAATAAATTCTATGTTGTTTTATCAGAGATAGAGGAGAACCACAGAGTGATAGAAGAAATCGTCAAAAGAAGAAGCATCCGTCATTTCCTGCAGAAGCCGATCCCGCAGGAAGATCTGGATGAGATCCTGACCGCCGGACTTTGGGCACCATCCGAAAAAAATGCCCAGCCGTGGAAATTCGTCGTCATCCGCGGACAGGAACGCAAAGTCATGGTGAAGCGCCTGAAGGAAGGCATCATGAGAAACCGCAAGGGCGACGAGACGGCCATTTTCAGCAAGGGCTATGAGAAATTCATCCCATCTGCCATCTACACCGCACGCGTGCTGGAACAGGCACCGGTCATCGTCTTTGTCATCAATACCAAAGGCAATGACTACCGTAAGTCCTACACCAGCGACCAGTACATGATGGAGCTCGCGGATGTCCAGTCCATCAGCGCAGCGATCCAGAACATGTGCCTCGAAGCGACGGCGCATGACATCGGCAGCCTCTGGACCTGCAACGTCTTCTTCGCTTACGATGAGCTGAAGGATTGGCTCGGCGAAGAGGGGGAAATGGTCGCTGCCATCGCTTTCGGCTACACCGACAAGGAAGTCAAGCCGATGCCCAGAAAACCTCTCGAAGAAGTCGTCGAATACCGCGGCGATTACTCCGAAGAATGGAAGGCTATGCTGAAATAAAAAAGGCTGTAGACTTTGTCTACAACTTTTTTTATTGATGGGTTCAGGTGGCGGCTTCGCCGCCTTTTTAGTTGATGATTATCCTGCATCGCCAGCCTTCCCCTCGAGGGGAAGGTGCCCCGAAGGGGCGGATAGGGCACTAGCGGTATGAAAGAGAGTGGGGAAAAGCGTCTCAAGTGTGCTGTTTACGAAAGCACCCTATCCACCGCAGGCGGTCCCCCTTCCCCGATGGGGAAGGCTAAGAAGTGCGACGTTTCGCGCCGATTTTTATAAAGGGCGCTGCCAGAAGCGGTATTTAGTCACTCCAGTCACTAGTCACTGATGCAAACTCACCACGCCGACGGCAGCGATGATGAGTGCCATACCGAGAAGCTCGAAGAAGCCGAAGTCCTGCCCGAAGATAGCGAAGGCGAGGAGAATGGAGGAGAGTGGCTCTAAGGCTGCGATGATACTGGCTTCAGCGGGTGAAATATATTTCGTACTTCCCAGATAGAGGACGAAGGAACAGATCGTGCCAATGATGACCACGAAAAGGAAGGCCAGGCTGACGGGTAGATCCACCATACCGGTGAAGGGAAAGAGCCCCATGAAGGGCAGGAAAGAGAGCCCCGCGATGACCATGCCCCAGCCCACGACGATGGGCGCGCCGTACCTCCTGATTATGCCGACCGGCTCTACCGTATAGAGCGCGCACGCCACCGCGGCCAAGAGGCCCCAGAAGAGTGCCTTTTCAGACAGCGCGAGGCTGCCAAAATTTCCATGTGTCGCGATGAGCACGGTACCCACGAAGGCAAAGGCCGTACAGAGAATCTCCATCAGGCGCGGCAGACGCTTCTCCGAGAGGCAGTACCAGAAGATGATGAGGATCGGCATCAGATATTCCAGAACCGTTGCCGTCGGCGCATTGCTGTACTTGATGGCAGCAAAATAGCCGTACTGCGTCCAGATCATTCCCAGCATGCCAAAGACCAGGATCCGTATCCGGTCTTTTTTATTTTGCCATATCGGCCAGATGCTCGTTTGCCCTGTCAGTGAAAAAATAAAAAGGAGCAGCACACCTGCTGACAACAGTCGGCAGAAAGTCAACCACTCCGGGGCGATGTCGCGATTCACGAGCAGGTACTGCCCCGCGATCCCGCTCGCGCCCCAGCAAAGCGCGCCCAGCGCGCACTGCAGGATGCCTTTGATTCGAGTATTCAATGTGTCCTCCGAGGGGAAAATGGGTTCAATGGGTTGGCTCAAGGGGCGTGCCGCCCCTTGATTGTGTATGAACGCTTTGTCCGAATGAGGAATGGTGGTGCGGCGCATAAAAATCAGAAGCGCCGCGGAGTATAAATGGGGGGCGATGCCTGAAGGTCTCTTGATCGCAAGTTTCCCATGCAGCGTTTCCAAACATCGACCGCCTGATCGCGAACAAAAAAGATTTCTCGCTGGCGCTCGAAATGACGATACGAGAGAGTCCCTAATCCTTAATCCCTAGCCACTATCTACCAGTCACCAGTCACTAGTCATTTCAGATCCCTGTAATTCACGACCTTCACAGCTTTATCCGTGATCATCTTTCTCACCTTCGGCGAGACGATCGCCTGCATTTCCGCTTCAAAGTCATGCTCCCAGTCGCAGGCGGGGATGAGCTTTGCATTATCCGTGCCGGGATGCATCATGACCTCTGTCGTACCGGGACGGAGATCCTTCAGGATATGCTGGAAATGCCCTTCATGCACGGCTTCGCCTGCCACGATGCCCGCGAAATGATCCGGCGCGCGGAAATGACGGCGCTTCGCCTTCCACAAAGAGAGCTCCGCCAGCGTGAAGAGTCCGAGGCGGCCGATGAGCTGCCCCATGCCGGCAAAGGCCGTAAAGAGCGGCGTGCGGGAAATGCGGACTGCATCCAGATGCACGGACTCGGCCACATCCAGCGAGATGTCGATCACCCCCGGCAGCATGTGCATGTGCTGGTGGCTGTCGACATGCGTCAGGGAAAGACCGGTTTTCTCCATTTTCGCAGCCTGCGCCATGAGCTCACGCCGTACATCCTCCATGGCGATCTGCCCCTTGAGGAAATGCTTCACAAATTCGACATGGTTGTCAAGAAAGACGCCATCTTGGATCACGAGCGAGGGAATGTCCTTCGGGTCGCACACAGGAAATCCGTTCACAAGTGTCAGATGAATGCCGACACCCAGCTCGGGGTGACTTCTTGCCACCTCGACGGCATCATCAAAAGCCTTGCCGCCCGGCATGAGCGTCGCAGAGCGCAGACAACCGTCCTCCACGCAGCGCTTGACAGCCTGATTGATGAGTACATGCCGCCCAAAGTCGTCGGCATTCACGAGAAGTTGATAGTTTGGCATAGAAAGTCCTTTATAAATAGGGGGCAGAGCGTCCCTTGTTTTCGTTTGAAAACCTCGCTTAAATGAGAAATGCGAAATGGTGGTGCGGCGCATTTCGTCATCCTGAGCGGAGAAAAACGTCGTATGTTAAAAAACGGCTTATCTGAAATAGAAGAACTGAGTCGAAGGATCTAAGCGCCGCGGGATTCGGATAGTGCTTCGCGCCGTCATCACCCCAAGCGCAGCCGAGGGTTTTCCTTGCACGGCGGTCTGTAGCACAAAGGCACTGGCAGGAAACCGACGCTCTGGTGCTACGTATTCCTGCTTTCACACAGGCATCGTTTATCGGTCTGCAAGAAAGATTTCTCGCTTGCGCTCGAAATGACGATACGGGAGTCTGATGTCTACCAGTCACTAATCACCAGTCACCAGTCACCAGTCACCAATCACCAGCATACTACCCGATTATACCATTTTCGCGCAAGAAAAACCCCCGGAGTGTCTACTCCGAGGGGTTGTTATATTTTAGATTCAGAGCATATCCTTACGCCACAGGATGAAGGTGACGACGAGGGTCAAAAGGATACCGATCAGGATAACGCCAACGAAGCCGAAGGGCGACCCTTCGAAGGGGACAGGGACATTGATGCCCCAGAGACTGTAAATCAAAGTCGGGATCGCCAGGATAATGGTGACGGACGTCAGGAATTTCATGATCTGCGAAAGGCGGTTCGAGATGATGGAGGAGAAAGAGTCCATCATGCTCATCAGAATGTTGGTATAGATTTCCGCCATTTCGAGTGCCTGCTTATTTTCGATGATGACATCTTCCAGCAGGTCCTCATCCTCTTCGTACATTTTGAGGAGCGAGTGCAGCGGGCTGTTTCGAAGGCGCATCAGACGCTCCATCACGTTTTCATTCGCATGCAGGGCGAAGTTGAAGTACGTCAGAGATTTCTGCAGCTCAAGCATGCGGAAGAGCTCCTTGTTCTGCAAGGACTTTCTGACCTGCGTCTCGATGACATCGGTCTGCTTGTAGATCTGCTGCAGGAAATACAGGAAGGAAGAAGAGGCTTGCGAAAGGATCTGGAAAAGGAAGCGCGTCTTCTTGTACGTCTGGAAAGAAGTGAATGAGTTATTCAGAAATTTCTGAATGACTGTGTTCGGTTCCAGACAGACGGTGATGAAGTACTGGCGCGTGATGAAGATGCCGAGCGGCAGGGCATCATAGGCATCCGTCTCAAGGACAACCGGGGTATTCACGACGACAAAGATATAGTCGTCTTCGAGTTCGACGTGAGAGCGTTCTTCTCTATCGAGGGCGGTCTGGAGGGAATCAACGGGAATGCCTGTCAGTTCATTGATCCTGACCAGTTCCTCCAATGTCGGTGCCGCGGCATTGATCCAGGACCCTTTTTCCAGCTGTTGGAGCGGAACGGCGGACAGAACATGATTTTCATTGTGTTTGTATGCCTGTATCATGGCGGCCCCCTTTCTATTTCATAAGTAACTCGTGACCGATCTTTGCTTCCCGCGGTCTGCTGCGAGCTATCCTTACTAAATATAGTCAGAAAATCTTCCCCTGTCAATGAGAATCAATGGCAATCGGCAAATTTTACGTGGAATTGACAGGGAATAGCGGATTCAGGGGATGAGCGGCTGGGAAATAGGCGCCTCGAGTGACTAGTGACTGGGGACTGGTAGCTAGGGATGAGGAGTACCGAGTGACTGGAGTGACTAAATACCGCTTCTGGCATCGCCCTTTATAAAAATCGACGCGAAGCGTCGCTCCTCTTAGCCTTCCCCGCATGGGGAAGGGGGAACCGCAGAGCGGCGCTCGGGTGCTTTCGTAAATCATCGACTTGAGACGCATTTTCCCACCCTCTTTCATACCGCCTATGCCCTATCCGCCCCTTCGTGGCACCTTCCCTTCGAGGGGAAGGCTATGACAAAGCTATGCATATAATTCTTGCAAACGCTGATTCTGCGATTGAATCAGCGTTTCCTTAATACAGCACCGGTATCCAGTACGCTTCATTTCCTGCGATGCGTTCATCGCTGAAGCGGGCATAGAGCGCGGACGGGGTGTCGCCGAGCATGAAGCAAGAGAGTGTCACATAGCCTTCCATGATGCCGACATCCGTCTTCGTGATGATCTTCTGCTGCGGGACACAGCGCTGGACGAGATTCGAATCGCTGTCCCTCGCCACCACATAGTCATCGCTGTCGATTTTCTTCTGGTAGATCCGCTCCCCGCGGCCATTGATGATCTCGATACCGCGTCCCTCGCGGCCCCAGATGGGCTTGCGGATCCATAGAGAGTCTTCGGGCATATCCCCGAGTCTGAAATCACGCTGGAAATAGCTCTCTGGAAGGTAGGTGCGGATGATTTCCTTCTCCTTTTCCGTGAAGAAGGAGGGGCTCTTCTCCATCAGCGCATAGATGAGTGCCTGAAATCCCTTCGACTGCATGATGAGCGACTCCGGCGGATTCATCATATGGAATTTCCCCGCCTTGTATCCATCCATCAGGAGCTCGCCCAGAGAGGAGGCATCCTGATCCGCCGCCTCTTCGATGAGGATTTCCATCGGATGCATGCGATAGAGGAAGGAGACTGTCCGCCCGTCAGGAAGCGCGAGGCTCCCGTCTTCCATCACCGCCAGATGGTAGAAGGATTCAAAGACGATGGCGCCTCTCATTGAGGGATCGATGGCATCCTGCATGGCCTGCATGAGGAAGCGCGTCGTCCCGAGGTCCTCCACGTAGTCATCGAAGCACGAAAAGAGCACCGGATGCGCGAGCAGCTCCTCGCGGCTCTTTCCGCTTGAGCAGCGAAGGAAAATATCCTTCATCCAGTTTCGCAAACGATCCCACTCGCCTTCATTCGGATCCTCTTTGAAGAAATACCGCGCCGCGACGCCATTGGCATAGTAGGCCTCGATCTCCGCGCATGGCGTATCCGCATTAATTTCCACCATCTGAATCCGCCCCGACTGATCCATCACATAGTCAAAACGCGAGAGCCAGCTCGGAAGATCCTTCATCGCGTTGCCTTCATGAAGGTATCTTCGCATCTTCTTCGGGATTTCCATCTCATCGAAAAATTCATCGCTCTGCGCCTGAAAACGCCGGACGGCCTTGGCGAAGATCGCATAGAGCGCCGCGCTCACCCGCCGGAGAAGATCCGCCTGTTTCTTCTCGATCACGAGCGGCAGATGCGTCGGATAGCGGAAGGGATAGCCCGGGTACTCGACATAGGGAAATATCGTCCGGTCGATGTCATCCATGTACGTTTTTTCCATCAGGAGGCACCTCCGCTTCTCACGCCCGCGCCACCGAAGCCGGTCTTTCCGCCGGCCGGCGCACTGACAGAAGTCTTGCCCGAGGGCGTCTGCCCCTGCTTCACCGCCGTTCCCGACGTTGACCCGGCGGCCGTACCCGGCTGCTGGGTCTGCGTGTACGCCGGACGCTTGTCATTTAAGACATTGCCCGTATCCCTGTCATAATGCCCCTGATAGCCGCCGATGCCATGAAAGAGGAAGTAGCTCATCAGCATCATCGGAAGGAGCGAGGACATCCCGGAAACGTAGTTCAGGTTATCATTCTCGTCACGGCGAAATGTGACCTCGTCCCCATTGTCGTACTTCGCCGTCTCTGTGCCATCCTCATTCTTGATGAGATGGTACGTGCGCCCATTCTCATCCGTCAGCGCCTCCCCCTTCGGCGCCTCCTGTCCGCAGCCCGCCAGCATGAGCGGCGCGCTGACTGCCGTAAAAGCCGCGAGGATCGCAGCGGTCTTCGAACTGATATGGATCATGATGGATTCTCCTTCTTTGGGTACAATCATTTCTTTTTATTATAGCATAGAGATACGGGGTTCAGGGTTAGCCCGCGAGACAGGTCGTCTTTTGATTACATTTGAAAGCCTCGCGATCTCTGTAGTTGGAGTGAGGAGTGGTGGTGCGGCGCATAAAAACATGGAAGCGCCGCAGAGTATAAATAGGGCGATGCCCGAAAGTAGTATTCAAATCCCTAGTCACTAGTCGCCAACCACCAATTCCACGCAAAAAAGAGCCGTGATCTCTCACGACTCTTTCTCTTATGCCGGCCGCTTATTCATCGGCGAGTTCGCTGGTGACGACGCGGCGGAGTCCCTGCAGGGCGTGGGACTGAAGCCCCGCTGCCGCCTGACCGGCATCCAAGAGCTGCTGATCCGTGGCATCCAGCTTCAGCTGGCTGAAGTTGATATTTTTCACGGCCGCCTTGCCGTCTGCTTTGGTTCCGTTTTCTACACGAACCTGAAGTACGAGATCAGTCATTTTTGCTTTTGCAGTCATAGAAATGGTTTCCTTTCTTCCTTTTTCAAATATTTACATGCCATACAGTAGGGAAGGTTGATGGGTTCGGGCGTTCGGGCGTTACCGCGAGAAGTTTGAAAGCAGGGATGAGTAGCCAGGGATTAGTGGCTAGGGATCAGGGGTGCCGAGTGACTAGTGACTTGTAGCTTGAATAACACCTTCGGGCATCGCCCCGTTTCGTCATCCTGAGCGGCGAGAAACATCGTATGTGAGATAACGAATGCCAGAACAGCTGCGACCTGAGCCGAAGGATCCTGGCGAAGCCGCCACCTTCATTCCTCATTCAAGCGAGGCTTTCATCCCCAATCAAAGGGCAGCACGCCCCGAGGGGCTAACCCTGAACCCGCTCCCCCGGTTTCCTTTATTCCACTACTTCGGTGGTGGTGGTGACGACGGTCGCTTTCTCAAATCCGGTCACCGTCTCCCCGGAGGACGGAGAGAGGACGACCTGCAGCTTTTCCGCCGCGGTTCTGCATTCATCCAGCGTAAGACCATCCTTGGGATCTGCCAGAGAGACAGTCATGGCTTTGCCGGAAGTGTTGAAAACGAGATTCAGTTTTTTCATAGCATTTCTTCCTTTCTATACGAAAAATCATTCCGAAGGTCTCTCGCCGGCCGGCTCACTTGCCCTTCTGTCTATATAGTGTGTTTATGGGGCGGAAATATTGTCGTCTCTTCGAAAATAAAAAAGGGGGCTGTGAAGAAATGAATCCTCATTTCTTCACAGCCCCCTTTTTTATTTTGCTTTCATTTGGTTCAGGGTTCAGGTGGCGGCTTCGCCGCCTTTTTTAGAAGATGGTATTCTCGTATCGCAGCCTTCCCCTCTAGGGGAAGGTGCCCGAAAGGGGCGGATAGGGTGACTATGGCATGAAAGACAGCTGGGATAAGATTTCCCGGTCACTCTTATGAGAGCTGCAAGTCCCCGCAGCAGATTGAAAGCGAAAATGAGATGATCGTTATTTCACAGCCCCTAAAAGAGAGACAAGGATGTCCCGAGCATCTTTTCTGCATGTGGCATCGGGCGATGCACATCCCTCCTGCTACCGGTTCTTCTCCTCCCAGAGCATCTGATTGTACTGCTTCTGATAGTATTCTGATTTCTTTTTATCCACCCAGAAATTGCGGTCACTTTGGATCGCGAGCATTTCATCTACCATATCCTCCGCGCGCTCCGGAGCGACGTGGGTGAGGTAAGTGATCATGCGCGTGATGGTACTCTCCGTGCCCAGCTCGGCTGCCATCAGTGCGCCAAGCTCGGCAGGATAGCCGCGGCGGACAGTGAGTGTGATGAGTTTGTCCTTCAATCGTTCCAGCTGTGTCATGGGAGCTCCTTTCGTGATACCGTTGTTCTCATTATAACAGAAAAAGAAGGGTTCATGGTTCAGGTTGTTGGGTTCAGGGTTGTGGTGCGGCGCAAAGCGCCGATTATAAAATAGCGGCGAAGCCGCCACCTTCCCCGTTGAACCTGCTGAACCCTTTGAATCCGTTGAACCCCTGCCTCCCCGACACCCCCTCACCATTTGTGGTATCATAGATATAAAGAAAGGAGTGACACCGATGGAAGACGTGACAGACCTTTTGAACCGCATCAAAAACCAGATCGGCGGAGAGGAAAGCCTCTCGGATGAAGAGCTGAATCGCCAGCTGAATGCGATCTACAGCATCTATGCCACCGCGATGGGACCCGAGCAGCTGATCGTGCAGGCGAGCCGATTCAATGCCGTGAAATATATTCATGACGAAAATCCCAGAAGCCGCCTCATCGGCATGGAGCGCCTCATTCTGGAGAGCCGCGACTACCACCGCCAGCCGACGGATGAAGAAATCCCCGCCATTTTGGACAAGCTGGAGGATAAAGTCGCCGACATCCTCTCCCGCCAAGCCGTCGAGCGCTCCCTCGAGAAAAAGATCGAAGACCGTCTCGAAGAGCGGCACAAGGAGTATGTCGAAGAAGTCCGCCGCGAAATCATCGAAGAGGAGACAGGCAGCACAGAGACCGCCGAGAGCAAACGCAAGCTGGAAAAGCTGGACGCGATGGAAAAAGTCAGCCTCACCACGACGATCCTTCAGGTCGTCCGCCCGCAGTCACTTTCTGAAATCATCGGACAGGACCAAGCCGTGGAAGCGCTCGCCTCCCGCATTTCCTCGCCCTATCCGCAGCACCTTCTGCTGTACGGCCCGCCCGGCGTCGGCAAGACCACCGCAGCGCGCCTTGTCCTCGAAGAGGCGAAGAAGAAGCCCTACACCGTATTTCAAAAAGACGCCCCCTTCATCGAGTGCGACGGCACGACACTGCGCTGGGACAGCCGCGACATGACGAACCCCCTGATCGGCTCCGTGCATGACCCGCTGTATCAGGGCGCGCGGCAGGAGCTCGCCGATGAAGGAATCCCGGAGCCGAAGCCCGGCCTTGTCACGGACGCTCATGGCGGCATCCTCTTCATCGATGAGATCGGTGAACTGGACCCCATCCTCCTGAACAAGCTGCTGAAAGTCCTCGAAGACAAGCGCGTCCACTTCGACTCTGCCTACTATGACGAAGAAGACCCGCAGATCCCCGCCTACATCAAACAACTCTTCGAAAAAGGCGCCCCCGCCGATTTCATCCTGATCGGTGCCACGACAAGAGCGCCCGAAGAAATCAACCCCGCCATCCGCTCCCGCTGCGGCGAAATCTTCTTCGCTCCCTTAGAGCCCACGCACATCATCGCCATCGTGAAACGCGCCGCCATAAAACTCGGCGCTCATCTCGAAGCCGGCGTCCCCGAGCTCATCAGCCGCTACACCATGGAAGGCCGCAAAGCCGTGAACCTTCTCGCCGATGCCTACGGCCTTGCCATTTACGAATCAGGAAAGGCAGAGAGCGTCACCATCACCAAAGCCATCATGGAGCGCACCGCGCAGACGAGCCGCCTCAGCCCCTGCCTCCGAAAAGAAGCATCGGATACGCCGAAGATCGGACACATCTACGGCCTTGGCGTCATCGGCTCTTGGGGCAGCACGATAGAAATCGAAGCCGCCGCCTTCCCTGCCGCTGAACCCGGCAAGGGGAGCCTACGCTTCAATGACACCGCCGGCTCCATGGCGAAGGACTCCGTCAGCGCCTCGGCCGCCGTCGTCCGCCAGCTGACCGACAAGCGCCTCTCCGACTACGACCTGCACATCAACGTCATCGGCGGAGGAAATATTGACGGCCCATCCGCCGGCTGCGCCATCACCTGCGCCATCCTCTCGGCCATCGAAAAGAAGCCGCTCCATCAGGACATCGCCATCACCGGCGAGATCGCCCTCTCCGGCGAAGTGAAACCCGTCGGCGGCATCCACGAGAAAGCCTTCGGCGCCCGCCAAGCCGGCATGAAGGCCATGATTCTCCCTGAGAAAAACAAGAGCGACATCGACAAAGGGACAGCGGGGATCGAAATTCATCCCGTATCGAATATACAGGAAGTGTGGAGTTTAGTGACTAGTGACTAGTGACTAGTGACTAGGGACTAGGGACTGGGGACTGGGGATTAGTGGTTAGGGATTAGTAGCTAGGGGCTAGTGACTTGAATCCCACTTTCGGGCATCGCCCTTTATAAAAAATCGACGCGAAGCGTCGCTCCTCTTAGCCTTCCCCATCGGGGAAGGGGGACCGCGTCAGCGGTGCTCGGGTGCTTTCGTAAATCGTCGACTTGAGACGCATTTTCCCACCCTCTTTCGCACGTAATCAAAGGGCGGCACACCCCACGAGCTTGCCCCGAATCAACAACTTTCAACCAACAGTCATTACCAAAGGAGCATCTATCATGATCGAAAAAATCGAAAAGAAAATCATCGAACACGCCAACGGCGGCAAAGGCCACCTCATTCTGGAACCCATCGCAGGGCCGGACATTTTGAAAGACAAGTGCCGCCTCTACGTGAAAGCCACCCTCGAAAAAGGCTGCTCCATGGGCATCCACCAGCACAAAGGCGACGGTGAGATCTACTACATCCTCTCCGGCAAAGGCCTCTACACCGACAACGACACCACCTATGAAATGAAACCGGGCGATGCCGCCTTCTGCAAAAACGGCGACCGCCACGGCATCGAAAACATCGGTGACGAAGACCTCGTCTTCATGGGACTCGTCATTTACGACAAGTGATGTAAGTCACTAGTAACTAGTGACTGGTGACTAGGGATTAGGGCCTAGGGATTAGGGCCTAGGGATTAGGGATTAGAGGCTAGGGACTAGTGGCTAGTGACTTGAATCCCACTTTCAGGCATCGCCCTTTATAAAAAATCGACGCGAAGCGTCGCTCCTCTTAGCCTTCCCCATCGGGGAAGGGGGACCGCGTCAGCGGCGCTCGGGTGCTTTCATAAATCGCCGACTTGAGACGCTCCTTCCCGCTCTCTTTCATGCCGCCTGTGCCCTATCCGCCCCTTCGGGGCACCTCCCCTCGAGGGGAAGGCTGACGATACGAGGAATACCATCATCTAAAATGCCGCGAAGCCGCCACCACAAGTTTAAAAGCAGGGATGAGTAGCTAGGGACTGGGGACTAGGGACTAGGGATTAGGAAACTCCCGTATCGTCATTTCGAGCGAAGCGAGAAATCTTTGTCATTCGCGGTCAAGCGGTCAATGTCAGGAAACCCTAAGCGAGAAACCTGCCATCCGCAGACCTTCGGGCATCGCCCCATTTATACTCCGCGGCGCTTCTATATTTTTTTGCGCCGCACCACCATTTCTCATTTCTAATTCCTCATTCGCGCAAAGATTTCATTCGAAATCAAGGGCCAGCACGCCCCATGGGCTAACCTTGAACCTATTTTCATTTCTCTTTTTAGAGATGAAATAAACATAAGTATCGTGTTATAATGGAAAAACAATCTCATCTGATTCGTGATAAGGAGGAACCCTATGGCATTAAAAGAATTTGAATTCGGCTTTGGCAAGACCACCCAGAAAGTTTCCCTGCCGGAAGAACACATCCTCGACGTCCTCGAAGGCGCACCGACCCCGGCCTGCGATGTCGAAGCAGCCACCCTGGAATGCATGCGTCACCCGATCGGCAGCAAGCCGCTCACGGAAGTCGTTTCCAAAGGCGACAAAGTCTGCATCGTCTGCGCTGACGTCACCCGTATCTGGAACCATTCCGATCAGTACGTCATCCACATCGTGAATGAACTGAACCGCGGCGGCATCCCGGATGATGACATCTGCATCCTCTTCGCGCAGGGCACTCACCGCGAACAGACTCCGGAAGAAGATATCGCTGTCGTCGGTGAAGAACTGACCCACCGCGTGAAGCTCTACCAGCACCGCTGCAAGAAGATGGACGAACTCGTCCACGTCGGCGATACCAAGAGAGGCACTCCTGTATGGCTGAATAAACACGCTGTCGAAGCGGATAAGATCATCGTCGTCGATGGCATCACCCCGCACCTCTTCGCAGGCTACGGCGGCGGCCGCAAGCTGATCCTCCCGGGCGTTGCCGGAGATGAGACCATCCAGATCAACCACTGCCACGCTCTCGGTGAAAAATTCGGCTCCGGCATCAATCCGAAGACCCGCTCCACTCTCCTCAATGACAATCCGGTATCTGACGACATGCAGGAAGCCTCCGATATGGTGAAACCGGCTTTCCTCGTTCACTCCGTCATCAATTCCGAAGGCCAGATCTGCCGCATGGTCGGCGGTGACCCCTACGAAGCATGGCTCGAAGGCACCAAGCTCGTCTACAAGACCCAGAAAGTCCCCTACACCGACAAAGCCGACATCGTCTTTGCCTGCGCCGGCGGCTATCCGAAAGACGTTTCCCTCTATCAAGGCAGCAAGTGCTACGACCCGTCCGATGTCGTCACCAAGAAAGGCGGCGTCATCATCGCCATCATGGAAGCCTCCGACATCTATGAACCGGCCGCTTACCTCGACAGCTTCAAGTATGAAACCGAAGCCGATATGGAAAAGGCTCTCCGTGAACACTTCACCATCCCGTTCTTCGTCGCATTCAACCTCTTCTGCATGACCCACCAGTACACCATCATCCTGGTCACCAAGCCGGAGAACTTCGAAGCCATCCGGAAGACCAACCAGATCCCGGTCGCTACCGTCGAGGAAGCATGGGAAATCGCCAAGAAGAAAATGGAAGACGAAGGCAAGAAAGACTACACCATCACCGTCATGGCACACTGCGCTTCCATCGTTCCTTATAAAGACTAATAGAGATTCATGTAAAAAGGCTATCGCTCATCAGGCGATAGCCTTTTTTGTTGTGTTGAAAATACCTTTTCCCCCCGCTTCGTCATCCCGAGCGCAGCCGAGGAATCTTTCTTGCACGGCCGCCATAGGCACGCATGCGCCCCACTCAAACGACGCCTTGGTGCTTCCCTTTATCGCCTTTCTCTCACTCACGTTTTACCGGTCTGCCAAAAGGATCCCTCCACTTCGGCCCTCATGACACGCAAGAAAGACGGATCGTCTCATATCGTTTTTCATACCGTTGCGTAGAGTTATGCGTCTCCGAGGCACTCTATCCTGCGCCTTCGGCGCGGCCCGTTTGGCCTCACAGGAAGGCGCCTTAATGGGCAGGCTAGGCGCCTCTTTGGATTAGGCCAAATTCGGAAGTCCCTCTGCGGGACTTCCGTCTTCAAGGGCCTACTCGTATCGTTGTTATGACTGGTAACCCATAACTTGAATACCACTTTCGGGCATCGCCCTTTATAAAAATCGACGCGAAGCGTCGCTCCTCTTAGCCTTCCCCATCGGGGAAGGGGGACCGCGGAGCGGTGGATAGGGTACTCTCATAATCGTCGACTTGAGACGCTCCTCCCCCCCTCTTTCATACCGCCTGTGCCCTATCCGCCCCTGCGGGGCACCTTCCCCGCAAGGGGGGGAGGCTGCGATACGAGAATCCCCTCTTCTAAAAAGACAGCGCGCCACCCTTGTGAACCCATCCGCTCCCCCCTTCGTCATCCCGAGCGTAGCCGAGGGATCTTTCTTGCACTGCGGTTGGCATCTCACATGTCCCTGCAGAGAAACGACGCCTTCATCGGCGCCTTCATCCTGCGTTTTTCTGGCTTCAAACATACTTCGCCATCGGTCTGCAAGGAAGATTTCTCGACTTCGTTCGAAATGACGATACGAGAGTATCGCTATCCGCACCACCACCCTGAACCCGCCAACCTGAACCATGAACCCAATACAAAAACGAGCCTCTCGAAATGAGAGGCTCGTTTTTAAATGCCAAACTCCTATTTCACGACTTCATATGCTTCCTTGTCATTCGGTACGCCGAAGGCAAGAGACGAACTCTCCTTCTCCGTTTCTTCTTCCTTCTCCCGTCCATCACGGCCAAGCGTTCGGTCCTCATAGAGGCTCGCATTCATGACGCCTTCCGCCGTCATCGGGAAGCGCTCGCCGTTCACGGTGAGGCCGTCCTTGACGCTCGTCATGACATGGTCGGTCGCAATATCATAGCCACCAAGTGAAAGATTTCCGAAATGTTCCGCCTGGCTGCTGTCCAGATTCTTCTCGATCGTCACGCGGATCTTGTCCGTCGCAAGGAAACTGTCCCCGCCGATCGCGGTATTCGTGAGGCCGAGAGGTTCCCTGCCTGTGAGATGCAGGTGCTCGACCCTGCTATCCTTCACAAGAGTACCACCCGCAGACGTGGAGTGAATGCCTGCGTAGTGCGCCTGGCTCTGGCCATCTGCGCCGTTGATGGTGACATGCTGCGCGCCGACGCCTGCGAGATCATCGATACCGATGTTGTCCGCAGAGATCGTGAGATCCGCCGCATCGCCTTCGCCATTTGCCAGCGTGTCGATTTCCACCTTCTTCGCAGAGAGTGTGACCTTTCCGCCCGCAGACGAGAGCAGCGCGCTGCCCTTTCCACTCGCATCGAAATCATGCGGCTTCGCCTCGCCCGTGACAAGACTGCCTGCCGCGCCGCTGCCGGTGGTCGACCCTGCCGGCGTGCTCGTATCCACACCGTCCAGCTTGCCGACCGGCGAACGATCCGTGATGCGGATGTCTTTCTTCGCCGTCATCTCGATGGCGCTTCCGGAAATCTTCGCATCCGTCCCCTTCACAGAAATGCTGCCGCCTGCGTCCGCAGTGAGCTTGCCGCTTGCCTTTGCCTCATGAAGAACCATATCACTGCCGCTTGCAAGACCCGCATCGCCCGTTGTATGAATCTTCGTCGCATCGAGCGTCGTGCCTGCGTTCGCGGTCAGGGTATCCGCACTTGCACTTTCCAGCGTCATCGCACCGCCGCTTGTCAGCGCTGCGTGTTCCTTTGCATGCAGCGTCGTCACACCAAGTTTGCCTGCGGTCGCTTCGATCGTCGCGTTGCCGGCTTCTGCCTTCAGAGTGCCGATCTTCACATCCGTCTTCGCGGTGACTTTCGCATCGCCTGTCGTAGCCGTGAGCATGCCTGCGTTTACACTGCCGCCGGACGAGATAGCAAGCATACCCGCTTCTGCTTCGGTGAGCGTGACATCGTGATCGGCCTCGACGGTCGCGCTCTCCTTTGCGCCCAGCTTCTTGAGAGCGAGCTGTCCCTTGGCGGTGACCTTCACGTTTCCTTCTTTCGAAGTGAAATCGCTGCCCGAAAGGGACGCATTTTCGCTGCCCGTGTAGGTGAGGTCACCCTCTGCGGTGTACACGCCGCCACTCATCTTGCCCGCATTGGTGATGTCTGCGGTTCCGCCGCTAAAGTTGCCGCCGGAAATGGTGTTATTCTGCGCGGTATGGACGCGGAGGGCTTTGCTTGCCTTATAGCTGCCATCCGAGATGTCTCCGCGGCTGGTGAGCGTGAGGTCTTCGGCATCGATATCGATCGCCTCCGATGCCGCTTTTCCGAAGAGGGTGATGTCGGCGTCGCCCTTGGCATGTGCCGTGATGACGCCCGGCGTTTCGCTGCCGTCTTTGGCTTTTGTGCCGGTCACTTTCATGCCGAGGGACGCCCCACCGCTTGCGCCTTTGATATTCTTGGCGTTTGTGATGGTAATATTCTTCCCTTCGACGTTCGTATATGTGGTGCCGGTTTCGTCGCCGCTCGTATCGTGTCCGTCTTCGGCGAGGAGGCTGTTTCCGCCCACATCGAGACGGACGTCTCCTTCGGATGCGTAGATGGTATTGATGACGAGGTCGCCGTCGCTCTTCTTGAGGGAAACACCGACTTTCGCTCTCGCAGTGAGGACGCCCTTCCCTGCCAGCTTCGCCTCATGGATCGCGCCTTCGCCGGATTCGAAAATGATCTGCTTATCCGATGTCAACGTGACGCCGGCGACATTGTCTGCCGCTTTGAGGCGGATTTCATCGCCCGCCTTGAAAGTGCTGTCCCCCGCTATGCTGCCTTCGGTAACGAGATAAATCGCGCCCTTGTCTGCGGTCGCTTGGAGCTTGCCTTTCGCTTCCGCATCAATCGCGCGGATGGAAGACACCTTGACGGTATTTCCATTTACTACGGTGAAATCCCCGCGCTCTGCAGCGGAGAGAGCCAGAAGCTGCTCACGGGTAAGCCTCGTCATGTCAGAGAGGTCGATGGTCATGCCATCCTTCTTCTGTCCGATACTCCCCTGCGCCTCGCCCGCAGTCAGGGTGACAGCCTTGCCGGAGACGTGCGGTGTGCCTTTCAGCGTGGTATTCGTATCTGTGATACCTTCCTTGATGCTGCCCGGTGCGAAGGTGATGAGGAGATCCTTCGCCGACTTCGCAGAGCCGACGAGGACTTCTGCCTTTTCATCTTTCGTGAGGAAGTCATCTTTCGAGAGATCGTCTTTGCTCAGTGCGGCATTCCCGTAGATGCTCTCGCTCGACTGCTGGATGCCATCGGTGTAGCGCTTCACTTTTTCGGCGGTCCAGCTGCCGACGCCTTCTGCAAGGAGCATCTCATAGCGCGCCTGCTGTCCTTTGATGTAGGTCTTCACATCCTGTCCATCTGCCTCAA
This sequence comes from uncultured Dialister sp., assembly GCA_900543165.1. Taxonomy (GTDB): domain Bacteria; phylum Bacillota; class Negativicutes; order Veillonellales; family Dialisteraceae; genus Dialister. The sequence continues at coordinate 15,778 of UQQQ01000003.1, read as the reverse complement.
GCTGCCGGCGGGTCACATCATCGAGACTGTACTTGCCGTCTGCATTGATGTGCGTCCGCAAGGACTGGAACTCATTATACTTGCCTTCGACTTTGGCGATGAGGCAACTCTTCTGTTTGGTGACGGTCGCCTCACTGCCTTCGAGGACCGCCGCATTCACCCAGCCGAGGAGCTTTGCCGTAGCATCCTCGTCATTGAGATCGGTGTAGTTGTTGTCGATGAAGGAACCATTCGTCTTCAGGCTGACATCGCCTTCCTTGGAAATGACACTGTCAAGGTACAGGTCGCCGCTGGTATTTTCGATGGAAATATGTCCTTCCGCGCTGGCTTTGAGCCCATAGTCTTTGCCCTCGCTCTGACCTGCTTCGATGAGGAAGCTGCCATTTGCGCCCTGGATAGCGCCGCCGGAAACGAGCTCGACGCGACCCGCGTGGACTTTCGTCCCGGCCTGCTGCGAGATGTCGCCCTCGGCCTGGATCGCAGCCGCACCTGCGGTGATGCTGCCCGCGGTGACACCATGGTTCACGACCTTGACACCGAAGTCTTTCGCCGCGCTGCCGCTGACGGTCATAGCATTCGTCTTGATGGCCGCATCCCGCGTGCCAGCGCTGCCCGTCGTCGCCGTCATAGTGAGCGTATTCGTATCGATGTAACCGCGTGCGCCCTGCTGGATACCGCCCGCTGAAAGCGTCGCTTCACCAAGGCCATTGGAAATCGTCCCATTCACGATGACGTTTCCCGTGCCGCCATTGACATTGAACTTGCCACCAGTTTCATCGCCGATGAAGCCGATGCCGATGTCGTAGTCCGCCTTCTGCGAATACTGGTGAATGGTGGTATCATATTTCTTTTCCACCAGCTTGTAGTCAAATTTCTTCGCCACTCCCACCGTGTACCAGAGGCGTTTCGATTTCTGCGTAAAGGTCGACTCGGTCTTGTTATTGATGGTCTTCTCCGATGTCTTATACGCCTCGCCGGTCGGTCCGCCATTGAGATCATTCGTCGTCGTGATGATGGCACCACCATTCAGCGTGCGGGTGTACCCTTGCTGGTAGTCTGTGATAGTGCCACCCTGGTCCAGCACCTCCTGGCCGGTCGGTGTCTTATTCTCGATACCCCACCAGTCGACTTTGGTCTTGTGCAGTTCGTAAGTCGTGGTATAGCACCTATCCGTCCCGGTCTGGAGTGTGTAGTAGGAGCCTGCAACCGGCGTATAGGTGCCATCCGTCCCCGCGGTCAGTACCGTATCCTGCGCGTTGCCGGAAGGCGCACCATTCTGATAGTTCTGTACACTCATATGGATCTTGCCGCCATCCCGGGTGTAGGTGGTCTTGCGGGCAATCTTTCCATTTGCGCGGTCGAGGTCAGTGATTTCGATCCGCCCCTCGGTTCCTTCACCCGTGGAGAGCGTCTTGAGCTCGATGTCCTTGCCGCTGTCATTCTGAATGGAAATCTGCCCGTAACCGTCAAGTGCTTCGATACGCGCTTTCAACTTGTCATTCGTCGTATTGATGATAGTGCCGACGATGGAGACTTTGCCGCCGTGGACTTCGATATCATCTACGACGAAGCGATCAGTTTCAAAATCATAGGAGAGCTTCTCTGCCGCTCGTCCCGTTGCGCCTTCGACGCGAACGGTGCGGCCTGCCGGTACTTCACTCTTCGACTGGACATATGTCTTATTTCCGTTGACATCCTCATAGTAGAACCTGCAATTCTTCGGAATCGTCAGATCCCAGTCTGCGATACCGCTCTGGATCTTGGAATTAATATTCACATAGCGAGCAGAAATGAAGATGTTGCCATTCGCAAGGATGCCGGTGCTGCCGGTGCCAAGCTGGCTGTTCTGCTTGCCCGTATCATCGAGTGGCGCGCCGCCGACATGGAAAATGCTGTTCTTCCTGTCCGAGAGGGACTGGATGAAGTCGCCATTCTCCACCTTCATGTCGACCGTGCCTGCGTAGATAGTACCGTCATTGTAGACATCACCATTCTTGCTCTCCACGGTGACAGCGCCGCGCGGATTGTAAATGTAGCCCGCAAGCGTCGTGGTCGAAGCTGCGTAGTGCGGCATATCGCCATCCTTGTAGTCCGATGGCTGGAAGGTATTCTTCACCGTGATGGAGGGCACCGCTGTATCCTGACGCGTCGTGACAGCAAAACCGACATTCATGCTCTTGTCCTTATTTCCCTTTTTGATCGCTGCCTTCATATCTCCCTTGAGCTCGACGTCATTATAGAAAATCGTGCCGCCCTGCCCGGAGCCATCGATGCCGCCGCGCCCGACGACCTGGATATCGCCGACCGTCAGCGTATTCGGAGACGCATTCGTGATGGAAACCGACGCATCGCCCCCCCACGTGGAGTGTACCGCTGCCAGAGACATTGTCCCCTTCAAAGAGGATGTCACCAAGCTGCGCCGTAATGTCATCGATCTTCATATTGTGCGTCATCTGCTGGTAGACATTTTTGTGAAGAAGATAGTACGATCCCTCTGTGCCTTCTGGAACCGGATTGCCATTGCCATCGACCGTGATGACAGACGCGCCGTCCTTCGTGAAGACGCCATTCGCATCCGTGCCGCCATTCGAGTAGAATTTCTCCGTGGCAGAAATCTGGTTTGCGAGAAGCTCCTGATTCCCCGCGACCTGCTTCTGCCAGTCGATAGAAGCCTGTTTCTTCTGGTCGATCACTTCGCCTTTGGCATCGATGGCCGTACTATCATACTTCGTCACGTCCGTATCGATCGTATCACTGTAGTCTCCATTGTACTTCGTGACCGCATCGCTGTACGTCTTCGCGCTGGCATCGGCTGCCTTCTGACTGTTAGTCGCTGCTTCCTCAGCCGCACGGTACGCAGACGCCGCGGTGTTGTACGTTTGGGCAACCGTCTCGTATGCTTTGCTGCATTCTTTGTAATACTTGACACTCTCATCCGAAGGATGGGTCTGAATGTATGTCTCTACAGTTTGACTTCCCGCCTTCTGCTCGAGCGTCGCATACGCATTGTTCTTATTCCCTTCCGCTATATCTTTCGCATTGCCAGTCTGTTCCATAATGGTCTTCGCGGTATCGGCTTCTGTCTTTTTCGCATCTGCCAACGACTGCAATCCGAGATAATTCGTATGCTCGGTGCCAAACGCGGTGAGCTCCGTCTTCTGCTGATCCAGCTTCTTCTGATCTGCCTGACAGCTGTCAGTGATCTTCTGGTCCTGGCTCTTTGCATTTTCAAGGACTTTCTTCGCATCCTTGAGTTCTGACGTATCCGACGAGGGGAGCTCGATGAATCGCTTATTTTCTTTGTCATCGGTCTCGAAATATCCCAGCCCCTACGCAGCCATTTTTTCTTCAAGGAACTGAATCTCTGCCTCATACGCAGCTTTGGTGGAATCATCCGCGCCGAAGTCAGCGAGCTTCTCGCGAAGGGCGGCGAGGCGCTCGGAGAGCTCCTTCCCTACGATGGTAGTGCCACCACCATAGATATAGGAAATATCGCCATCACTCTTGACCGTCGTCTCCCAGCTGCCCTGCTTGTCCTGTCCGCCGATTGTGATGGACTTGTTTCTATGAATGCCCGTCTCGGCCTTGCCGTCCATAGTGACATCTGCCGACGAGGAGATTTCCTTGCGACCGATGGAGCTGCCGTCTGCCCCGAGCGCATCCGCCACTTTGTTAACCCAGTCCTTCACTTCGCCCGAACCGAGCGCCGTGAGGCTGCCCGCTTTCGCTTTCATGTGGATATCGCGGTCGCTTCGCATATTCGCCGCCGCATCCACGGTAAGCGATGCACGGCTGTCAATCTTCGCGACAGGATCCTTCTTGATGGAAATCGGGATTGCCGTCGCATTCAGGATGTCGCTGTGCGCACTGGCACGGATGGTGCCTGTCTCGCCCCGGCTGTCGCGTCCAGCCATGGCGGAAATATCGCCCTTCGCCGTTTCCGCGCTGCCAGCAAACGATGTGTTCGACAGACCCGTGTAAGTGACCCGGTTCTTCGAACCGGCATAGCCCGCCGCGCCGTAGACATCGACCAGCGTATCACTGTCAAGCTCGGCATCATTTCTCGTGCCGACCGCGATGGATCCGCCTTTATACGCGCTGCTGTACGGGCTCTGGGCTGCCCCTGTGTAAGACGCGGTCTTGTCCTTCTCTTTTGCTTTCTCTGTCTCGCCCGCCAGAAGCTGGCTGCCTTCTCTGACATGCACCGTGGTCGTCGCGGCGACGCTATTTGTATTCTTCACATGCGCCGCGCCGACGGCTGCGCCCGTGGAAAGCGTGCTTCTGTCTTTGGAAATCACGCGGCTCGCCGCATCGATCGCGATGGCATTCTTATCGTAGAGCGTCTTTCCTGCTGCCTTTTCTTCCACGGTGAGGTCAGACGCATTCGCCTTAATGGTGACCGCATCCAGATCGACCGTCGTCACGTGCGTGATGGATGTCTCATTCACGACGCCATTCCCGCTCGCAAGCGCTGCACCGATGCTGCTGACGTTCTTCTTGCTGCTACCATCCCGCCATGCCTTTTCGGTGACATTTTCTGCGCGGATAGCCGCCTCTTCCGCTGTCGTGATGGTGCTGCCCTGTCCTACACTGACACCTGCATCCGAGACAACCTTGACTTTCGTCTCGCCGCCCGTACCGCTGACACCACCCGCGCTGACAGAGTCCATTTCGACATTTTCTGTATCGCTATGCTCCGCTACGATAGTGGCCTTCTTCGCTATCATCGCGGAAGAAGCCTCGATGGAAACTTTCGTTTCCTGCGCCATATCGACAAAAGCCAGACCGACCGCACCGGAAACGACACCACCCGCGCCAGCGATGGCCTGCGCGTACGCATTGTAATCCTTTGCGTCCGCCGGTTTTTCCATGAGTGCCCGGATCCTGAGCGCTTCATCCGCCGAGAGCTTCGCCCCACCGCCGACACGAACCAGTGCCTTGTCCTTCGAATGCGCTTCAGATACGGTGCTACCGACGCCTGCGATGCCAAGGCCGGCAGAAACCGCCCGCGCCTCCAGGGTAGGGGTATTCTTCGCTGTGATGGAAGTGTTCTTCCCATGAATGGCGGTCTGATTTCCTACATCTGCCTTCGCTGCCACCTCCGAAGAAAACGCCACGCCCGTGCCGGTTCCGGCATAGGTGCCAAGTGCCGCACCGAGTGCTTTCGCGGAGAGCTTCGTATCCGCTTCCGCCTCGATCTTCGCCTCTTCCTCTGCGTCGATGGACGCACCATTCCCCGTGCCTGCTTCCGAAGAGCCGCTGACATCTGCCGTGATAACCGCGCCATTCAGAGCGTCCGACAGCGCAACCGATGCGCCCGTGAGCTTCGCATCGAGGCTTCGTACATTGCTCGAGGTAATAGCCGTCTGTCCGCCGGACGTGATGGACGATCCCGTCCCCGCCAGCGCGCGGACGATGCTCTATGCTCTTGTCCATCCAGGTCTCTTCCGTCCCCTGAGCGGAGATACCGCCGGAGAGGGACGCGCCGACGATGTCACTTTTCATCTGATGGTCAGAGCCCGCAGAAATCTGGACATCTCCCACCGACCGGATAGAAGAGTTCTCTCCCGTCTTCGCCTGCGTCAAGGTATCCGTGCGGACGACATTGACCGAGATGCCCGCCGCGCTGCCGCCTGCGCTGACATTGCCCATGAGGTTCGAGACGGAGAGCTTATCATCCGCCTTGATCCGGACGTTGTCTGCCGTGACAGTGCTGCCGTTCCCGATCTGGGCGAGCGTCCCTTTCTCACCCATATCCGGCGTCTCGCTTTGGAATTTCGTTTCCAGTTTATTTTTCACATCCGTAAGCGCATCTGTCTGGTACACACCCATGGCATTGCCCGTCTGGGACTTGTTGATTTCGCCATTCACCCAGTCGTCCATGGAGCTTTCGCCGCCATCCTTGCTGGTCTTGCCCGAGAGCATGGCAATATCGCTGTCACTCATGATACTGCAGAAGTTGTACACCGAGACGCTGCCTGCGACACCGAATCCACCCACGGCTGCCGCGATGGCATTCGTGGAAATGCCTTCCATGTGATCCGCCGCATCGATCACCAGCGCGCCATCCGTGTGGAGCTTGTTATTTTCCCCCAGGAACGCATTCGTCTGCGTGCGAATCGTACCGATATCTACCGCCGCCCCCAGTGCTCCTGCACCGACCGCCGCGCCTGCGACCGCGCTCGTCATCTTGTCAATATTGTGCTTCGCCTCGACCGTGACATCGCTGCCTTTTTTATCTGCCTGATTGAAAGAAACGTCATCTCCCGTGTACGCCTTGGTGACAGCGGAGAGATTCGTCACATTCACTGCGCCCGCAAGGCCGGCATAGAGCCCGCCGGCAGCCTGCACGGTGACATTCACGAAGCTTTCCTGATTCTTCGCGGAAATCTTCGTCTTCCCCGCGGTATCAATAGCGGCTCTTCCGCCCAGGAAGGCTTCTGTATCTTTGGAAATATTCGTCACGCCGATGGCTGCACCCGCGCTTCCACCGGAAATGCCGATGGACACGCCGCCATTGTCACCTTTGAGCGTTGTCTCATCGCTGGCCGTGACCGCGATCCCTTCTGCGTTTGCTGTCTTCGCCGAGAGCTGGCTGCTGCATAGGCTTTCGTGGTCGTCTTCAGCGCATTGACACCCACGGTGCCGGAGAGAGACGCCGTGCCGCCCACCGCGCCCGCGACCGTGCCATAGTCTACCTTCGTCAGCTGGGTTGCGGAAATATTGACTTTTTCCCCGCCATCGATAACCGCGTTCTCATCCGCATAAGCGGCGGTGTCTCCCGTGAAGGAAACCGTGGAATTCGTGAGCCCCATGCCGACCGTTCCCGCCGCACCGACGCTGCCCGCCGCCGCGCCCTGCGTAAACTTCGAATCGGCAAGAATCTCCGCGCCCTTCTTGACGGTAACTTTCGCATTCTTGCCGACATGTGCATCGGTTTCCTGCTTCATGAAGGTTTCCGATGCCGCTCCGGCAAGACCTGCCGTACCGCCGGCACCGAGACCGGCAGCACTGGTCACGCTGCTGCTGGTGTTTTCTGCTTTCACGGTGAGGCTGCTGCCTGTCACTTTCACATCGTCACCCACGATCGCACTAGCTTTTTTGTTCACCACTTCGACCGCTGCGGTGAGACCGACACCGGTATTTCCGCTGGCAGCACCACTGCCTGCGACGGTTTTCAGTTCCGTTTCATCCTTGGCGGTGGCAGAGACATCACCGGCCTCCGTCACTTCACTCTGGCCCAAATACGCTTTCGTATCGGTCGAGACGGAGTGTGCGCCAGCTGCCCCTGCCCCTGCGAAAGTACCGGCTCCGCCGGCGAGGGGCGCTGCGACAGAGGTCAGGTGTTCTTTCGAGTCCGCATTCACGGTGACGGAGGACGCATTTTTCAGGGACGCACCGTCGGCGATGCCTGCATAGGTGTGACCGTTGTAGGTCTGGACGTCGACAGCTGCGCCAATACCGCTTCCCGCGGAGAGGGACGCGCCGCCCGCGAGGCCGAAGAGCTTCGCGGTGCTTGTCGCACCTACCTGAGCCGCCTTTCGCCCTGCATCGTACTTGCCCTTGCCGATAGTCGCATCGGTCTTCTGGTCGATGACATTCACCGTGACAGAGCCGGAGCCCGCGAACTGCGAGGTGCCGCCAGCGAAGCCGACAGCGACGGTCCTAGCAGTCTTATCATCTGTATCCGAAGCCGCGCCATTGTACGCATTATCCGCCTGTACAGTGATGCCGTCCGCGGTGATGGTATGATTCTTATCTTTATCGCCGGTAAGCGTAGCTGCGACTTCCGACTGGTTCACCATAACGCCGATGGATGCGCCGGCGGAGTTTCCTCCGACAGCCGCACTGCCGACGCCGAGTGTCGCATTGCTTCCATTCTTCGCCAGGACGGAGAGCGCCCCTGTCTTCATGGTATTGTCATTGGAAATATGGGCATCCGTCTTCGTGTGGATCCAGTTCCCGCTCGCCGAGAAGGCCGCCACGATGGACTGGATCTGGCTGGTCTCATCCGCGGTGACGGAGAGGGCGCCGCCGCTGTTCACTGTGGTATCTTCGAGCGAAGAGGTGGTTTCCCCTTCGATGAGGTTTGCTGCGATGGACGCCCCCACCGCCGCTCCATTATTGCCAGCGGAAATCGCCACCGCGCCCGTGTAGGAGTCGATGGTGCCGCGGTCTTTGGCCGCGATGGTCGCCGCTTCATCCGCAGTGAGACGGCCGCCCTTCACATGGGCGTCGGTTTCATTATCCACCCAGTTCAGACTGATCTGGCCCGCGATGGCGCTGCCCTTTGCCGCACCACTGCCGCTCGCTGCGATATTTGTGATCTTCGCCGCGTTGTCCGCTTCGACAGTGAGGGAAGCGTCTTCCTTCTCGCTGCCTTGGAGCGTCAGCACTGCATCTTCGGCATAGGCTTCATTCTTGTCCGTGATGGCGTTGTACATGAAGCTCCCTGCGATGGCACTGCTGTTCTGCGAGAGGCCGAGGGCGATCGCACCCGCGCCTGTCGTGATCTTACTGTCATTGCCGGAACGGATGGCGAGCGCATCGGCAGTGACCATATTTCCTTTCGTATACGCCTTCGCCGTATCGGTGATACGATTCACGGAGACATTCGCCGCCGTGGCAAAGCCGCCCTTTGCGGTGCCGACGTTCTCACCCATGGACGCATCTTTTCCTGCGATGGTGTCCAGTGCGGAGTCGCTTTTCTGGATCTCTTTCTTATCTTTGTCCGACTTGCCTGCGTTCAGCAGTTTTTCTGCCAGTTCGCCGATCGAAGAGGTGCTCTGGCTGTCCTCACCTTCCTGTGCTTTCAGACCGGTACTGCCTGCGCCGTTCGCCTCGGTGCTATCCATGGTGACACCGCCGGCTGCGGACATGGCGTAGATCGCGCCGGTGTTCTTGGCGGTGACGGAGACGTCTTTCGTAGAAGTGACCTTCCCCTGGAGCGATGCTTCTGTCTGGCGGTCGATGTGGTTGTATGCGACGGTGGCGCCGATGCCTGCCTGTTCGGAGACAGCGATCGCACCGCCGATGTTGATGGTCTTGCTATTGTCCTCAGCACTGACGCTGACGTCACCGTCTGCGTTGATGGTCGCTTTGCCGACCGTGGCTTTGGTGGTGTTTTCGAAACGGTTGACATTGACTGTCCCGTCGATGGCAACGGTCTGCCCCTTGCCGCCCGCAGCCGCCATGGAAAGATTCGAGCCTTTGTTCTCCGCCGTGACGCTGACATCCTTCGCCTTCGTCACAGTCACGCCATCTTCCACGGTGGCTTCGGCGGTATTCTTCTGATGCACGGTAAGCGCCGCGCCGCCCAATGCGGCTTTCCCGCTGCCGGAGAAAGGACTTCCTCCAATGTCTTCCCAAAATCGAGGCTCCCCGGCTGGTCGCCGATCGGCGCTTTGATGTCGCCGCTGAAATTCACAGTGTGGATATCATTCTTCGCGCTGACATCGAGATTGCCATTATCGATGTCTACCTTCGTATCCTTCTTCACCGTTGCTTTCGCGGTGTGGTTGTATTCCATGATGTTCAGCGCCGCTGCGCCGGAGACTTTCTCGCCCGCGCCGACCGTCTGCGTCCAAGAGTCGGTCAGGCACGACAGTTCAAAACCATTATTCGGATCGAAAATGGTTGCCAAGTCATCCGCAAGATTTTCACCGAAGCCTTCAAGGTTCGACTGCCAGGGGCGCTTCGTTTCCGCGCTGACCTTCACATCGCCCTTGGACTTGATGTCACCCGCGAGTTCGGCTTCGGCCTTGTCATTCTGGTCGACGTAGTTCACCGCCGCCGCGATGCCGGCGCTCTTGTCCGCACCCTGGCTGACACCTGCCTTCACCTTCGTCCGCGACAAGGTCTCCGCGTGTACATCGACTGCGCCCGCACCGCTTGCTCCATCATAGCCGCGCACTTCACCCGAAAGGGACGCCTTCGCGCTGTTGTCACTGAAGAGGAAAGCCGTCGCAGCATTGAGCCCGAGGCCGCCGCCCGCGCTCGTCGCCGCGATCTGGTCAGCCGCGGTCGTCCCGGCGTCTGCCGCCTTCTTCTCCGTCGACTTATCACCCCAAAGCTTCTTGATGCCCGCCATGAGCTGGTTGCCCTTGCCCTTGGTCATCGCTACGTCCACGATGTCGTGAATGGGATCCGAGCTGGTGCCATCATCGCTTTCGCTCTCGCTCGTGATGTGGAGCGTATCGGGATCATACTTCCCATCTTCGTCCGATACCGTATTCTCTGACACTGACCTTGCCATTTGCATAGACTTTGCCCTGCACATCGGCCGTTGCCTTCGTCTCGGACTGGATGACGCCGACCGCGAGGCCCAGCGTGCCGTCGCCGCTGCTGTTCTCGACCTCGACGGAGAGATTTCTCTCTGCCTTCGCCGATACGTCTACATTTTCTTTCGCCTTCAGCGTCGCCTCTTTGTCTACATTGACGGATGCATCTGTCTTCGCTTCCGCCCAGCCAAGATCGATCGCGATGGGAAGATCTTCCGCGCTGCCCTGCCGCTGGAGATCGATAGCGTTACTGCCTTCCTCAGAAATCGCGAGATCCTTCCCTGCCGTGAGCGCACTTGTCCCCTGGATCTCTACTTTCGAGGAAACGTCCGCGATGCCGACATTGATCCCGACGCCGAGAGCGCCGCCCGTCTCACTGCCAATTTCCGACTTTACCTTCGAGGAAATCGTAAGGTCTTCCGCCGCGGTGAGCTGCGAATCCTTGACCGTCACGAGAGAGTCTGCGCCCGTCTTCACGACAGACGCCAGATTTCCCACCTGTTCATCAAAGGTCGCATGGAGCAGTCCGAGGATACCATCCTCTTCCGCAGCTGTTTTATACGCATCCGCCGAGCCGACCTTGCCGCTGACTTCCGTCTTCGCCGCAATGCCTACATGCTGCCCTTTGATGGTGGCATTCGAAATATCGACCGACGCCGAAGCCTGGCTGCCCATGAGATTCCCGCCATTCCGTTCCGCGCTGGCGATGACCGACGTGTCACCGCCTGACGCGTCAATGTATGCCTTGTCAATGACGATCGCACCCTTGGTCTCGAAGGATTTCGCTTCCGACGGTACACCGACAGCCGCCAGTGCGACATCGCCCTTGCCGAGAGCAGTGGCGACCGTAGCCGACGGGGTATTGATATTCACCAGCTGATTTCTATATTCATCGGCGGTTTTCTGCGCTGCGTAAGTGCCTGCATTATCCACATGCGTGCGTACAGCCGCACCGTTCAGAGATACATCGCCTGCGCCCACGATCACATCGCCTTGGGCATAGACCTTCCCCTGAAGCGTGATGTCACTGCCGCCAGCGACAGCCTTCGCCTGCGCCGTAGCGGACTGCGCCAAATGCTTCTCCATCCCGCCATTGTACAGCGCTTCGCCATACGCCGCATTCGTCCCCAGCGTCAGACGCCCCACATTGAATACGCCAGTCTTGCCGACCATAATGCCTGCATTCGAGAAGAAATACACGTCCCCGCCGATCTTATTATCCTTGATCGCATTCACCACGCCATCAATGTTGATGCGGTTCTTGACTAGGTTGATCTGGCGATCGACCGAGGAGCCGAGCTGAAGATTCGCCACGTCCTTCTGTCCGATACCGAAATCCGTGAACTTGTTCAGGGCACTGCCATTGTTGACCTGCTGGTTGTAGATGTCATACTGCGTGCCGCCGCCTGCGAGCGGGGTCTTATCCACCTTGCCAGTGTGAGCCGGATCCGCCACGTTGACATCTGCGTAAATGAAATTGCAAGCCGCGCCCCAGCCTGCGATAGCAAGGAGCAGTGCCGTCCCTGCGCGGGAGAGGATGCTCCCGCCGCGGCGCACGCTCTTCTTCCCCCGGTGCGTCTTCACCAGCTCCGAAGCGACCACATAGCAGCCACGCGTGGCATTCCAGACGACTTTGTAGATTTTATTCATAAGATGGTCCTCCTTTGTGTCGAAAGATCATGAAGATCGGTTGAAGGGTTTAAGGGTTCAGGGTTCAGGGTTCAGGGTTCAGGGTTGTGGTGGCGGCTTCGCCGCGAATATGTATGGGGCGATGCCCGAAAGCAGTATTCAAGTCACCAGTCACTAGTCACTCTTAATCCCCAATCCCTAATCCCTAGCTACTCATCGCTATAGGTTTAAGAGGTTCAAAGGGGTTGGTGCGACGCAAAATAATGAAGCGCCGCGGAGTTTTGAAACTAGCGGTTTTCTCGTATCGCAAACCTAATCCCTAGCCACTAATCCCTAGCTACTAGCCACCAGTCACCAGTCCCTCAAAATTACACATTCCTCTGCAGATAGAAATGCACTCTCGGCGATGCATCTCCGATATTTCCGGAATCCTTGAGCGGGATGCCGAGGACGGCCTTACCATACCAGCCGCCCTTGCTGCACTCCAGACCGAGGCCCGCGCTCGTGAGATAGTCCTTCGTTGTTTTGATGGTGAAATTGTTATATGCGACACCGTGGTCGAGGAAGACGAAGCCTCGCCATGTCTGATGGTCACTGCTGATGGGGAAGCCGTACTCCATACCGGTGAACCAGCCTTTATCGCCCGAAAGGATACTTTCCTGGTATCCGCGGACACTCCCCATGCCGCCCAGCGTGAACTGCTCCGTCGAGGGCAGCGACTCGAAGGCGGTGTATTGGCCGTAGAGGCGGTAGAGCATGTACTGGTCATTTTTGAGATTCTGCCGGCGCATGAGGTAGGCGCTATATATGAGCCGTTGTTATCCTTATCATTCACGCGGTCATCGCTTTCGTAGCCGGTGACGCTGGTCATGAAGAACCACAGCCCGTTCTCATCGAAGCTCCGCGCTGACAGTCCGGCCTTCACCGTGCGCGTCGCGCTATTCGAAAGCTCCATCCCGGAGTATGTGGTATCCGACCATTTCCGATGGCCTTCCAGGAAGACGTCCACACGGGAAAGCGGCGTGATATTCACAGGATGCGTGATGGAAATCGCCGCGTCATTCGAATTTGCCTTCATGTCATAGTCCTTGAAGGTGCCGTCGATGATATCCACCAGATTTCTGCTATAGGAAATCTGCGCCCGCGTCCCGTGATGCCCCCATGGCGTATCGTACATCACCGAGCCGCCCCAGATGCCTTCCGTCCACACCGGGCTCACTGCGAGGCTCGCATCATGCCCGCCGATCCCGCGGTACTCCGTATACGCGCCGATGCGGTAGCGGCCGCTCTCTTTCTGCCCCGCATTGTCCGTGAAAATGAAGGATGTCAGCGGATTCTCCTTCTCCTCGAGCACCAGATGGAGGTCGGAGGTCCCTTCCTCTTCTCCCGGCACCAGCTCTGCCCGCACCTGATAGGTATTCGTCGAATTATACACGCGGAGCTCATCCTCGAGCCGGTCCACGTCCACCAGTTCGCCCATCCTTCCATGGATGCGCGAGAGGAGCGTCTTCTCGGAAATCCGCTGATTTCCCGTGATGACCGTCTTGCCGAATTTCCCTTCAATGAGACGGATGTAGACCACGCCGTCCTGTACCTTCTGTGGCGGCAGCACGGCCTGCGCCGTCACGATATGCTTCTCCTGATACAGCGCATTCAGGCGGGCCACCATGTCCGTCAGCTCTTTCACAGTGGCAGGCCCTGCGCCTTTGAAATGGATGGCCTTCCGGATCTCCTCTGCGGAAAGAAATTTCGACGGCGTCACACGGATTTCCTTCACTTCAAAGACAAGCCCGCCCTTTTCAGCTTCCGCCTCTGAGGAATGCACCGCATCCAGCGTGCGGTAGCGGCTCTTCTGATAGTACGATGCCACCTGCTGGTTCGTCTCACTCATGCGCGACGCCTGATCTGTCACCTTCTGCACCGCCGGACCCTTCGGATCGAGCTGCGGCAGCGCCGGCGCAGCACTCACACTGCCTGAAAAAAGAAGGGCTGTCAAAAGACTAAGAGATAGCGATTGTATGGTACGTTTCATGGCAAGATCCTCCATCGGAAAAAAGGCAGTACGCAGAATACCGTCTGCTTTTTCTAAAAAAGGGTACACTACCCCTATCTTGTACACATTGTATCAAAAATTTTTCCCCCTGACCCTGTCACAAGTGACAGGGTCAGGGGGGGAGAGGAAAGTTTTTTTCGGGGTGAGTGACTGGTGACTAGTGACTAGTGACTGGAGACTGGAGACTAGGAGACGTCAGACTGCCGCCTTCTCATATCGTCATTCCGAGCGCAGCCCTCGATCTTTGTCATTCGCGGTCAAGCGGGTAATGTTTGGAAAATTCAAAACGGGAAACCTGCTTTTTGGCAGACCTTCGGGCATCGCCCCATATATATTGCAGCGAAGCCGCCACCACAAGTTTGAAAGCAGGGATAAGTGGCTAGGGATTAGGGATTAGGAGCAAGCGGTGATTGAAATAGCGCAATTGGTACACTAACCGTTCTGCAAGGAAGATCTCTCGGCTACGCTCGAGATGACGACGGCGCGAAGCACTACCATTTCGCATTTCTCATTTCTAATTTCTCATTCAAGCGAAGTTTTCGCACGCAATCAAAGGGCGGCACGCCCCTCGCCTTGCCCCTCATGCTATAATATGATGTAAATCTTCTCACCGCACCCTTGGTGCTTCCATTTTCCAAAGAAAGGACCCACTCATGAACACCCCGTTGGGGGCTGACTACAGAAGCCCCACTTTCTGGCAGCGGCTATTTTTCATCCTGGCTATCACTGTGGTCGGGACATTTCTCTACTCCGTCGGCATCAATGCCTTCTACGTCCCCCATCACTTTCTGGCAGGCGGGCTCACCGGCATCGCGATGATCCTGAACTACCTGACGGGTTTCCCCATCGGTATCGCAAACCTCATCCTGAATATCCCGATCCTTCTTCTTGCCCTGAAATTCATGGGGAAATTCTACACCCTGATCACCATCATAGGCACCGTGCTCTGCTCCGTCTTCATCGACCTCACCGCGCCGCTTGCCACCATGTCCTCCGTGAAAGAGCCGCTCGTCGCCGCCATCGCAGGCGGCGTCATCCTTGGCCTTGGCATGGGGCTTCTCTACCGCTACAACAGCAACACCGGCGGCCTCGATGTCATCGGCGCGATCCTGAAGAAATACTACAATCTGGAAATCGGCTACGTCGTCTTTGCGCTGAACTTCCTGATCGTCATGGCCAGTGCATGGATCTTTGCCCTGGAGCTCGCCATCTGCACCCTGATCGCGATGTACATCAATGCGAATCTATCGAGCCGTCTCGTCATCGGCTTCGCCCAGCGGAAAGCCGCCTTCATCGTTTCTGACAAGCCACTTGAGATCGCAGACGCCATCCTCCGCAACATTCACCACGGTGCGACCCTCCTCTATGGGCAGGGCGCCTTCTCCGGCATGGATAAGCGCATCGTCTTCGCCATCGTCGACCTGACGCAGATCACGAAGCTCCGTCACTACATCGAGAAAATCGACCCGCACGCCTTTCTCTTCATCATGAATACCACCGACGTCATCGGCCGCGGCTTTACGAGCCCGCTCTCCACCGTGAAGACCATGCCGAAGTCCATGCGCTACACCAGCAGCCCCGAGGGCGAAATGGTCCCCACGCGCATGTGGCAGTATGAAATGGACGAGGAAGCCCATCCGAATCAGGGCGAGGCCGCCCGCGAAGCAGAAAAAATCGCAAGAAAACGCATGAGCTATCGGAAATAAAAAAGGGGCTGTGAAGAAATGAATCCTCATTTCTTCACAGCCCCTTTTTTATTTTCTTTCATTTGGTTCAGGGTTCAAGGTTCAGGGCTCTCGTGGCGGCTTCGCCGCCT